>NZ_JQNI01000002.1:1022500-1032500 GCF_000745175.1 Deinococcus sp. YIM 77859
GTCATCGAGGGCACCCAGGCGGTGCTGATCTTCGTGATCGCGCTGACGCTGGTCGTGTTCCTGATGGATTACGCCTTTGGTGCCCTGATTCGGCTGGTGCTGGGATGAGTATCGAGTGGTATGCCGTCCACACCTACGTGGGTCAGGAAGACCGGGTGCAGCAGCACCTGCTGGAACGCGCCAAGAAGTTGGGCATGCTCCACACCAAAATCTTCCAGGTGCTGCAACCCACCGAGAAAGCGGTTGAGCTTCAGGAGGGCGGCAAGAAGGTTGAGGTGGAGCGCAAGCTTTTTCCCGGCTACGTCTTTGTGCAGATGGATGTAGAAGATGACGACGCGCCCGGCGAGCTGGGTGAGTCGTGGGAAGTGGTGCGCGGCACGAGCGGTGTGACCGGCTTTGTCGGTACGGCGACTCGGCCGGTGCCCCTCTCCCCCGAGGAAGTGCAGCGCCTGCTCGCCTCGGTGGGCGTGGCTGCCCAACCGCAGCAGGAAGCCGCGCCGCGCGTGAAGGTGGACCTCAAGCCCGGCGACATGGTTCGCGTGACCAGTGGCCCCTTTGCGGACTTCAGCGGCGTGGTGAGCGAGGTCAACGCGCCGCAGGCCAAGGTCAAGGTGCTCGTCAGCATCTTTGGCCGTGAGACGCCGGTTGAGCTGGACTTCGCACAGGTCAGCAAGTAACGGAAACGACCGGGCCAGGCTTGGCAGATGCCTTCTGGCCCTGTACACTGAAAAAGTTGCTGCTGGGCCGCCGCGCCCAGCAGAACTTAGCGCCAGCACCCCGCCGGCCTCCCTGGTCGGCTGGGGGAGCTAAGGAGGACACGCATGAAGAAAGTCGCAGGGGTTGTCAAACTCCAACTGCCTGCGGGCAAGGCCACCCCGGCTCCGCCCGTTGGTCCCGCGCTGGGTCAGTACGGCGCGAACATCATGGAGTTTACAAAGGCGTTCAACGCGCAGACGGCGGACAAGGGGGACGCGATTATCCCCGTTGAGATCACCATCTACGCGGACCGCTCCTTCACCTTTGTCACCAAGACGCCGCCCATGAGCTACCTGATCCGCAAGGCTGCGGGGCTGCAAAAGGGCAGCGCTACCCCCAACAAGGCAAAGGTCGGCAAGTTGAGCTGGGATCAGGTGCTGGAAATCGCTCGCACCAAGATGCCCGACCTCAATGCCGGAAGCGTTGAGGCGGCCGCCAACACCGTGGCGGGTACCGCTCGCTCCATGGGCGTGACCATCGAGGGGGCTCCCCATGCCTAAGCACGGCAAGCGTTACCGCGCCCTCGCTGAAAAGGTGGACCGTTCCAAGCAGTACACCATCGATGAGGCCGCCGCCCTGGTCAAGGATCTCGCGACCGCCAAGTTCGACGAGACGGTGGAAGTGCACTTCCGTCTCGGCATTGATCCCCGCAAGAGTGATCAGAACGTGCGCGGAACGGTCGCCCTGCCCCACGGAACGGGTAAGACGGTGCGGGTCGCCGTGATTACTCGCGGCGATAACGTGGCGGCGGCGGAAGCGGCCGGCGCGGACGTGGTGGGCAGTGAAGACCTGATCGAGCGCATCGCGAACGGCTTTATGGACTTCGATGCGGTGGTGGCCACTCCCGACATGATGGCCTTGATCGGCCAGCGCCTCGCACGCCTGCTGGGGCCGCGCGGCCTGCTGCCCAACCCCAAGAGCGGCACCGTTGGTCCGGACGTGGCGGGAATGGTGCGCGGCCTCAAGGCGGGGCGCATCGAGTTCCGCAATGACAAGACGGGCGTCGTGCATGCGCCGATCGGCAAGGCCAGCTTTGAAGCCGGCAACCTCAGCGCCAACTACCAGGCGCTTGTCTCGGCCCTCGAGGCGGCCAAGCCGGCTGCGGCCAAGGGCGTGTACCTCCGCAGCGCCTACCTCACGAGCACGATGGGGCCGAGCATTCCCCTGCAACTGGGCAGCCAGGCTCAGGCGTGATGGTCCGGGGAGAGGAAAGCCCTGCTCGACTCTCCCCCACTCACTTCAGCACCCCGGTGCGCTGTTGCACCTCTTCATTTCGGCACCGTAGACAGCGGGGACCCTTGCCAGGTTTAAATATCCCGCCGAGTTGTCAGGGCGCAAGCCGCGCACCTGGACTTGTTCACCACCAGAGGAGGTCTCCAACGTGGCGAACGAACGCAACCAGCAGAACCTAAGCAGTCTGCGGAGTAGCCTTACGGGCGTCGAGACGTTCTACGTCGTCGACTACCAGGGGCTGACCGCCGGGCAGCTCAGCGAACTGCGCAAGAACATCCGCGAGAAGGGCGGGCAACTGATTGTTGCCAAAAATACCCTGATCAACCTGGCTCTGCAGGAGGGTGGCCGCGATGTCAGCGACGCCCTGAAAGGCCCCAGTGCCCTGGTGCTGGCCCATGAGGACCCGGCGGGCGTCGCCAAGGCACTCAGCGACGCGGCCAAGGGCAATGACCGCGGCATTCCCACTGTGAAGGGCGGCTTTGTCGAAGGCAGCCGTGTGGACGTGCGCGTGATCGAACGTCTGGCCAGCCTGGGGAGCAAGCAGAGCCTTCAGGGCGAACTGGTGGGCGTTCTCAGCGCACACCTCAGCAACTTCGTGGGGATTCTCGAAGCCTACCGCGACAAGCTTGGCGGCGCTGCCGAAGCCCAGGCCTGAGCTTTCGGATCCGTCCCCTTTCCACCACCACCCATTTCCCCTCAATATCCAGTACCGGAGGACACCACCATGGCTTACGACAAGCAGGCTCTGATTGACCAGCTCAGCACCCTCACCATCATGGAACTCGCCGACCTCATCGACGCGCTGAAAGAACAGTGGGGCGTCACCGCCGCTGTCGCCGTCGCTGGTGGCGCGGGCGCGGGGGCTGCTGCTGCTCCCGTGGAGGAGAAGACTGAGTTCGACGTGATTCTTGTGGACGCGGGCGCCAGCAAGATCAACGTCATTAAGGAACTGCGCGCCATCACCGGCCTGGGCCTCAAGGAAGCCAAGGACCTCAGCGAGAAGGGCGGCCCGATCAAGGAAGGCGTCAGCAAGGAAGACGCCGAGAAGTTCCGCGCCCAGCTCGAGGGCGCTGGCGCCAAGGTCGAAATCCGCTAATTCCCTGCCCCACCGGGTGTGCAGCCCCCTGCTTGACGCAGGGGGTTTTTGTCTGGTGTGCCAGCTCACCTTCTTTGGGGCTGGGGTGCGCGAGAGTGGGCGCGGAGTTTTCCAGCAGATCCCTTGTGAGAGACGCGGTAAACACGCCGCGTCTCTTTTCTGCCAGGGCTCCTTGAGGAGTTGAAGATGGCTGTAGGTCGAGTGAAGTGGTTTAACGCAGAAAAAGGCTATGGGTTCATCGAGACGGAAGGCAGTCCTGATGTGTTTGCGCACTTCAGCGCCATCCAGGCCCAGGGCTTCAAGAAGCTCAACGAGGGGGACGAGGTCGAGTTCGAGATCGAACCCGGCCAGCGCGGCAAGGGGCCACAGGCCAAAAACATCGTGGTGACAAAGGCGGCCCCGGCTGCTGCGGGGGGCTACAGCAGCCGTCCTGCCCGGCGCGACGACCGCTGGTAGGCTCAGCAGAACAAGGAAAGAGGCTCCTTCGGGGCCTCTTTTTTGTTTTTTGCCGAGCGCTCTACCTCAGCTCGCGCCGCAGCCCCGCCGCCATCTGAAACCACTCGCGTTCCTGCCGGCGGTAGAGGCCGGTTGCCCGCTGCTCGGTTCGGGCCATCTGATCGAGAAGCCCGGCGGCCTCCTCCCGTCTTCCCTGTTTCAGCAGGAAGGCGGCGTAACGGGCGCGGGGTTCTTCGGTCGTCGCGGCAGTGATGGCCTCGCGGTAGGTCGCGTCCGCCTCAGCCGTCTTGCCCTGCGCCTCCTGAGCCTGAGCCAGCAGCGTCAGGGTGCGGGTGCGGGTCGCGGCACTGGTCCGCAGATCCACTCGGTCAAGCAGCGCCTCGGCAGCAGCGGCGTTTCCCCGCGCAAGTTCCAGTTCGGCACTGGTGAGCAACACCACCGGGTCACCCGCATAGAGACCCGAAAGGAGCGGCTGAAGGACGGCCTGCGCCTCGGCGGCGCGCCGCGCACGGGCAAGCAGCGCGGCAAGGTCGGTGCGGTGGGCGAGGGTATCACTCTCCGAAAGCCGCTCCTGCGCCTCGCGGATGCGGACGTCGAGGGGCTTGATGGCCTCCACGCCTCTCCCGAGGGCCCGCCTCGCTGCGCGGCCACTCCCACGCAGCGAGGGGAAGAACACGGTCAAGGCGTACACCAAGGCCCCCACGGTGCTCAAGATGCCGCCGAGGAAGAGGGCCAGCCCCAGGAGAAGCAGCCAGTAGAGGTCTTGGCGGGTGACCAGGGCATGAATGAAGCAGAGGAGGGTAAGGCCCCGCATCAGCAGGAGGAGCGTGGGAAGGAACGGTTCAAGGGCGTCCACAGCTCCATCCTACCCCTTGCAAAAAGCCCACTTCTCCACCTATACTTGACTGTCGCCAACCATGATGGGTTGGGCAGGAGAGCTTTGAGCGCAAGCAGACTCCACAACTAACACGTTCTTGCCGGGACGCAGCGACTGAAGCTGCGGTCTCGCCTGCGCCTTTTTAGCCGCCCCGAGAGGCCGCAGGTGCAACACCCAGGGTGCGCGAGGTGTGAATGAGCCTGACTGATCAGAGACCGCGCATTGAGCGGTTCGGTGAGATCACCGAAGTGATCCCGCTGCCCAACCTGACCGAAGTGCAGGTGAACTCCTTCAGGGCGTTCCTGCAAGCCGACCGAGCCCCCGACCAGCGCGAGGACACGGGCCTTCAAAGTGCCTTCCGCGAAGTCTTCCCCATCGACGAGACAGAAAAGGGCCGCTCGACGGGGCTGGTGCTCGACTTCCTAGAGTACCGCCTGGGCGAGCCGCCCTACACGCCGGAAGAGTGCCGTGAAAAGGACCTCACGTACCAGGCACCGCTGTACGCCAAGCTGCAACTGATTCACAAGGACAGCGGCCTGATCAAAGAAGACCAGGTGTTCCTGGGTGACCTGCCGCTGATGACGGAAGACGGCTCCTTTGTGATCAATGGGGCCGACCGCGTGGTGATCAGCCAGATTCACCGTTCGCCTGGCGTGTACTTCACTTCGGCCTACAAGGGCATCAAAAAGATGTACACGGCGGCCATCATCCCCATGCCCAAGCGCGGCCCGTGGATCGAGCTGGAATTCAACGGCGGCGTGCTGGAGATGAAGGTCAACAAGCGCAAGTTCCCGGTCAGCCTGCTGCTGCGCGTGCTGGGCTATGACGACGCAGGACTGCGGGCCCTGTTTACCGAGTTTGACCCCGAAGCGGAACTGCCCGAGGACAAGAGCGCGGGCATGAATGCCGACGAGGCCCTGCTGCGCCTCTTCACCGTGCTGCGCCCCGGCGACCCGCCCAAGCGCGACAAGGCGATTCAGTACCTCTACGGCCTGCTTGCTGACCCCAAGCGCTACGACCTGGGCGAACCGGGCCGCTTCAAGATGAACACCAAGCTGGGCACCCAGCGCCAGGAGCGCACACTCCTGACCTTTGCGGATGGCCGCTTCAGCGACGCGGGCCTGGTGGATACCATTCGCTACCTGATGGCCCTCCAGCAGGGCCTGGAAACGGTCACGATGGGAGCCGACGAGGACGGCGTGGCCATCGAGGTGCCGGTGACGGAAGACGACATCGACCACCTCGGCAACCGCCGCGTGCGCACGGTGGGCGAGCTGCTCGCGGATCAGCTCCGGGTGGGGATGGGCCGCATGGCGCGGGGGGTGCGCGAACGGATGCTGCTCGGGAACCCCGACGCCGCCACCCCCACCAAACTGGTGAATAACCGCCCGATCGTGGCGGCGATGCGCGAGTTTTTTGGCCGCTCCCAGCTCTCGCAGTTCAAGGACCAGACCAACCCCCTTTCGGACCTGCGCCACAAGCGCCGCATCTCCGCGCTGGGACCGGGCGGCCTGACCCGTGAGCGCGCGGGCTTCGACGTGCGCGACGTGCACCGCACCCACTACGGGCGCATCTGCCCGATCGAGACGCCAGAAGGCGCGAACATCGGCCTGATCTCTTCGCTGTCCTCGTACGCGAAGGTGAATGATCTGGGCTTTATCGAGGCCCCCTATCGCCGGGTCGAGAATGGCCGGGTGACGGACGACGTGGTGTACATGACGGCGGACATCGAGGACCGCTACGTGATCGCGCAGGCGAACAGCCCCCTGAACGCGGACGGCACCTTTGCTGAAGAGCGTGTCCTGGCCCGCAAAAAGGGCGACCCGATGCTGTACACGCCCGCCGAAGTGGACTTCATGGACGTCTCGCCCAAGCAGATCGTCTCGATCAACACGTCCTTGATTCCCTTCCTCGAGCACGACGACGCCAACCGCGCCCTGATGGGTTCGAACATGCAGTCGCAGGCGGTGCCCCTGATTCGTGCGGAAAGCCCGGCGGTGGGCACCGGCGTCGAGGAGCGCGTGGTGACCGACTCCGGCACGAGTGTGATCAGCGACGTGACGGGCCGCGTGAGCTACGTGGATTCGCGCGTCATTCAGGTCACGCTGACGGAGGACGCCCCGCAAGCAGGGCTGGTGACGGGCAACATCCGTACCTTTGAGCTCGTGCGCTTCACCCGTTCCAACCAGGGCACCAACCTCGACCAGCATCCCATCGTCAACGTGGGAGACGAGGTGGTGCCGGGGCAGGTGATCGCAGACGGCCCGGCTTCCGAGTACGGCCGCCTGGCCCTGGGTCAGAACATCACCATCGCGATCATGCCCTTCGACGGCTTTAACTTCGAGGACGCGATCTGCATCTCCGAAGGGCTTGTCCGCAAGGACTTCTATACCTCGGTGCATATCGAGAAAGACGAGATCGAGGCCAGAGACACCAAGCTCGGCCCCGAAAAGATCACCCGCGACATTCCGGGGCTCTCGGAAGCGGCGCTGCGTGACCTGGACGAGGACGGCATCGTGCGCGTGGGCGCAGAGGTCAAGCCCGGGGACATCCTGGTGGGCAAGACGAGCTTTAAGGGCGAGTCTGAGCCGACGCCCGAAGAGCGGCTGCTGCGCTCCATCTTCGGTGAAAAGGCCCGTGAGGTGAAAGATACCTCGCTGCGTGTGCAGTCCGGCCAGGGCGGCATCGTGGTGAAGACCGTGCGCTTCCGCCGTGGAGACGAGGGCGTAGACCTCAAACCCGGTGTGCGCGAGATGGTCCGGGTGTACGTGGCCCAGAAGCGCCAGCTCCAGGTGGGGGACAAGGTGGCCAATCGCCACGGAAACAAGGGCGTCGTCTCCAAGATCCTGCCCCCCGAGGACATGCCCTACCTGGAAGACGGCACGCCCGTGGACCTGGTGTTTAACCCCCTTGGCGTGCCCTCGCGCATGAACCTGGGCCAGATTCTGGAAACGCACCTCGGGGAGGTCGCGCGCCTGACCGGCCAGAAGTTTGTGACGCCCGTGTTTGACTCGGCGACCGAGGCGGCGATCAAGGAAATGCTGGAAGTCGCCGCTGCCGAACGCCTCCAGCGCCGCAAGGACGAGGGCTTTGAGCTCGACAAGCGTGAGCAGGAGGTGCTGGAGCGTGCCGGGAAGCTCGGGGTGATCAACCCGCCGAACGGCAACTATGAGCAGGCGCAGATGCAGCTTGCCCGCACCGGCAAGAGCGTCCTGTACGACGGACGTACCGGCGAGCCGATCAGTGGGCCCGTCGTGGTGGGCACCATGTACGTGATGAAGCTCTACCACATGGTGGAAGACAAGCTGCATGCCCGCTCCACCGGTCCCTACTCCCTCATCACCCAGCAGCCGCTGGGCGGCAAGGCGCAGTTCGGCGGCCAACGCTTCGGCGAGATGGAAGTGTGGGCGCTCGAAGCCTACGGCGCGGCGCATACCCTCCAGGAGATGCTCACCATCAAGTCCGACGACATCGACGGGCGCGACGCCGCCTACCAGAGCATCGTCAAGGGCGAAGAAGTCTCCGGCAGTACCATTCCCGAGTCCTTTAAGGTGCTCGTCAAGGAACTCCACTCGCTCGGCCTGGACGTCGAGGTGCTCGATAACGCTGACCGGCCGGTGGACATCTTTGAAGGGATGATGCCGAAGCGCTGATGCGCGAGCCGTCAGCGGTCAGCCTTCAGCCGTCAGCGGCGAAAGCTCCGGCCCAGGCCAAAGATGCTGCAAGCTGACCGCTCCCCCAAGCCTCCCCCCCAAGGAGCACGACTTTGAAAGACTTCAACAAGGTCCGTATCGCCATCGCCAGCCCCGCAAAGATTCGCGAGTGGAGCTTTGGCGAGGTCGAGAAGCCGGAAACGATCAATTACCGCACGCTGAAGCCCGAGCGCGAGGGCCTGTTTGATGAGCGTATCTTTGGCCCCATCAAGGACTACGAGTGCGCCTGCGGCAAGTACAAGCGCCAACGCTACGAGGGCAAGGTCTGCGAACGCTGTGGCGTCGAAGTGACAAGCAGCAAGGTGCGCCGCTACCGCATGGGCCACATCGACCTGGCGACGCCCGCCGCGCACATCTGGTACGTCAAGGACATGCCGAGCAAAATCGGCACCCTGCTCGACCTCAGCGCAGCGCAACTGGAAAAGGTGCTGTACTTTTCCTCCTTCATCGTCACCAACCCCCTGAACGCCCAAAAGGACGGGCGGCCCCTGCGACGCGGCGAACTCCTCAGCGATGACGAGTACCGCGAGCTGCGCTTCGGGCGTCAGGAGACGTACACCCTGCCGGTCGGGACCGAGGCGGCCATCCGTGACGGCGAGTACGTCACCCGCGGCCAGGTGCTCGGCGGTAACGTCGTCTCCAAGATGGACGGCCTGGCGCAGTACCGCTTCCCCCGCCGCGCCGAAATCGCCTATGCCGAGGAGGCAGAAGCCACCCTGCCCCTTCCGGCGGATGTTCTCGTGCAGCAGGAGAGCTTCCGCCCCGGCGAGATCCTGGCGGAGCTCGAAAGTGACGTGCAGCTCACCTCGCCGGTGGACGGCACCGCCTTCCTGCTCGACATGGGCGAAGACAGCGTGATGGTGGAGCTGCGTGATAGCGCTGCCGAGGACGCCGCTGCGGGCGAAGTGCTGGCCCGCGTCTATATCCCGCACGGGATGAACGTGCAGGTTGCAGAAGGCGAAGTGGTGGAGGCGGGAACGGTGCTTGCCACCGCCGAGGCGGGAGACCGCCTGCGGGTGAGCCGCGACAGCCGGCTGACCAACGTCACCTTCCCCAAGAAGAAGGGGGACGTGCGGGTGACGGCGCACTGGACTCGCCGCGTCGAGTACCCCATCAACCCCACCATGCACGTGCTCGTTGGTGACGGTTCGGAAGTTCGTGCTGGGCAGAAGGTCGTGGGGGCGATTGACAAGGAAGAGGAGGTCATCGCGGAAGCGGATGGGGTGATCACCCTGCATGCGCCCGCCTCCATCATCGTGAGCCGCGCCAAGGTTTACCCCTACCAGGACGAGCCGCTCGTTGTGAATGGCGACCGGGTGGAGCCGGGCGACGAACTCGCGGACAGCGGCAATCTCCGCAGCGAGATCAGCGGCCGGGTGGAGATCGACCTCGTGCGCAAGCAGGTCCGCGTGATCGAGTCCTACGACTTTGAGGCCAAGATGGGCGCGGAGGCCGTCAAGGAGCTGCTCGATGACCTCGACCTCGACCAGCTCGAGGCCGAACTGAGCGAGCAGATGAAAGACTCCTCGCGCCACAAGCGCGCCAAGGCCCGCAAGCGCCTGGAAGTCGTGCGCGCCTTTAAGCGCAGCGGCAACAACCCGTCGTGGATGATTCTGGAGACGGTGCCGGTGATGCCGCCCGACCTGCGCCCCATGGTGCAGGTGGACGGCGGGCGCTTTGCGACCTCTGATCTCAACGACCTGTACCGCCGACTCATCAACCGCAACAACCGCCTCAAGAAGCTGATGAGCCAGGGCGCGCCGGACATGATCATCCGCAACGAGAAGCGGATGCTGCAGGAGGCCGTGGACGCCCTGATCGACAACGGGCGCCGGGGCTCCCCGGTCACCAACCCCGGTTCCGACCGCT
>NZ_JQNI01000002.1:1035000-1195000 GCF_000745175.1 Deinococcus sp. YIM 77859
GACCACCAAGAGCTGGCTCTCGGCTGCCTCCTTCCAGCACACCACGCACGTGTTGACGGAAGCCTCCATGCGTGGCCAGGTGGACGAGCTGATCGGCCTGAAGGAGAACGTGATTCTCGGCAAGCTGATCCCCGCCGGGACCGGCCTGAGTGCGGTGCGCGAGATGCAGGTTGCCGACGAGCGCACGCTGGAGAAGTACGGCGAGGCTGTTCCCAGCACGGACGCCGTCACGGGCACGGGGCGCTACGACGACACCCGCCCGGGCAACACGGTTCACCCCAGCTACGGCGACTAAGCCCCCACTGAAAAGAGCCCCCACCTGGCAACGGGTGGGGGCTTTTGGCTTTGGGCTTCCGTGGCGGGGGGCGAACGGCGGCTCAGGACCGCTCCTCGCCGCCGTACAGGCCAGCGTAGTGCTCACCAAGCTGCACCAAAAAGGCCATCTCCTCCTGGGTGGTACGGGCGCTGAGCCGCGTCTCAAAGCTGAGAAGCAGGGCGCCGTAGGCGAGGGCGGTTGCTCCCAGAATCGCCAGGAGGACGGGGGCAGGTCCCGGGGCCGAGCCCAGCAGGGCGGATGCCCCGATGACCAGACTGGTGAGCACCAGCAGCGCCACCGCGAGATAAAAGGCGGTCATGGCCCGCTGGATGATACGCGTGCGGCGGGTGAGGCGCGGCAACTGCCGCATGATCATCCGTTTCTCCTCGCGGGCGAGGGGCGAACGCTGGCCCTCCTCGCCAACAAGCTCCTTGAAACGGGCCGTGAGCTGCCGGACGCGGTCGGTGGCGCGGCCCAGCCGCGTGCTGGTGCTCATCAGCAGAGTACCCGCGCCGCTGATGAGCACGGCGGGCGTGATCATCGCGGCCAGAACGTTGAGGTGGGAGTCCTCCATGCGTCACAGGGTACGGCGTCGGGCAGGGCGTTCAGGACCCTGGCGGGGATCGTGCCCTGCACCTCTCCCCTCCCCCAGCCCAACCGCTAGACTTTTTTGATGCAGCTTCTCCTTGACCTCCACCCTGAAGAATACCCGCTGGAGGGCTTCCGGCGGCGGCAACTGCTGGAGTGGGTGTTCGTGCAGGGGGTCAGCTCCTTTGAGGCCATGACGAACCTCCCGGCCCAGATGCGGGCAGACCTCGCCGCGCGCTACACCCTAAACCCCTTCCGGGAGATCGAGACGGTCCGAAGTGCGGACGGGTCGGTGAAGTATCTCTTTACTCTGCAGGACGGGCGGCAGATGGAAGCGGTCTATATGCCCTACCTCGACCGCAAGACGGTCTGCGTCTCGACGATGGTGGGCTGTCCTGCGCGCTGCGCTTTCTGCGCGACTGGGGCGATGGGCTTTGGGCGCAACCTCACGCCGGGCGAGATCGTCGGGCAGGTGCTCGCGGTCGCGGGTGGCGAGGGGATCGCCCCGCGCGAGATCCGCAACCTGGTCTTTATGGGCATGGGCGAGGCGATGCTGAACTACGCCCAGACCATGAAGGCCGCGCGCATCCTGCTGCACCCCCAGGCCCTGGGCATGAGCAAGCGCCGCGTGACGCTTTCGACCGTGGGCATCGCCCGGGGCATTCGGCAACTCGCGCAGGAGGACGACCTGGGCCTCAAGCTGGCGATCAGCCTGCACGCCCCAGACGAGGAGACGCGGCGGCGCATCATTCCGACGGGCGCGGCCAACTCCATCGAGGAAATTATGGCGGCAGCCCGTGACTACCAGGCGGTCACCGGCCGCCGGGTCACCTTTGAGTACACCATGCTGCGCGGCGTCAACGACCACCTGTGGCAGGCTGAGCGGCTTGCCGACCTGCTGCGTGGCCTGGTCAGCCACGTCAACCTCATTCCCATGAATCCCTGGGAGGGCTCAGACTTCGAGGCGAGCAGCGAGGAGCAGATCCAGGCGTTCTACGACGTGCTGGAAAGCCGCGGTGTGGACGTGAGCGTGCGCCGCTCGCGCGGGAAGGATGCGGGCGCGGCCTGCGGGCAACTGGCATTGAAGCGGCCCGGAGCCGCCCTCGGTGTTCCCGCCTGACATTCCGGTCTGCTGCTCGGTGCCTCCCCATCCCCGGGGGGCACTTCTCGTGTCCAGGTGGATGAGGCGGGGTTTCATACCACCTTGGCCGATGGGGCATGCGAGAATCACAACCACCTCGCGTGCCCGACCCGCGTAAGGGTTAAGAAAGAACCTGATGCTACCCTTGTCACGTTTCCCCGTTCAGGAGGCCCCCCGGTGACCCAACGTAACCTTAAGGTGCTGCTCGGCCTGCTGCTGACCGCTGTGCCCGCCGCCTCCGCGCAGACACTCCTCGACACGTCGGCGGCGACCTCGGTGCAGACCACGTTGCAGGGGGTGGGAACGCCCACCGTGCCGCGCGTGCCCGCCCTGCCCACCACCTCGACCAGTCCCGCAGCCCCAGCCGCGGCTCTCCCCGTCACACCCTTCACCGCGGCGCAGCTCGACACGCTCGCGCAGGCACAGACCGCGCTGCGCAGCGGGCAGCTTGCGCGGGCACAGACGCTCTTCGAGAGCCTGATCGCACAGAACTACCGGCAGCCCGAGCCTCACTTTGGCCTGGGCCTGACGCTGCTCGCGCAGAACAACCTGAAGGGCGCGGCCTTCGAATTCGCCCAACTGGTGGCCCTGGCCCCCGAGCGCCCCGAGGGACCGTACAACCTGGGTGTGATCGCCACCCGCGAGGGCCGCTACGCCGACGCGCTGCGGCTCTACAGCGAGGCCGCGAGTCTGGCCCGCGGCAAGGCGGGCGCGGCCACACAGCGGCAGATTCTGGAAGCCCTGGCGGCCGAGCAGACGCGCGCCGGAGATTTTGCGGGGCTGAGTACGACCCTGGCCGAGATCACCGCCCTTGACCCCAATGACTTGGATGCCCGGTTTCGACGAGCGCAGGCGCAGGTGCTGGCGGGTCAGGGCGTAGCGGCGTTGCCGGACCTGTACGCGGTGCTGGAGCGCCAGCCGAAGCGAGTGGACGCCGCTCTGCTGGTGGCCGATGTCTACCTGGGGCAGGGCCTGCCCGACCGAGCGGCCCGCGAACTGGACGCGGCGGTTGGGCGCGTGACGAACGGCCGTGACCGTGCCCGCCTGCTGCTGCGCAAGGCCGACGTGCTGGCTGCCGCGGGGAACACGCGGGCCGCCGTTCTCGCCGCCCAGGACGCCACGCGGGAAGATAGCCGCAACGCAGCCGCCTACGCCCGGCTGGCTGAACTGCGCCTTGCCCGCCAAGACCGCCAGGGAGCGCTGTCCGCCTATGAACAGGCCGTGGCCCTCGCTCCACAAAACCCAGCGTATCTCACCGGCCTGGCCGCCCTGCGCCTCGCGCTGGGGCAAACGGCGCAGGCCGCGCGAGACGCCGCGCAGGCGCTTCGCCTGAAGCCGGAGGCGAGCACCCTCGCCCGCGCACGGTTTGTGCAGGGCGTTGCCGCATATCGGCAGGGCCAGTATGGTGCTGCCCGCACTGCCCTGCGGGCGAGCGTGGCGGCCCTTCCCAGCGCCGAAGCCTACCTGTGGCTGGGCCTGAGTGCGTACGCCCAAAAGGACTATGCCGGAGCGGCGGGCGCCCTGAGCACCAGCGTGAAGCTGGACCCCACCCCCACGGCGCGGCAAAACCTTGCGGCGGCCCTGCTTGCCGGCGCCCGCTACGCCGAGGCTGAGGCGATTCTGCGCGGTTTGGTGAGCGACCAGCCCAAGAACGGCGAGGCGTGGTACCTGTTGGGCCTGACGCAACGCGCCCAAGCCCGGGAGTCGGACGCGCGTGAGTCGCTCAAGCGGGCGGCCAACCTCGGACACGCGGGCGCGAAAGGAGCGCTGAAATGAGCCGCGCCGATGCACGGCCCCGCCGCTGGCCGGACCTGTTGATCGGCCTGCTGGTGCTGCTGCTGCTCGCAGGTTTTGGACTGCTGCTGCTGGAACAGCGTCCCGAGCGGGTCGCCCAGGCCCCTACCTCCCCGGTGGTCGCCGCCGAAGACGCGCCGGTGATCCCCAGCGCCCCCGGCACGGACCTCGGTGAAACAGAGGAGCCCGTCACGCCGTCCCCCGCGCCCGACACCAGCCGCGCCGCCGAAGACGCGGCGGGGCTTTCCTCTCCTCCCGAGGAGGCGGCCTCGCCCGCCCCGGCCACACCTTCGCAGCCCCAGGAGAGGAACACGGCAACGGCCACTTCCTCACCCACGGCCCGCCCTGAGGGCGCCGAGGTCCCGGTCGTGCCCGCCGAGCCCATCCCCGCTGCGCCGCCCGCACCTTCCCCACCCACCGTCACGCTGACCACGCCTCCGGCAAATCCTGGGGCCCTGGACACAGCTGCCGGAGCGCCGGGGGCAGCCACTCCCCGCGCGGGCGGCGCGGTGCCCACCAGCGAGCAGCGCACGCCGCTGCGCAGTGACTACCGCATCAGCCTGGGCACCTTCAGTTCCGAAGCCCTGGCCCAAAACAACACGGCAAGCGTCCGGAACCTGGGATACACGGTCTACCCCATCGATCTGGGGGATCAGGTGGTTGCGCAGGTTGGGCCCTTCGCGGACGAGGCGACGGCCCGGCAGGCACTCGCCGATATTCAGCGGGCATATCCCCAGGCGGTCCTGTACCCGCCGCGTGGTCGTCGTCTCACGGAGGCAACCGCCACGGAAGACACAGGGGGCGAACGCACGGAGACGGCCCCATCCGAGGACACCTCTTCTGCTTCTGCCGGCGTGCCGGCGCCCAGCGAGCCGGTGTACCTCCAGGTCGGCGCGTTCGACCGCGTGGAAAGCGCCCAGCGCATGGTTGGTATGCTGCGCGAACAGGGCTACACCCCGACGGTCAACGCCCCGGAAGGCAAAAAGGTGACCGTATTGATCGGCCCCTTCAGCGGCGACGCTCTGCTCAAGGCTGAGGAGAATCTCGACGCAAACGGCTTCGATCACTTCCGGGTCCGGTGACCGCATGACGGGCATTCCCACGGCGACAATCAGCCGCCTCGTGACGTACCTGCGTATCCTCGAAGGGCTGGAGGCGCAGGACGTCAGCCGCACCAGCAGCAATGACCTCGCCGAGCGCGCGGGGGTCACCGCCTTTCAGGTTCGCAAGGATCTCGCCTACTTCGGGCGCTTTGGCACCCGCGGCATGGGCTACACCGTGCCTGTTCTCAAGCGCGAACTGCTGCGCGTCCTGGGCCTGAACCAAACCTGGAACGTCGTGATTGTGGGCATGGGCCGTCTGGGGCAGGCCATCGCCAACTACCCCGGCGCGAGTGACTACCAGTTTCAGTACGTCGGCCTGTTCGACGTTAGCCCCGAGATCGTCGGTCAGCGCGTGCGTGGCCTGACGGTGGCGCATGTGGAGACCCTGCGCGACTTTACCCGCAGCACTCGGGTGGACATGGGCTTTTTGGCAGTGCCGCCCGAACGCGCGCAGGACGCCGCGCAGAGCCTTGCGGACGCAGGGATTCGCGGCATTCTCAATTTCGCTCCCACCGTGATTCAGCCGCGCCTGCTGGAGCGCTCTGGCCAGCAAGAAATCAGTGACGAGTGGCGTGCTGTGATTGTGGAGAATGTGGATTTTCTAGCGGGGATGAAGCGCCTCGCCTTTTACATCCTCAATCCCCACCTGAAGACGGTCGAACCGGAGGAGAACGAATGAAGAAACTGGCCTGTCTACCCCTCGTCCTTGGTCTGGTCCTCAGTGCCTGCGGAAACGCACCGGGACAGCTTTTCGGCAACCGGGTGTCGGTAGGGGTGGCGGTCGATGACTCGGGGTCAACGGAAACCGCGACGAAGACGGTCACGCCCGCCACAGAAACCGCACCCGCAAAGGTCACCTGGACGATCACGCCGGGCAATGGCGTCACCTTTACCTTCATGACCCGTCCCGGCTCGGACGCGGTGTACCTCAAGGGATACCGCATCCTCAAGAAAACCGTCTCTACGGTCAGCGGCACGACCACGCAGGAGAACCTGGGTGACGTCAACAAGCTGAACCTGTACCTGACCTCCGGGTACAGTTGTGCTGCCCGGACGGCTCTCAATTCCTGCCCGCCCCAGGCCAGCGACACGCTGCCCGCCAACGGGGTTCCCGCCCAGTACACCCTCTCCCTGGAAGGTGGTCTGGGAAACCTGGCCCGCGCAACCGACGGTAATGTGACGCAGGTCACTTCTATCGAGTTCTACGGCACCAGCAGCAACGGGCAGCCGGTGACGATCCAGGCAGACGGCATTGTGAGTCAGGGACTGCGCCTGGGTGACGAGTGAAGCACCGGAGCTGAGCTTTCGGTCAAAAGCAGGGGGGCGGTGGAAGCCACGTGGCCGACACCGCCCCCGGTCCTGCGGTCTCCTTTAGAACTTGATCAGGTACTCCGCAAACCCGTCGTCGCGCGTCCGCAGCAGCGACGCTCCGGCGGGCAGATTCTTCTGCGCGTTCGGGCTGCTCACATACAGCAGGGTCACGCCGGGGATGGGCGTAAGCTTCCAGTTGCCATCGGCTGTCGGGTTGACCGTCTTCTCGTCCTGGAAGTACTTGATGATCGCCTGGCGGGTTTCGTCAGGAGCCTCAAGAACGATGTTTTTACCGTTCAGTCCGGGGAAGGCGCCGCCGCCCGAGGCGCGGTAATTGTTGGTGGCGACCACAAACTGCTGCTGGGGATCGATGGGCTTGCCCTGGTACATCAGATTCTTGATGCGGCGGGCTTCTGGGTTGACGAGCTTGCCGCTGCGGTCGTAGCGGGCGGGTTGGGTCACGTCTATCTCGTAGGTGACGCCGTCGATGACGTCGAAATTGTAGGTGGGGAAGCTCTCGTCAACCAGGGCCTGGGGTTCAGTTTTGGTTGGATCGATCTGTCTGAACTGCCCGGCACTGCGCTCCAGCCATTCCTGTACCTGAGCGCCGGTGACAAGCACCGCCTGCACCGTGTTGGGGTAGACGTACAGGTCCGCGACATTCTTGATGGCGAGCGTTCCAGCCGGAATGTCGGTGTAGTAGCTGGCCCCGGCGCGGCCCCCGGCCTTGAAGGGCGCGGCAGCGGACAGCACCGGCAGATCCTTGTACTGGGTGTTGGCCAGCGCAGCCTTGACGTAGGCGGCTTGTGCGTTGCTGACGAGCTGCACGCTGGGGTCGTCCTGCACGAGCGCCCAGTAGGAGGTGATGGGGGCACTGAGATCCGCCACTTTGCCGCGCACGTAGGCCAGAGTGCCCTCGTGGGCCTGCTGCACGGCCCGGGCCACGCTCGGGTCAGGCGTGACCAGGCTCTTTTTGGCCGCCTTGTCCCAGATGGGCCGCAGGCTTCCCTGTGCGTCGACGACGCTCCAACGCTGAGCAGCGCGGTCGTACTTCAGTTGGAGATCCGCCACACCGAGGGTATTGCCCCAAAAGCCGGGCATCAGCACAACCTTGCCGTTGATGGTGCCCTTTTGCAGGTTGACGCCGGGTACATCCTTGTAGGCGGTGCCAGGAAACTCCAGGTGGCTATGCCCGGTGAGCACCACGTCAATACCGTCTACACGAGTCAGCTCGGCACCCGCCTGCTCCGCTCCGGGAGTGTACTCCCCCTGGTTGATGCCGGTGTGGGCCAGGGCCACGATGAGGTCCGCCCCCTGGGCCTTCATCTGCGGCACGAATTTGCGCGCAGCCTCCACAATGTCCATCACCTGCACCTTGCCTTCAAGGTGGGCTCGGTCCCAGTTCAGGATCTGCGGGGGCGTGAAGCCGATCACACCGACATTGAGCACATACGGACGGCCCGTTTCGTCATAGACGATCTTGCGCTGCACGACATAGGGCGTGTAGCGGTTGCTGCCGTCGGGGTTGAGCACGTTGGCGTTCACGTAGGGCATGGGCGCCGCGTCCAACACCCGCTCCAGGTAGTCCAGACCGTAGTTGAATTCGTGGTTGCCCAGCGTCGCCGCGTCGTACTTCAGCGTACGCATGGCCTGGTGCATGGGGTGCATCTGGCCCTCTTTGAGAGGCTGCACCCGCGCCGCGAAGTCGCCGAGAGGATTTCCCTGAATGAGGTCGCCATTGTCAAACAGCAGGGTGTTGCGCCTCTCGGCACGGGCCTGCTTGATCAGGGTGGCCGTGTACTCCAGTCCGAATTCGCCGGTCGGCTTGTCCTGGTAGTAGTCGTACCCCAGGGCCGAGGTGTGAAGATCGGAGGTTTCAAGAATGCGCAGGTTCACGGTCTGCGCCCCCGCCGCCCCCAGCAGCAGGGCAGCCATCAAGGCAAGTTGCTTGTGCACGCCTCGCAGAATAGCCGGGTTTGTCAGGGTTGTGTAGACGGGGCCAGCTGCCCCGGTCCCAGATCGCGCGCCGCCCCCACCCCCAAGAGGCCCAGGGTGAGGTCAAACTCGGCAAGCACGTTCCCGATGACTTCGCGCACCCCCCGTTCCCCTGCCAGCGCCAGGCCGTAGACGTAGGGCCGTCCCAGCAGCACTGCCCGCGCGCCCAGGGCGAGGGCTTTGGCCACGTCCGAGCCGGTGCGAACACCGCTGTCAAGGAGCACGGGGAGGTCTCCTGCCGCCGCGACCACGCCGGGCAGGGCGTCCAGCGTCCCGACCTCGCCGTCGATCTGCCGGCCGCCGTGGTTACTCACGATCAGGCCATCGACGCCCCGGCGAACAGCCTCACGCGCGTCCTCGGGGTGGAGGATGCCCTTGAGGAGGATGGGGAGGCGCGTCCACTCGCGCAGGCGGCTGACGTCGTCCCAGCCCAGGTCGGGGCGCGTGTAGGTGGCGGTGAAGCGGGCGGCAGCTGCGCGCATCTGCTCTAGGCTGAGGCCGAACAGACGGCCCTTGGCGGCGAGCTCGGCCCCGGCGCGCAGCAGGGCCGGTGTGCGCCGGGGCTGCACGGCAGGCGCCGGAAGAGGCGCAGCGAGGCGCGAGCGAAACACCGGATCGCTGAGGTACTGCGCGAGACCCTGGCCACGCAGAAAAGGAAGGCTCCCCAGGTCGAGGTCACGCGGGCGCCAGCCCAGCAGCGTCGTATCGAGCGTGAGCACGATGGCCGCCGCGCCGCAGGCTTCGGCCCGGCGCACAAAGGAACGGGTCACCTCGTCGTCCGTGCCCCAGTAGAGCTGAAAGAGGCGGGGCGAATCGCCCATCGCCGCCGCGCAAGCCTCCATGGGCACCGAAGCCTGCGAGGAAAAGATGAAGGGGACGCCCTCTGCGGCCGCCGCGCGCGCCACCGCGAGGTCAGCCTGCGGGTGCGCCGCCTCCAGCACGCCGATGGGCGCGAGGAGAAGGGGGCTTTTGAGCGTCTGCCCCAGCAGGTCGACGCTGAGGTCACGTTCGCGCGTGCCGCACAGACGGCGCGGCAGCAACCGCACCCGCTCAAAGGCGGCGAGGTTGGCCCGTAGGGTGCGCTCCGCTCCTGCTCCCCCCGCGATGTAGGCGAAGTCAGCGGCCCTGAGTTTGGCCTTCGCCGCCGCCTGAAGCCGCTCGGGCGAGACAGGCACGGCGGGCCGCTCGCCCCCCAGGCCACGCACGTACACCTCCGTCTGGCGCGTTCGCCCCGGCCCAGTGATGGTGGTCATGGCTCAGCATAGACCGCGGAGCGTTCAGAGGGTGTCCGCCAGCCGGGCAAACAGTGGGGGAACCGGGGGGGGGCCTGCACCGTTGACCCAGCCAAAGCGCAGGTCACGCAGGGAGGCGCTTTCGGCTACGCCCATTCCGTTTGGAAAGCGGGAGGTGAGATCAAGCGGTTCAGTCACCTCCTGCGCCTGGGGCAGCGCGGCCAGCGCCCGCTTCACCTCGCGCGCGTGGCCAAAGTGCAGGAGGTGCACGTTGTCGCCGTCCTGCCAGGCAAAGCGGGCCGTGGGGTGCCCCAGAGCGGCGAGGGAACCGGGAGCCACCACATGCCGCAGGTCGGGACCCGGGCGCAGCCTGAGGGTGACCTCCAGGGCTTCTCCCAGCCGCCCAAAGGAACCGACGAAGAGCCGGGTCAGGTCGTAGCCCTGCACGTTTTTCACCGTGCGTCCACCCGCCCGGATCACCCGGCCCGAGGGCGAACGGAAGGTCACGCCCAGCACCTCCGCAGCGAAAAAGAAGGTCTGGGCAAAGCCGCCGCGTGCCACAAGACCGCCGATGCCCCCCGGCAGCTCCACCGGGGGAAAGGGCGGGTAAAGCCCGGCGGGAAGGGCCCGGTACACCTCCAGCAGGCTGGTATCGCTCCTCACGGTGATGGTCTGGTCACCGGGAGAGAGGTCAAGGATGGGCATGGGGCTCTCCTTCCTCATCCGGCAGCACCTTGCCTGGATTAAGCGCCCCCGCCGGGTCCAGCGCCCGCTTCACGTCTCGGAACGCGGCCAGGGTGAGCGGGTCGACCGCCTCGCGCATAAAGGGCCGCTTCATGGTGCCGATGCCGTGTTCACCGCTGAGAACGCCACCATGACGAATGGCGACGAGGGCAATCCGGTGCGCGAGGTCATGCACCGCCTCCGGGGACTCGCGCCGGGGATCAAAGAGAATGTTGGGGTGCAGGTTACCGTCCCCGATGTGCCCGAACTGCACCAGCGGTAGGCCGGAAGCGTCCCCCAGCGCCCGAATCTCGCGCACCACCTCCGCGAGGGCCGAGCGCGGGACCACGATGTCCTCGTTCATGCGCTGCGGGCGAATACGCCCCAGGGCCGGGCTGACGCTGCGCCGGGCCTGCCACAGCGCGGCGCTCTCGGCGTCACTAACCGCGCGGCGCACCGTTCCTCCCGCCTCCAGGCAGGCCGCTTCCACCAGCGCCCGTTCCTCCTCGACGGTGTCCAGATCGTCGCCGTCGGTATCGACCAGGAGCAGCGCTCCCGCCTCACGCGGCAGGCCGAGCCGAAGAAAGTCTTCCACGGCATTCACGCAAGCCTGATCCATGAATTCAAGCTTGGCCGGCACCGCACCGGTGGCAATTGCCCGGCTGACCGCCTGCGCGCAGGCCCCGACGTCCGCAAAGCTGGCCATCAGGGTCCGGGTAAACTGGGGCGGCGGGGTCAGGCGCAACGAAGCCTCGGTGATCAGGCCCAGCGTCCCCTCCGAGCCGATCAGCAGACCAGCCAGGTCGTAGGCCTCACGGGTGAGCTCATGCACCTCGCCCTCGGCGTCCACCCACTCCAGCGCCCGGACGTAGTCGCCACTCACCCCGTACTTGAAGCACAGCGGGCCGCCCGCATTCTCCCCCAGGTTGCCGCCGATGGTGCTCGTGCGAAAGCTGGCGGGGTCGGGCGGATAGATCAGGCCAAAGGGCCTGGCCCGCTCCGTGACCGCCAGCGTCACCACGCCCGCCTGAGCCCGCGCCTCACGCCGTTCGGGAAAAATCTCCAGGCGGGTCATGCGGGTAAAGGAGACGACCACGCTCGGTTGAGCGGGCGCCGCCCCCCCCGAAAGCCCGCTTGCCGCCCCACGGCCCACGATGGGCACCCCGGCGGCCCGCGCTGCCCGCACCGCCGTCACCACGTCCGCCGTGGACTCGGGCAGCACCACGCAAAGCGGCGTCGCCCCGAACTGAATGGCGTCGTAGCGGTAGTTGAGGCGCTCGGAGAGGCGGGAAAGCACCTTGTGCGGGCCGAGCCGGCGGGTGAGTTCGGTCGCCAGGGCGTTGTCCGGCGTGCTCGCCGAGCGGGGCAGGGGGGCGGAAGAACCGGGAAAAAGGGCTGTCTTGCGGGGGGTCATAGGTCTCCTGCCGCTTCCGTGCGTGGGCCAGGGTGAGGGGTCAGGAGAGCAGGAAGGGTGAACGGCCCTCCACCCTTCCACTGATCCCGCTTCACAGTTCCCCCCGGTAGGCCAGATCAAGCACCTCCACCGTGTGGAGCACGGGGACCCGGCTCCCCGCTCGGCGCACGTGGCTTTGAATCTGCGTGTGGCAGCCGATGTTGCCGCTGGCGATCAGGTCGGGCCTGGTGGAGAGAATGTTTCTGGCCTTGCGCACGCCAAGGCTGTTGGCCAGCTCGGGCTGCTCGAGGTTATAGGTGCCCGCCGAGCCGCAGCACAGGTCACCTTCGGGCACCTCGGCCACCGTCACGCCGGGAATGGCCCGCAGGAGTTCACGGGGGGCAGCACGCACGCCCTGGGCATGGGCGAGGTGGCAGGCGTCGTGGTAGGCGACGGTGAGGGGACGGGAGGCGGGCAAGAAGGGTTCCAGCTCACCCGCCCGCAGCAACCCCGCCAGGAACTCGCTGATGTCCTGCACCTTGGCGGCCAGGGCACGCGCCCGGGCCTCATCGGGCAGACCGTGCAGCACCGCCGGGTATTCCTTGAGGCCTGCGCCGCAGCCCGCCGCGTTGGAGAGAATCGCGTCGTAGTCGTCGGGATGAAAGGCGGCCAGGTTCTGGCGGACCAGCCGCAGGGCCTCATCTCGAGCACCGGTGTGGAGGGCGGCGGCTCCGCAGCAGCCCTGCCCTTCGGGAATCACCACCTCGATGCCGTTGCGGGCCAGCACGCGCAAGGTCGCCGCATTGAAGTTGGGGGCAAGGGCCTGCTGGGCGCATCCAGCGAGAAAAGCCACCCGGCCCCGGCGCGGGCCCCGCGCACGGGTCACCTGGGGCAGCGGCTGCATGGCCGGGACCTGCTCGGGCAGCAGGTCGAGGGGTGCCCGCAGCGCGGCGGGCAGCACGGGCGCCAGGGGCTTGGTGTGCTGCCCCACCCGCGCGGCCAGGCTGAAGACCTTGGGCGCGGGGAGAATCTTGAGGATGGCGGCCCGCTTGGCACGGTCCAGGGGCGAACGCTGGCGCCGCGGCTCGCTCCAGCCGCGGAAGGCCGTGATGAGTTCACCGTAGGGCACGCCGCTGGGACAGGCCGTCACGCAGCCCTGACAGCCCAAGCAGCGGTCGAGGTGTGGGGCGGCGTCCGCGAGGGGCAGGCTGCCTTCGAGCACCTCCTTCATCAGGACGATGCGTCCGCGCGGGCTGTCCATCTCGTCGCCCAGCAGGGCGTAGGTCGGGCAGGCGGGCAGACAAAAGCCACAGTGCACGCAGGCGTCTACCGCGTGCGCCATCACCTCACCCTGCGGTCCGATCATCTGCACGGGAATCTCATTGTTCACGGCCCTGCTCTCCTCGCGACAGCCCTCACGCGGGATAGGATAGGGGGGCCAGACCAAAGGCACAGGAACTTATGTATGCAGCGCCTACTCGCGCCGCAGCTGTGCGACGATGCCCGCCGCGATCTCTTCCACGCTGGCACTCGTCGTGTCGCGCACCGGGAGCCCAGCTCGGGCGAAGAGGCGCTCGGCCTGCCGCACCTCGTACTCACACTGCTCGAGACTCGCGTAGCGGCTGCCCGGCTTGCGCTGGGTGCGGATGGCGTGCAGCCGCCGCGGATCTATGGTGAGGCCGTGCAGTTTGCTGCGGTAGGGTTCGAGGGGAATCGGGAGCCCCTCGCGCTCAAAGTCGTCTTCGGCCAGGGGGTAGTTGCTCGCCTTGAGGCTGTATTGCAGGGCCAGAAACAGGCTCGTCGGCGTTTTGCCGGCGCGGCTGACGCCCACCAGAATCACGTCAGCCAGCCCGTACTGGCGGTTCCCCAAGCCGTCATCGGTCGCCAGGGCAAAGTCCAGGGCATCCATACGGGCGACGTAGCTCGTCTGGTCATGCATGTCGTGGTAGCGGCCTACGCTGCGGGCGGCGCGGACACCAAACTCCTCCTCTAGGGCGGCGAGCCCGGGACCCAACAGGTCAAACACGCGGGCGGGAGTGGCTTCCAGCTCACGCAGCACAGCAGGATCAGTGATGGTGGTAAAGATCAGGGGCCGCTCACCCCGCTCGGCCAGGGCCCTCACCTCCCGCGCGACGCCCCGCGCCGCCTCCACCGTGGCCACAAAGGGCCGCTGAAGGTACCGCAGGGGCTGGCCGGGAAAGTGAGCGAGGAGGGCACGCGCCGTATTCTCGGCGGTGAGACCCGTATGGTCCGAGACGATAAGGACCGGCTGCGAAGGAGAAGCGGGGCGCGGGGCAGTCATGCCTCAGAGTGACACGCGCAAGCCCGCCAAACTTCCTCCCTCTGGCTGCGGCGCTGCCTTGAGGCTCCCTTGAGGCTTGCCGGAGCTTTACACAAGCTGAACACGGCGCCTCCTACGATGACGAGGCAAGGTCATTCGCCCCTGTGGCGCTCAGCTAGGCCGCGACGTACTCGGCGCGACCCCTCTGAACGCCCTCATGCCACCAGGAGCCTCGCCATGTCGCAGAACACCCGAGAAATGCTGCAAACGCATCCCAATCCTGCCAGCGTGTTTGACCTCAACGCCCTGGCCGAGTGCATCGAGGCCTGCTTTGCGTGTGCCCAGACCTGCGCTTCCTGCGCTGACGCCTGCCTGGGCGAGCGCGAACACCTGATGCACCTCGTTCACTGCATCCGCCTCAACCTCGACTGCGCCGACGTGTGCGGGACAACGGGTCGCGTGCTGTCGCGGCTGACGCAGCCTGACCAGAATGTGCTGCGGGCTCAGCTTCAGGCGTGCGTGGCCGCCTGCCGGGCCTGCGGGGACGAGTGCGAACGGCATGCGCGCGACATGAACATGGAACACTGCGCGGTCTGTGCGGAAAGCTGCCGCCGCTGCGAACAAGCCTGCCAGAACCTGCTGGGGAGTGTGGCGGCATGAAGAACGTCCTGCTGAGCCTGACCCTGCTGGCGCTGCCGGTGAGTGCTGCACAGGCGGGCGGGAGTGGGCCGATGCCCATGGCCATGCAGATGGACATGCACGCCCGGATGCAGCCGGTGATGAATCAGCTTCGGAGCCTCTCCGGCACCGCCTTTGACCGGGCGTTTTTCTCGGCGATGATTCCGCACCATGCCTCGGCCATCGAGATGAGCCGCGCCGCCCTGCCGAGGCTGCGTGATCCCCTGGTGCGAGCGTGGGCGCAAAGCATCATCGACAGTCAGCAGAAAGAGATCGCGGAGATGCAGGCCGAACTGCAACGCTTCGGCGGCCCGAGCCTTGCCCTGATGAACCTGATGCGGCAGGCGATGTCCGGCATGCCCCCGATGATGCAGATGATGGCCCACACGCAGAATCCCGATGCCGTCTTTCTGGAGATGATGATTCCCCACCATGCGGGCGCGAATGAGATGTCCAACCTCGCCCTCCAGCGGTCGAACGACGAGCATGTACTGAGCCTGGCGCAGCAGATCATCATGACCCAGGCCGACGAGATGCACGATTTTCAGGACTGGTTGCGAACGCACCGCTGAGTGTGCCCGGCTCTGGAGCGCCCGCCAGGGGTAGGGTAAAGACAAAAGTGCTCCCCTTTCCCAGCGTCGAGCTCGCCGTGAGTGTTCCTCCCATGCCTTCCACCAGCCCCCGCGCGATGGTGAGGCCCACACCGCTGCCGCCGTCGGTTCGGGAACGGGCCGGGTCGCCGCGGTAGAAGCGCTCGAAGATACGGCCCAGGTGTTCGGGCGCGATGCCGCTCCCGGTGTCGACTACAGTGAACTGGACGGCTGTGCCTGCCAGGCCAGCACCGATTTGGACGCGCCCACCTTCTGGCGTATATCGCAGGGCGTTCGACAGCAGGTTGGCGAGCACCTGTGAGGCCCGCTCGAAATCGGCCCGCACGTCGGGAAGGCCAAGCGTGAGCGTCACCTCCAGCGTCACGCCCTTGTCGGCGTAAGCGCCCTCGAACCGCTCGCGTGCCGCTGCCAGCAGCCTGCCGGGAGGAAAGATACTGGGATGCAGTTCGACCGCGCCCGCCTCCACCCGCGAGACCAGGCTGAGGTCACGCACCAGGCGTTCCATGGCCCCCACCTCACGGACGATGGAACGCGCCGCGTGCTCTGGGGACATGACCCCGTCGGTCATGGCATCCGCGTACCCCCGCAGGGCGGCCAAGGGCGCACGAAGCTCGTGGGCGACATTCCCGATCAGCTCCACTCGGCCCTGCTCGACCCGTTCCAGGGCACCGGCCATCGTGTTGAAGTTACGCGCCAGGTCCGCCAGTTCGTCGCGGCCCTCCTCGGGAAGCCGCCGGGCATACCTCCCACTCGCGAGGGCACGGCTCCCCTCACTCAGCAGGTGAACGCTGCGAACCACCCGCCGGGAAGACAGCAGGGCAGTGCCCGCCGCGACCAGGATCGCCAGCGGCAGGGAAGCGAGCAAAGCCCGCGTCAGCGTCTGCCGCATCCCGTGTTCGAGGTCGGGCCGCAGCTCGGCCCCCTCCGGACCGATCAGCCGGACCATCTGCTCGACGTGGCTGCGATAGAAGGCGGGGGCAATCCATTCTGCCGAGAGAACGAGGCCACACACTGCCAGCCCGATCACCAGCAGGTGCGAGAGCAGCAGCCGGGGAAAAAAGCGCATGGCCTAGTCTTCCGCATCCCGAAAGCGGTAGCCGACTCCACGAACGGTTTCGATAAAGCGCGGCGCTTCTGCAGAATCCGCCAGCTTCTTGCGTAGCCCGGTGATATGCACGTCAACCACCCGCTCGGTGCCGGGAAAGTCGCCTCCCCAGACCCGTTCGAGCAGGCGTTCGCGCGTCCAGGCCAAACCGGGATGCTGCGCGAGGGTCGTCAGCAGGTCGTACTCCAGCCTGGAGAGGTCGAGCGGTTGCCCGTCCAGACGGGCGCTGCGGGCGCGCAGATCGAGGTGCAGGCCGCCACTCGTCACCGTCTCCCGCACCCCGGCACGGCGCAGCAGGGCACGCACGCGGGCCACCACCTCGCGGGGACTAAAGGGCTTGACCACGTAGTCATCTAGACCGGCGTCCAGGCCGCGCAACTTGTCCTCCTCTTCGCCCCGAGCCGTCAGCATCAGGATGGGCAGGTCCAGGCGAGCGGCGCGGGCCTCACGGGCCAGGACCATCCCAGAGGTGCCCGGCAGCATCCAGTCGAGAATGGCGAGATCGGCACGGGGGAGAAGGGCACGTGCCCGCGTTCCATCCACCGCCTCCAGCACGGTATGGCCCTCGGCCGTGAGGTAGGCACGCAGGATTTCGAGAATGGCGGGATCGTCATCCACAAGCAGGATCTGGGGCATTCCACCTCCGGGCGGTGACGGGTCAGCGCAGCAGGGACAGCCTGAACTCGTACATCTCCTGCGCCTGGGCACGAACAATGTCACGCGCGAGCTTGAGGATGCTGGGGCTCTGGGACTTTTGCAAGGCGAGGTTCGCCATAGCAACAGCGGAGGCGTGGTGGGGCAGCATCCCCTGCACAAAGGCTAGGTCCTTGTTGCTGGCCTGCTTCACCCGCTCCACCATCCCGCCCATCATGGTCTTCATCATTCCGGCCATCTGGGTGTCCACGCCGCCGTAGCTTTGGAGCAGCGTGGTCATCTGGGCAATCTCGCGGTTCTGGTCCCGGATGATGGCGCTCGCCCAGGCTTTCACCTGAGCGTCCTTGGTGCCAAGCACGGCCTGACTCATGGCAACCGCCGCCTGGTGGTGCGGGATCATCATGGAGAGAAAGGCGCGGTCGAACGCCCTGCCGCTGAGCCTATTCAGGGCCTCCAGGTCCATGGTCATCGCGGTTTGAGAACGGGCGCTCGGCGTGGTGTGATTCATCCCGCCGTGATTCATCTGGGCAAGGGCGGGCGTGGTCAGGACGCTGAGGGCCAGCGTGGTCAGGAACGTCTTGTGCATGTCGTTCACCTCGCGGCTGAGGCTACGAGCGCGCTGTTAAGTTCCCGTAAAGAGGGGGGGCAGACGGCAGGAGGCCGCCGGAGTAAGCTGGGGAGGCTTCAGCACACGAACCCCCGCCGCTTCCACTCGGCAAAAGCCCATCAGAACGGAGACAACGCATGGAGATGATTCGCTGGTTCCAGACACTAAGGATGACGGACGTGGAGCTTGTGGGGGGCAAAAACGCCTCGATCGGCGAGATGATCCAGGGCCTCGCCGGGGCCGGGGTGCGGGTGCCGGGAGGCTTTGCGACGACTGCTGGCGCCTTCCGCGCCTTTCTTGCGCATAACCGCATCGAGGAAAAGATCAACGCCCGGCTCGCGGCACTCGATGTGAACGACGTGGTCGCCCTTGCCGCTGCTGGCCGCGAGATTCGCGGGTGGGTGGAGCAGGGCGAACTCCCCAGCGCCCTGGAAGGAGCGATTCGCGACGCCTACGCACGGATGACGCAGGAGGCAGGTGGCAGCGAGCCGGACGTGGCGGTGCGTTCCAGCGCGACCGCCGAGGACTTGCCGGAAGCGAGCTTCGCCGGGCAGCAGGAAACCTTTCTCAACGTGCGCGGCGCCGAGGCTGTGCTGCACCATGTTCGCCTGGTCTTTGCCTCCCTGTACAACGACCGAGCGATCTCCTACCGCGTCCACCACGGCTTTAGGCATGCAGAAGTCGCGCTGTCGGCGGGCGTGCAGCGCATGGTCCGCACTGATCTGGGCGTGAGCGGGGTGGCCTTTACCCTCGATACCGAGAGCGGGTACCGGGACGCGGTGCTTGTGACGGCAGCCTACGGGCTGGGCGAGCTCATCGTGCAGGGGGCGGTCAACCCCGACGAGTACTTCGTGTACAAACCTGCCCTCAAGGCCGGAAAGCGCGCGGTGCTGCGCCGCACGCTGGGAAGCAAGGCCCGCAGGATGGTGTATGCCGAGGGGGGCGGCGTCTTGGCGGTCGATGTGCCGCAGGAGGAACGCCGCCGCTTCTGCCTCTCGGACGAGGACCTCACCGAACTCGCTCGCCAGTGCGTGGCCATCGAGGAGCACTATGGCCGCCCGATGGACATCGAGTGGGGGAAAGACGGGCGCGACGGACACATCTACATCCTGCAGGCGCGGCCCGAGACGGTGCAGAGCCGCGCCGGGCGCACCCTGGAACGCTTCGAACTCCAGGGTCGGGGCGAGGTGCTCGTCGAGGGCCGCGCGGTGGGAAGCCGTATCGGCGCAGGAACCGTGCGGGTGGTGCGCGACCCCGCCGAGATGAACCAGGTGCAGGACGGAGACATCCTGGTGGCCGACATGACCGACCCCGACTGGGAACCGGTGATGAAGCGCGCGGCCGCCATCGTGACCAACCGCGGCGGCCGCACCTGCCACGCGGCGATCATCGCCCGCGAGCTGGGGATTCCGGCGGTGGTGGGCACCGGGAACGCCACCCGTGAACTCAGGAGCGGGCAAACCGTCACCGTGAGCTGCGCAGAAGGCGATACCGGCTACGTGTACGCGGGCAAGCTTCCCTACCGAGTCAGCCGCATCGAGCTGGACGCGATGCCGGAAGTCGGCATGAAGATCATGATGAATGTCGCCTCGCCCGACCGCGCCTTCTCCTTTGCGGCGCTCCCCAACGAGGGCGTGGGGCTGGCCCGGGTGGAGTTCATCATCTCCAACGTGATCGGCATTCACCCCCGCGCGCTGCTCGACTACCCGAATGTCCCCGAGGACGTGCGGGCGCAGATCGAGGAAAAGACGGCGGGGTACCCCTCACCGCGCGACTTCTTTCGCGAGAAGTTGAGTGAGGGCATAGCGAGCATCGCGGCAGCCTTTGCGCCCAAGCCGGTGATCGTGCGCCTCAGCGACTTCAAGAGTAACGAGTACGCGCACCTGATCGGCGGCTCTGCCTACGAGCCGCAGGAAGAGAATCCCATGATCGGCTTTCGGGGGGCTTCCCGCTACCGCTCCGCCGACTTTGCCGCCGCCTTCGCGCTGGAGTGCGGGGCGATTCGGGAAGTGCGAGAGGAGATGGGCCTCACCAACGTCCAGGTGATGATTCCCTTCGTCCGCACCGTCGGCGAGGCCAGAACCATCATCGAGATTCTGGAGAAAAACGGCCTGAAGCGCGGCGAGGCCGTGTCGGAAGGGGATGAAGGCCTCAAGGTCATCATGATGTGCGAGGTGCCGTCAAACGCGATTCTGGCCGACCAGTTCCTCGAACACTTCGACGGCTTCTCCATCGGCAGCAACGACCTGACGCAGCTCACGCTGGCACTCGACCGTGACTCCGGGCTGGTCGCCGACCTCTTCGACGAGCAGAACGAGGCGGTGCTCGCCCTGATGAGTCAGGCGATCCGGGCGGCCAAGCGTGCGGGCAAGTACGTGGGCATCTGCGGGCAGGGGCCTTCGGACCATCCCGCCCTCGCCCAGTGGCTGATGGAGCAGGGGATCGACTCGGTGAGCCTCAACCCCGACTCGGTGCTCTCGACCTGGCTCCATCTCGCCGGGGAGCGGGAGGCCGCGCGGGTCTAGCGCCTCTCCTACTTCAGGTTGTCCGCGTTGACGGTCTGTACCTTGACAACCTGCGCCTGCAACACGTCGTCAAAGCGCATCATCATCACCCGCGAGCGTTCCCGCTCCCCGTTGTCCTGAAAGGCGATGGCTCCGGTCACCGTCGCGCAGCGGCTCTTGTCGGCGTTGAAGCAGGCGGGCAGGTTAACCTTGCGAACCGCCGCGCTCACCTGCGCGCGTGTGGGCAGGGTACGGCCGCTCCCCATCGCCGCCTTGATCGCACTGAGAAGCGTGTTGGTGGCGTCGTAGGCGTAGACGGCCACCCCACTCGGCTTGGTCTTGTAGGCGGCCTGGTACCGTTCACTGAAGTCCAGGGCGTTCGAAAAGGCGCTGGGCGGTCCAAACACCGTGCTGTAGACCACGCCCGCCCCCGCGATGCCGGCGCGCTGGAGGAAGCTGGGCGAGTCCAGACCGTCTCCGCCCATAAAGGTGGCGGTGACGCCCGCCGCCCGCAGCGCCTTGACAAGCTGAGAGCCGGTGTCGTCCGTGCCGCCAAAGTACACGACATCGGCGGAGCTCGCCGCCACCCGCTTCACCGCCTCGGCAATCTGTGCGGGGGTCGAAGCGCCCATGTAGGCGGCCACCGGCACCTTGCGCTTTTTCAGGTTAGCCATCAGCGCCCGCGTCAGCCCATTGCCATAGGCGGTGTTGTCGGAAATCACAAAGACCGACCGCGCCTTCAGCTCTTCGGCGAGGTAGTCGGCCGCCGCCACCCCCTGCGCGCTGTCCGGCGCAACCACTCGGCTAAAGTGCGACCAACCGTTTTGGGTGAGCTGGTCCCCCGTGCTGGCGGGAGAAATCATGGCGAGTTTGGCAGCCGCGAAGTGTTGGGCCAAGACATTAGACACACTGGAATTCAGCGCTCCCACCACGCCGATGATGGCCTTGTCGGCCAGGATGGTCTTGGCGACCTGCGGGGCCAGTGTGGCTGAGGCTTGGTCATCGTAGGGCGCCAGCACGAGGTCATAGCCCAAAGCCTTAAAGGCCCGTGCCTGTTCCTGCACCGCCAGCTCTGCGCCGCGCTTGACCTCGCTGCCGATGGGCGTCAGGCTGCCGCTGAGCGGGCTGACCGTCGCAATCTTGATGGTCGCCGCCTCGGCCATACCGGTCAGCAGCAGCGCAGAAAGGACGGCCCGCTTCCACCTCTTATCCCATGAATGTTGCATAACTCACGGTACAAAGGCGCGCTCACAAGCCTCTTACAGGCTAGTCCAGGTGCAGAACGATCGCCTTGAGGTACTCGGCCTCAGGAAAACTCGCGTGGTGGTCGGGAGCGTGGCGGCTGGTCCGCAGCTCGCGCCACTTGCGGCCGCTGCGCCGCGCCGCACCCCGCACCGCCTCGAAAAACTCCTGCGCGCTGACGTGGGCGCTGCACGAGGCACTTACCAACACGCCACCCGGTGCCAAGCGGCGCAGGCCATCTGCGGCCAGCCTCCCGTACGCGCGAAGAGCCCCCGCCCGTTCCACTTCCCGCCGTGCCAGGGACGGCGGATCAAGAACGATGAGGTCAAACTCGCGCCGCGTCTGGGAGAGCCAGGTGAAGGCGTCGGCCTGCACCGTCTCGTGCGGCGCGCTGAGGCCAGGGTTGAGGGCGAAGTTTCGCGCCGCGCTGGCCAGGGCATGGGCGCTGAGGTCGAGGCTGACGACCTCCCGCGCCCCACCCCTGGCCGCGTACAGCGAGAAGCCCCCGGAAAAGGAAAAGGCGTTGAGCACCCGCCGTCCCCGCGAGAGCCCCTCCACCCGGCGGCGGTTCTCGCGCTGGTCGAGGAAAAAGCCTGTCTTCTGCCCGCGCACCACATCGGCCTCAAAGCGGATGCCGGACTCGCGGAAGAGAACTGGGCCGTCCGGCTCGTCACCCACCAGCGTCTGACCATCGTGGAGCCCGGCCTCTCCCGCCAGCGACGCGATGTTGCGGCTGAGGCGCAGCACCACGCGAAAACCGGGAAAGCGCTCTGCCAGCAGGGCGAGAAGCAGGGGGAGCTGCGGGAACCACGCCGCCGTGTAGAGCTTCAGGACCAGCGTCTGCGCGTAGCGGTCCACCACCGCCCCGGGAAAGCCGTCCGACTCGCCGTTCAGAAGACGGTAGCCGTCCGTCTCCGGGCCGAAGAGGGCCGCGCGGCGCAGCAGAGCCGTATCGCGCCGCGCCCGCCACCACGCCTTGTCCACGGTCACCGGTAGCCCCACGTGCAGCACCCGCAGTCGCAGCGGCGAGGTGGGGTCGTACAGGCCGATGGCCAGAAAGCGGTCACGGCGGTCATACACCACGGCGAGTTCACCCGCCTCCCCCTCGCGGTTCTGCTCACGCACGCTGGACGCATACAGCCAGGGGTGACCGCCGCGCAGCTGCGCTTCGGCAGCCGCCGTCACGCGCAGGCGCAGGCGGGGGCGGGCAGGAGGGGCCGTCACAGGGTCGGGCATCGCGAGGCAGGGTAGCGCACGAAAAGGGGCGCGCAGGTTCTTTCCTGTCACGCCCCAAAGCCGCCCCTGTTCCGTCTTCAGTCGGCCGCCTGCTCGCTCTGCCCGGCTTCCTCGGCCGGATAGACCTCGATCACGCCCGCTGCGCCCATGCCGCCGCCGATGCACATGGTGATCAGCGCCTTGCCGCCACCGCGTCGCCGCAGCTCATAGATGGCGGTGGTGGTGAGCTTGGCCCCAGAGCAGCCCAGCGGATGGCCGAGGGCAATCGCGCCGCCATTCACGTTCAGCTTCTCCTCGGGAAGGCCAAGCTCGCGGACGACGGCGAGGCTCTGGGCGGCAAAAGCTTCGTTGAGCTCGATCAGGTCGATGTCCTCTAGGGTCAGCCCGGTTTGGGCCAGCACCTTGGGAATCGCCTTGACCGGCCCGATGCCCATCAGCTCGGGCTCGACGCCCGCGACCGCAAAGCCCAGAAACTTCGCCAAGGGCTTTACACCGAGTTCCTGCACCTTCTCGCCGCTCATGAGCAGCACGGCGGCCGCACCGTCCGAGAAGGGGCTGGAGTTGGCGGCGCTGACAGAACCGCCCTGCTTAAAGGCCGGGCGCACCTTCGCCATGTCTTCCAAGTTGGCGTCGTCGCGAATCAGCTCGTCGGTGTCAAACAGGACCGTCTCGGATTTGACCTTGGTCCCCTTCACCGTATCCTTGCGGACGGGCACGGGCACGACCTCCTCCTTGAACTTCCCGGCGTTGCGAGCCGCAGCCGCCTTCTGGTGGCTTTGCAGCGCGAAGCGGTCCTGATCCTCGCGGCTGATGCCGTACTTGGCGGCCACGTTCTCGGCGGTCAGGCCCATGCCGATGTACGCGCCGGGGCGCGTGTCCACCAGGTCAGGGTTGGGGCTGGGGTTGTGGCCGGTCATGGGCACCATGCTCATGCTCTCCACGCCCCCGGCCAGCATCACGTCCGCCTGCCCGGTCTGAATGGCTGCCGCGGCCATCGCGATGGTCTGGAGGCCGCTGGAGCAGAAGCGGTTGATCGTCACGCCGCCGACCGAGTCGGGCATACCGGCCCGCAGCGCCGCGAGGCGGGCGATATTCAGCCCCTGCTCGGCCTCGGGAATCGCGCAGCCCAGGTAGACGTCCTCGACGATCGCCGGATCTACGCCCGCGCGCTTCACCGCCTCATCGAGGACGAGGGCGGCAAGGTCATCGGGGCGGGTGTTGGCGAGGGTACCTTTGACGCCGCGGCCCACCGGGGTCCGAACGGCGGAAACGATAAAAGCGTCTCTCACGGATGTTCTCCTTTGTTGCAGAAGGCAGAGGCGGCTTGCGGCGACCAGCACTGCTGCAGACGGTAAGGTTGGCGGTTGAGCGGGAAGGGGTTCTGGCCCGCGAGGCAGCCCAGGCGCCAGCCACCCCCTTCATAGCGTGAGCCTCTCGACTGCATTCGACAACGAGTGAAGTTCCGATCGGTGCCGCGCCCGCCCGCCTCCTGCCGTCAGTTGCGCAGCGGCTTGCCGGTCTTGAGCATGTGAGCGATGCGGTCTTGCGTCCCCTTCTTGCCCAGCAGCGTCAGGAAGGCTTCGCGTTCCAGGTCGAGCAGATGCTCCTCGCTGACCTTGGCATTCCGGTTGTTGCCCGTACCGCCGGAAAGGACGCGGGCGAGCTCTGTGGCGACCACCGTGTCGTACTCGCTGACGTAGCCGCCTTCACGCATCCCGTACAGCGCCATCTTGACGGCGGCGATCGCCGCATCCCCCATCACCGGGATGTCCTGGCGGGGCGTGGGCTGGATGTACCCCGGTGCCAGCGCCAGCACCATCCGCTTGGCCTCCTCGATAACGTGGTGTTTATTCATCACAACCGTGTCGTGGTCGCGCAGGAAGCCGAGCTTGCGGGCCTCCAGCGCACTCGTGGACACCTTGGCGGTGCCGATGAGTTCAAAGGCGCGCTGCACAGCCGGCAAGAGCGGCTGGCCCGGCTGCAGCTGGTCGGTGAAGCGCAGCAGCATCTCCTTGGTGCCCCCACCGGCAGGAATCAGACCTACGCCGACTTCCACCAGGCCCATATACAGTTCTGCGCTGGCAACGATGTGGTCAGCATGGATGGAAAACTCACAGCCGCCGCCGAGCGCGAGGCCAAAGGGCGCCGCAACGGTGGGATGCGGCGAAAAGCGCATGGAGGTGGTCATCTGCTGGAACTGCCGAATGGCGCTGTCGAGCTCGTCCCATTCCTCATCCTGCGCCTGCGAGAGGATCAGGGGCAGGTTTGCCCCCGCGCTGAAGTTCTCGCCCTGGTTGCCCAGCACCAAGCCCGCGTAGCCCATCTCCTGCACGAGCCGGTGTGCGTCCTGTACGGCGCGGAGCTGGTCTTCCCCGAGGGCGTTCATCTTCGCGTGCCACTCGACGAGCAGCACGCCGTCTCCAAGGTCCACCACGCTCGCGCCGGGGCGCTTCTTGACCACCTTCGTGGCGTCCTTTTTCAGATCCTTGAGGATGAAGTACGGCGCCTCATACCGCGTCGGCTCGCCCGTGGGGGTCACGACCTCGCCATCTTGATAGAACCGCTCGCGGCCCGTCTCCTTCATCCGCTGGAGCAGGGGCGGGAGGGTGCGGCCTTCCGCTTCCAGACGGGCGATCACGGCCTGAACGCCCAGCGTGTCCATCGTCTCGAAGGGGCCCTGTTCCCAGCCGAAGCCCCACTTCAGGGCGTGATCGATATCCGGCAGGCGCTCACTGACGTGCCCGGCCATCTTGGCGGCGTACCAAAAGCCGTCGTTCATCACGCCGCGCAGGAAGTCGCCCTCCTTGCCTTCGGCGTGGTAGAGGGCCTTGACGCGCTGATCAAGGGGCAGATTCTTGACGCTCTCGACCAGGGGTACCTTCACCTTGCCGCGGTCTTCATACTCCAGCGTCTCAAGGTTGAGGCTGAGGATCTTCGTCTTGCCCTTCTCGTCCTTTGTCTTCTTGTAGAAGCCGCTGCCGGTCTTGTCCCCCAAAAACCTCTTCTCCTCGACCATCCGGCGGAAGAACTCCGGCAGGCTGAAGTCTTCGTCCTCCGGGGTGGCCCGGTTCAGGTCATTCGCCACGTGGGAGATGATGTCCAGGCCCGAGAGATCAGCGGTGCGGAAAGTGGCACTCTTGGCACGGCCCAAGACGGGGCCGGTGAGCTGGTCCACCTCGTCGGGGGTCAGGCCGGTGCGTTCCATATGCCGCATCGCGCGGACGATGCCGTACACGCCGATGCGGTTGGCGACGAAGCCGGGCACGTCGTTGGCGATCACGATGCCCTTGCCCAGGACATGTTCCCCGAACGCCACAAACGCCCTGAGCACCTCGGGGTCGGTCTTGGGGGTGGGGATGACTTCGAGGAGGTGCAGGTAGCGCGGCGGGTTGAAGAAGTGCGCCCCCACAAAACGGCGCTGGAACTCTTCCGAGCGGCCCTCGATCTGGAGGTGCATCGGGATGCCGCTGGAGTTGGAGCTGATGATGGCCGTCTTTTTGGCGACCCCCTCCACCTTTGCCCACAGGTCACGCTTGGCGTCGAGCTTCTCGATGATGGCCTCGAGAATCCAGTCGGCGTCCTTGAGTTTCTTCAGGTCATCTTCGAGGTTGCCCGGGGTGATCAGCGCAGCGCGGCTTTCGTCCATAAAGGCGGCAGGCCGGGCCTTGAGCGCCCGCTGAATCCCCTGCTTGGCCAGAAAGTTGCGGTCAGGCTGATCGGGCAGCACGATGTCGAGGAGCAGGACCGGAATGCCCGCGTTGGCGAGCTGAGCGGCGATGGCAGCCCCCATCACGCCCGCGCCGATCACGGCGGCCCGTTGAATGCGGTACGGCTGATTCTTCATGCAACCTCCAGCAGGGTAAATCTTGAACTCAGTCCAAATTTTAAGACTGTTCGGGGCGTTTGTCCACTGGGGCCGCAGGGCTTGGCCCAGGTGCCTTTGTGCCTTGAGCCGTTCTTTAGCGGGCCTGGAAAGAGGTGGGCGCTGCCCGTACAGTAGAGGTCAGCTCGTTCAACCGTGCTTGCCGGAGCCGCAAGGAGACGCGGCTGGATGCTGAAGCGCCCGCCATCATGACGGGCGTTTCTTGCGGGTGGCCGCTCTACAGCAAGCTCTTGACCCCATACACCACGGCGAGCCCTCCCAGCGCCGCGAGCGCGGCGAGGCTCAGGCGGCGGTCACGCTTCCAGGCACCCACCGCCACCCACACCGCGGCCAGAACGGGCACCAGGCCGACCCAGGCCACCCCGCCCGCAGCGAGCTTTGGAAACAGCACCCCCAGGGCCAACAGGACCACCGCCACCCAGAACCCGAGGGGATAGAGCCAGGCGGGAAGCCCAGCGAGTTCGGTGTCGCTTTTGCGCTCGGGGCTCACGTGTGCCCCCAGTATTTCCAGAGAAGCTGACCGGCGGTCAAGACCAGCAGCACGCTGAAAAACAGCTTGAGCCCCGCAGCGGGAATGCGGCTTTGTAGCCCGGCTCCGGCACGCGCCCCGACAAGCACACCCAGCGCGACCCCAGCGGCAAGGCGCACGTCCAGCAGCCCGCCTGCCTGGTAGACCAAGGCGTTTCCGACGGCGGTCAGCCCCATGATGAAGGTCGAGGTGGCGATCGCCTGCCGGATAGGAACCCCCGCCAGCAGGTTGAGCACCGGCACCTGCACCGTGCCCCCACCGATGCCCAACAGGCCACTCATGATGCCGGCAAAGGTCATGGCAGGCGGTACCAGGCGGCTCGGTGGCCGCTCGACCTCCACCCGCTTCAGCCCGCGAAGCAGGTTGTAGGCCGAATACAGCAGCAGCAGCGCAAAGACCGTGGCGACCGCCCGCGCCGGCAAAACCAGCCCCAGAAAGCTACCGATTGCCCCGCCGATGATGGTGTAGGGCGAAAGCAGGTACCCTGTGCGGGCACGCACCAGGCCCTGTTGCAGGTAGCTGGCCGCGCCGCTCAAGCCCACCGCCAGCACCCCGATCTGTGAGACCGCCACCGCCTGCCCGATGGTGATGTCGCGCCCGAAGTGCGGAAGCACGAATTCCAGCGCGGGAACGACCACCACACCGCCGCCCAGGCCCAGAATCGCCCCCAGCACCCCGGCGAGCAGGCCGACACCGATCACCGCAAGCATCACAAGAGGATCACGGGCATGAGGCTAACACGGCGGCCCATTCCGGGCTCTTGTCCCGCACCCAGTACTGCCCTGCGGCGGCCCAGAGCAACGGTCCACTGCGCAGGGCCGCCCCGCCGTGTCCCGTGCATCACGCCCTGTTTTGGGGACGGGAAGCCGCTCGGGGCAAAAAAAGAAACACCGCCCAGAGCGGTGTTTTTCTTGGTGGAGGCAAAGAGATTCGAACTCTTGACCCTCCGCTTGCAAACTGGCCTAGACGTGATTTATGGCAGGGAACGGACCCCTACGCATCTTCCCAAATTGACCGCTCTGGAGGGCATTCTCCCCTATCGACCGCGCCCGCTTGTGCGCTCTGGATAACGCACCGTAACGGATGGGTTGGTCACGCGTTGGTCACGGTTGGTCATGCCTGCTATGTGCGGTTACGTTGCGCTGAGTCACGGACGGTGTGTTATCTTCTGATACATGTTTGCGGTCGGCTCAGCTCCTAAGCGTTCCTCGCGTGAATACCGCGAGCTTGAGCGTGATGAGCTGCGGCATGAGCTGGGCGTTGAATCCATGCGGAACTGGTACGACGCGCTAGACCTTCCCATGTGGACCCTGGGAGGGTTCCAACCGCGCATCCCTGAAGAGGAACGGGAACGCATCGACCATGAAGCGCAGAAGGCCTACCGTGCCCACTGGGATACCCAGCGGGCCGTAAGGCGCTGGTATGCCGCCCAGGTTGCGGCTGGTCGACAGGTACGAACGGCAGAGCTTGCCGAGCGCCTGGGGGCACAGGATGACGCCCAGGCCCGCGCCATGCTGCAGGCCTTCGCCTTCGACCTCTTCCACCTTCACCGGCACCTCTGGCGGGCGCTCAAGCACCTGGAGGCCCAGGAAGCGGGCCTGACCTTCGAAGAGGCCCTGACCGCCGTTAAGCGCGAAGAGCGCCGCTTGAAGCGGCTCTGGGCACGGCCTCTGCCTGCAGCACGGCCCACGCGCCTGAAGCGGCCCCGGCCCATCGACTACCGGCCCCAGGTCCAACCGACCGCACCGACCAACTAGAGAACTTTCGCCACTGGCTGAAGTTCTCCCCCGCTGACCTGCGGGTGTAGTTGGAAGGTGTTTCCCTTTGACTGCGATCAACCCTGAAGAGCTGGGCGTGTCTTCGCCCATCGTGCCCGCGTTCCTGAGCGTGCCGGATGCTGCCGCCTACCTGGGCGTACACCCGGCCCTGGTTTACAAAGAGATTCGCGCCGGTCGACTTCGCGCTGTGAAGATCGGCGCGAAGGTCATCCGCATTCCCCGTGAGGCACTGGAGGCATACACGGCGGCACAGAGCACGGGGGCCAACTAATGCCCCGCCGTGACCGGGACGGCGGGGCAGGGGCAGCGCGGGCGGGCGCTGCAGACAGTCTAGAGGATCTGGGCCTGCAGGGGGACGCGTGACCGCCTCCGCTCTGACCGCCTCCCCAGAGGCCCCGGCCCACCTGCCCCCCCTGGAGTTCCTGACCGTGCTGTACGGCGGCGCAGAGGCGAAGGGGGCGGTAGAGTTCCGCTTCCTGCCCTCTGGCAAACGGGTCTTCATGCCGTGGCCCATCTTCGACGGGCACCCGGACCTCTTCACGCTGGAGCAGGCCCCGGCAGGGCAACAGGTGTACTTCGGGATCAGCCTCCGCAAAGACTCCAGTGGGGGCAGCAAGGAGAACTGCCTCCCGACGCACCTTCAATGGGTCGACTTCGACCTGAAGGGGACGCCCTACACGGGCGGTCGGACGGACGTGCTGAACATGACCCCGGAGGAACTGCGGGAGGCTGCCCAGGTGCTCTGCCGTGACGTGCTGGCAAAGGCAGAGGCGCTGGGCCTCCCGGTGCGCCTGGTGGTCTACTCCGGGCACGGCCTGCAGGTGTACTGGGCACGTCCGGCCCGGTCGACCCTGGAAGACACCGAACGCTATAACCGCGCCCTGGTTGCCGAGTACGGCCCGGAATATGGGGCAGACACGAAGACAGTCGACGCCCAGCGCATTTTTCGGGTGCCCGGTGGCCGCAACCTGAAGAATCCGGCGCGGCCTCTGCCGGTCGAAGTCTGGTACATCGACGCGGGCGCAGTGACGCCCCGTGAATCCCTGGAGGCGCTGGCCCAGGCCCACGCCCCCAGGCCTGCGCCTCCCCCTCCCCCCCGGCTCAAGCGTCCCACGCCCGCCCCCCCGGAGCAGGGCGACGTGATCCAGGCCTTTAACGCCCGGTACGACATTCACGAGATGCTGACCCGCTACGGGTACACACGGGACGGCGACCGCTACACGCGGCCCGGTGAGGATGCGTCAGGCCGTGACGTGAAGTTGCTGGAGAACGCACGCGGGGTGCTGTGCTCCTACCATCACTCCAGCAATGACCCCCTTGCCGATACCCCGGACGCGGCCCACCTGCAGGAACCCTTCGACCTGTACCGCCTGTATGAGCACAGCGGCGACTACAGAGCGGCAGTGAAGGCAGCGGCAGAGGAGCTGGGCCTCTCCCCTGTCGACGGCGAAGGCATCCGCGTAGGCCCCAGGCAGGCCGCGCCTGCCCTGGAATGGGGCCCGCGTCAGCCCTTGCCGCCAAAGCTGCCGCCCGTGCCCACCATGCCCCCGGAGATGCTGCCCCCCGCGCTAAGGGGGTGGCTCGTCGACGCGGCAGAGCTGGCCTGTGTCCCCCTGGAGGGTATGGCCGCGCCCGCCGTGGTTGGCCTCTCCGGGCTGATCGGGCGCTCTGTACGGATCGACCCGGAGGGCCTGGGGGATTGGATCGTCACGCCTAACCTCTGGGGCGGTGTGGTGCTGCGCCCCAGCGCCCTGAAAAGCATGCAGCTAGACCGGGCGCTGGAGCCACTGCAGGCGCTAGAGAACCGCGCCCGCGATGAGTTCCGAGACGGGGAGATCGACCGGGAATTACGCCTGGAGTCTCTGAAGGCCCAGGAAGAGCAGATCAAGAAAGCGGCCCGAACCAAAGGGGGATCACTCGACCTTGACGCCCTCCGGAAACTGCGGGAAGAACTGCGGGAGGCCGCGCCCGTCGCTACCCGGTACGTGGTCAACAACGTCACGTATGAGAAGCTGGGCGAGCTTCTGGGGGAGAACCCACGCGGCCTGACGATGGTGCGGGATGAGCTGGCCGGGTGGATCGACCACATGAGCCGCGAAGAGAACGCGGAAGCACGGGGCTTCTTCCTCACCAGTTGGAACGGCGACGGCTCCTATGACTTCGACCGCATAGGCCGGGGCACCGTGCGAGTGGATCACCTCTGTCTGGCCGTGGTCGGCATGATCCAGCCGGGGCCGATGCAACAATTCCTGAGACGGAGCCGCGCCGGGACTGCCGGTGACGTGGGCTTACTGCAGCGGTTCCAGCTTCTGATCTACCCGGACGGGATGCCCAAATGGGTACGCCGGGGCCACCCGGCAGACCCCCAGGCGAAGGCCCGCGCCTTTGCGGTGTATGAGGCGCTGGACACCCTGCGCCGGTCAGCGGAGCCGGTCACGCTGACCTTTACCGACGAGGCCCAGGCCGTCTTCAGGGAGTGGCGCGACACCCTGGAGAACCGCCTCCGGGGTGGGGAGTTGGTCGACTCTCCCGCGTTTGAATCACACCTGGGCAAATACCGCTCCCTGGTGCCCTCGCTGGCCCTGATCTTTCATCTGGTCGAAGTGGCCCAGGCCCACCCGGACCCGGCCACACTGCCGCCCGTGTCCATCGATGCGCTGGAGCTGGCCCTCAACTGGGCTGAGTTCCTGGAGTTGCACGCCCGGAAGGTGTACGCGGTCGAAGTAGGGGGCTTCCACGCCCCGGCCTATGCCCTCGTCGACAAGATCAAGGCGGGCGCGGTCAGGGATGGGGACCGGCTGTATGCCCTGCGCCGGAAGGAGTGGGCCGGGCTGAAGGATGAGGAATTGGGGCTGGCCCTGAGCGCCCTGACCGAATGGGGATGGGTGCAGGTCGAAGTCGTAGAGACGGGCGGGCGACCGGCGGAAGTGCTGCGCCTGCACCCGGAGCTGACGGGGGGTGAAGCGTGACCACCTTCAAAATGCGGAGCTACCGAAAAACGGCGGCAGACCCCGCCCCCCCCACCGCTAAAACCGACAAAAGCCCCACCCCGGCCCCCGTGCCCCGTTGTCGCTGCCCCTTCTGACGGTTCTGACGGTGGGGGGGTGGGGGTGCCCGCCCCGATTCCAGCCGGGGCCGCGCCTGCAGTCACCCGACTCCCTGACGGGCGGTTGAATGCCGCCGTGCTTCAGCTCCAGCCGGGGCGCTGCGCTTCCTGCACTCACTGGCAGGGGCCGGACGAATACGGCGACGGCCTCTGTCCCCTGGGTCGACGTGCCCACGGGTGGTATGACGGCAACCCTGACGCGCCGGTCATGACCACGCCCCTCCATGAATGCGCGGCCCATGCCGGACGCGGCTGGAAGCGGCGCAGATGACCACCCATAAGCCCCTCTCAGACAGGCCAGCGCGGGCGCTCTTTGCCGTGCTGCAGGTCTGCTGAGACATTCCAGGGGGGCTAACCCCCCCCTCTCTATAGGAGGGCACCATGCCTAACCCTGATCCGGTCGAAGCACGGCAAGCGAAGAGACGCAAGCGGCGCGGAAAGCCTGGCACCCTCGAAGATGCGCGGGCGCTGCTGTGGCGGGCACTCCAGAGGGCCGCTGAGCTGCTGGAGGAAGACGACCCGGCCCTAACCCTGAAGGCCGTGCACGCGGTCAGCCAGGGGGCAAGCAGTTACGCGAAGCTCGTCGAAGTGGGAGAGCTGGAGGCCCGTATCGCGGCCCTGGAGATCGCCCAGGAAGGCCCAGGCCCCCGCGTGGGCAGGGGGGCGGCATGACCCTTCGCAGGCGGTTACGGGAGTTGGAGGCGCGGCAGGGTGCGGGCGGCGTCGAAGTCTGGTGGATGGTCGAAGACCGGCCCGGTGCTTACCGGCGCAAGCTGGGGCAGGGGGAGGCGGTGGCCTTCGCTGACCTGCCCCCCTGCCCGCGTGGGCGGCTGCGAATCCTGGTGGATTACGTCGACGGCCTGGGCCTGGGGGGGGCACTGTGACCCGGCGCGGCAGACTCGCCCGCCTGGTGGCCCTGGCCCTGCCTGAAGACCTGCGCCAGGCAGTCACGGCGCGGGGGGCGGCATGACCCGGCGGAAGCGTCTCGCGGCGCTGGAGCTGGCCGCAGAGCAGGCGAAGGCGGCGCGGGTGGAAGCGCAGCGGGCCACGGTTGACCGGGCATGGGGGCGGCTCTCTCAGGCAGACCGGGAGACGCTGTGTGAGCTGAGAGACGCCCCCCAGGAACAGCTAGACGCGGTGGCGGAAGCGTTGAAGCCCTACCGCGTGAGCGCCGAGTATGGGCACTTTCTCGACTGGATCAGCGCGGCGGATGAGGTGGCAGAGGATGACCTCTTGCCCCTCGCCCCGGTGGGGGCGGCTGAGCAGCTCGAAGCGTGGGCGGCAGACTTCGACCGGGCGCTGAGTGAGTGCGAGATGCCCACAGCGGCCCTCATGACGGCTTTCAGGTGGGGCGCGGCGAATTGTCGATGGTGGGCGAGTCTCGCCCGCGAGGTGGGGGAGGTGGCCGGGTGAGACGCCCAGGGGCAGGCGGTGGGGATGCTTCTTTTTTACGTCGGAAAATGTCGGAAAATGTCACGCCCACGGGCAGGCCCGCCCTCTCTGCTGCTTGAAACATATCACTTTATGACATACCATGTCAACGGGTGATATAAGAATGACTGGAATGAATGAACAGGTGCGGCGGGCGGTCCGGGAGCGTATGCAAGAGCAGGGGCTGACCCAGACAGAGCTGGGGGAGTTGGTTGGAATGGCCCAGCCCAACGTGCAGCGGCTTCTGGCCGGACGCGTGGGGGCGGTGCCGGAGAGCTGGCAGAGAGTCCTAGACGCGCTGGGCCTGGAGTTGGTCGCCGTGCCCAGGAAGGAAGCGTGAGGCTATGGCACGGGCCAAGAGGGTCGACAAGGCGAAGAACGGCAACGGGCGCGGCACCATCGACCAACTTCCGAGCGGGAAGTGGCGCTGGAGGATCACGGTTGGTCTGAAGCCGGACGGCACGCCCATGCGCAAGAGCGGCACGGCCCCCACAGAGAAGGCGGCCTGGGCCGCGATGACCCAGGCCCAGGCGGATCACCTGCGGGGCGGGGTAGCCGCGCCTGCCCGCGTGACCCTGGGCGAGTGGCTGGAGCGGTGGCTGGGGGGCAAGGAAGCGGGGCTGGCCGCGAAGACGCGGCACAACTACCGGAAGTTGATCGACCTGCACATCACGCCCCACCTGGGCCGGAAGCGCCTGCAGGAAGTGCGACCCGCTGACCTCCGGGCGCTCTATGCCCACCTGACCGGGGCGGGGCTGGGCGATTCCATGCAGCGTCAGGTGCACAACGTCCTGCATGGGGCCTTCGCTGAGGCGCTGCGCCTAGAGCTGGTGATGCGTGACCCTTCTGCTGTGGTGCGGCCCTCTCCGGTGCGGCGGCAGACTGCGCCGGTCGATAAGGCGCTGACAGCGGAAGAGGTCGCTACGCTGCTTCCCGTGCTGCAGGCGAGCCGCTGGGGGCTGATCTTTGAATTCATGCTGCACACCGGCCTACGCCGGGGCGAAGCGTGCGGCCTGAAGTGGGAGCACGTCGACCTAGAGGGGGGCGTCATCCACATTCGGGAGAATCTGGTGTCGATCAATGGAGCCGTGCAGGTGAGCACCCCAAAGACGGCGAAGAGTGCGCGACGGGTGCATCTCTCCAGCGAGGGCCTGGGCTGCCTGCGCCGTCAGCGTGACCTGCAGGCCTTTGAACGGGAGGCGCTGACCGCTGGGCCGGTACCGGGGCACGCGAAGGACTACCAGAGGAAGCGCCTCTGGACCGACACCGGCTATGTCTTCACGGGCATATCAGGCGTCCGGCTGAACCCGGAGAACCTGGGCCGCTACCTGCACAAGCTCTGCGAAGAGGCGAAGATTAGGCCCGTGACGGTGCACGGCCTGCGCCACACGCACGCGTCCCTGATGCTGCGCCGTGGGGTGCCGCTGGAGGTGGTCAGCGAGAAGCTGGGGCACTCGCGCCCGTCCTTCACTGCAGACGTGTACCGGACGGTCTACCAGAGCGAGCATGAAGAGTGGGCGGTCAACCTGAGCGAGCTGACCGGGGGGCGGCCCAGGGTCGTAAATTAGGCCGGTTGGTCACGCGTTGGTCATAGACCTCAAAAGAGCAGGCGAAAAAGCGACTGCACGAAAAGAGAAAACCGCGCACTAGGCGCGGTGTTTTCTTTGGTGGAGGCAAAGAGATTCGAACTCTTGACCCTCCGCTTGCAAAGCGGATGCTCTCCCGCTGAGCTATGCCCCCAGCGGCGCTTAAGGTAGCAAAGCCAGCGAGACAGAACAAGAGCCGTTACCATAACGCCCATGTTGCGCCGGCCTTCCCTCCCCCCCTTTCCAGCGGGCGCCCTGCTGGTTGGCGGGGCGGTGCGCGACTGGCTGCGGGGCCTGGCTCCCAGGGATTTTGACTGGGCGGCGTCCTCGCCCGCGCAGGCAGCACAGGCGCTGGCCGCGCAGGTGGGTGGCCCGGCCTTCGCGCTCGATGAGGCGCGGGGCTACTGGCGGGTTCAGACACCAGCGGGTATTCAGCATGACTTCGTGCCGCTTCCGCAGGACATCACCAGCGATCTCCTGCGGCGGGACTTCACGGTCAATGCGCTTGCCCTTACCGCCGACCGGAAGCTGCTGGACCCGGCGGGTGGGCGGGCCGATCTACGAGCACGGCGGCTGCGGATGGTGTCGGAGGCGAATCTGCGCGAAGATCCCCTGCGGGCCTGGCGGGCGGTGCGCTTCGAAACCACCCTGGGCTTTCGCCTGGAGCCGGCGACGGAAACGGCCGTCAGGCAGGCGGCGGCCGACCTCGCGGCGGGCCGACTGCCGCTTCCCGCGCCCGAGCGGGTGCGCGATGAGTGGCAGGTGCTTCTCTCGCATCCGAACGCAGCAAGAGGGGTGCAGCGTATGGAACGCCTCGGCCTGCTCGCCCTCACCCTGCCTGAACTGCGTGAAGGGATCGGGGTACAACAGGGCGGCTTTCACCATCTGGATGTGTTCGGACACGGGTTGGAAGCGCTGCACCAACTGCTCAGCCGCTTTCCCGAAGCGGAGCTGCCGCTGCGGTGGGCGACGCTGCTCCACGACGTGGGAAAGCCGCGTACCCGCGAGACCGAGAAGCACCCTGGCCGCATCACCTTCTACGGCCACGAGCGCGTAGGGGCAGAGCTGGCGCGGGAGGCCCTGACCCGGCTGCGTCTGCCGAGCGCGGAGGTGAACCGAGTCGCGGCCCTGATTCGCGCCCATATGGCCCATCTACCCAGCGACGAGCGGGAGGCGCGGCGCTTTGTTCACCGTCGCCGCGAGCTGCTGCCCGACCTCCTGCGGCTGATGCTCGCTGACCGTGAGGCGGCGCGGGGACCACAGAGCACGCCCGGCACCCGTCAGGCCTATGCTCTTGGCATTGAGCGCGTGCTCGCCGCGCTCGAAGAGCAGCCCGCCCCCCCACCCCCACTGCTCAGCGGACACGACGTCATGGCGCTGCTGCACCTTCCTCCCGGCCCGGCTGTCGGGGCAGCACTCCGAGCGGTCGCCGAGGCACAGGCGCTTGGTGAGGTGCGAACCGCCCAGGAGGCACGGAGTTTTTTGCAGGCCTGGCACACAAGGAACCCCTAAGGCCCGGGGGAAGCGCTTCCGCTATCCTGGCCCGGCATGTCCTCCTCGCCGCTGCCCCCCCGTACCCCGGAATGGGTCGCCGACGCCGTCTTCTACCAGATTTTTCCCGACCGCTTTGCCCGCAGTGGCCGGGTGACGGGCCTTCACCTGCAACCCTGGGGCAGCCCGCCCACCGTGCACGGCTACATGGGCGGGGACCTGTGGGGGGTGATCGAGCACCTGGATCACCTCACGGCGCTGGGAGTCAACGCCATCTACTTCTGTCCGGTGTTTCAGTCGGCCTCCAATCACCGCTACCACACCCACGACTACTTTCAGGTCGATCCGATGTTGGGAGGCAATGCCGCGCTGCGGGCGCTGATCGAGGCGGCGCACGCCCGCGGCATCCGCATTGTGCTGGACGGCGTCTTTAACCACGCCAGCCGGGGCTTTTTTCAGTTCAATGACCTCCTCGAACAGGGCGAGGCGAGCGCCTACCGCGACTGGTTCCATGTGGAGAGCTGGCCGCTCCATGCCTACGACGACTCGCAGCCCGCGGGGTATCAGGCGTGGTGGGGGCTGCGCGCTCTGCCCAAATTCAACACCAATCATCCTGCGGTGCGCGAGTTCTTATGGAACGTGGGCGAGTACTGGATGGCGCAGGGAATCGACGGCTGGCGGCTTGACGTGCCCAATGAGATCGACGACGACGCGTTTTGGCGCGAGTTTCGCCGCCGCATCAAGGCCATCAATCCCGACGCCTACATCGTGGGGGAACTGTGGGGTGACGCGCACCGCTGGCTTCAGGGTGACCAGTTCGACGCGGTGATGAACTATCACTTCACGCGGCCCTGCCTGGCCTTTTTTGGCCGGCACAGCCTGGACCAGGCGATGAACGAACGCAGCGGTATGGGCCGCATCGAGCCGCTCGACGCCGCCGCCTTTGCTGGGCGCATGACCGAGGTCACCGCGCTCTACCATCCCCAGATCGTCCGCGCGCAGCTCAACCTGCTCGGCTCACACGACACGGCCCGTTTTCTGACCGCAGCGGGGGGCGACGGGACGGCCTTTCGCCTTGCCAGCGTCTTTCAGATGACCTATGTGGGGGCACCGTGCATCTACTACGGTGACGAGATCGGCCTCCCCGGCGGCCCCGATCCCGACTGCCGCCGCGCCTTTCCCTGGCAGGACGAGGCGAGCTGGGACCGAGCAACGCTGCGCCTGTTGCAAACGCTGACCGCGGCTCGGCATGCCACGCCCGCCCTGCGCCGGGGCGACTTCCGCTTTACACACGCGCAGGACGAGGCGCTGGTGTACGTGCGGGAGCACGCTGCGGGCCACGCCTACGTGGCCATCAATGCGGCCCGGACTCCGGCCCGCCTCCCCCTGCGCGACGTGCAGCCCGGCCGGTACCGCGACGCCCTGAGCGGGCAGCTGTACCGGCTGAGCGCGGAGGCGGAGGTGGAGGTGCCGGGGCGTGAAGCTGCCGTCTTGGTGCCGGCTGGCTAGTGCAGCGGCACATGTCCCGGAAACCCGATCAGCCAGTCCAGCAGGTCCCCCACCATCGCGGAGGCGGTGACCATGCCGCCCGCGCCGCCCCCCGCGAAGATGAGGGGACCGCATTCCTCACCCTCGTACACGAGGGCGTTGCGGCTGGCACCCTCGTTACAGAGGGGGTGTGTGGCGGGCAGGCGCTGCGGTGAGACGCTGGCCCGCCAGCCTGAGCCTTCGCGGTGCAGTTCGGCCACGAGCTTGATACGCTGCCCGGCAGCCCGCGCCGCCGCCACGTCTTCTGGGGTCACGTCCTCGATGCCCTGCACCCGCACGGCGGAATAGGGAAAGTCCCCGTCGGCACAGAAGCGCGCCAAGACCGTCAGCTTGTGGGCGCTGTCAAAGCCACCCACATCGAGGGTAGGCGGATCTTCGGCGTAGCCGAGGGCTTGCGCTTCGGCAAGCGCCTGGGCGTAGGTTTTGCCCCCCTCCATCTGGGTGAGGATGTAGTTGCAGGTACCGTTGAGCACCGCCTGCAGGCGGGTAAAGGTGCTCGCGCGCAACACGGTGCTCATCGGGCCGATCACCGGCGTCCCGGCCATCACGCTCGCCTCGTAGTACAGGCGCCCGGCGAGGGCGTACTCGCGCAGCTCGTCCCAGCACTCGGCAAGAAGCGCCTTGTTGGCCGTGATCACGGGCCGCCCGGAACGCAGGTAGGGGCGCAGCAGGGCCAGGGGCCCCTCGATGCCGCCAAGCACCTCGATCACCACGCTGCTTTCCTGAAGAAAGCCGGGGTCGCTGGTGAGCGGCGTGCCGGGCGGAACGTCGCGCGGCTTGGCCGCGTCGCGCACCAGCACACCATTGACCTCGATACGCACGCCCAAATCATCAAAAATCGGCTTGCGGCGCTCCAGAAGCTGCAGGATGTTTTGCCCCACCGCGCCGCAGCCCAACACGCCCACCGTCACCGTTCTCATGCGGGTGACTGTAGCGTCAGCCCGCGCGCTTACCCCTGTTGCCTGCCTTCCGGTCGTCTAGGGAGGGGCAGCGCTAGACTGCGGGTATGATGCCTGTGTCAAGTCTTCTGCTCGTTTCTGGATCGTGTCCACCGTGGTAAGCCAGCGGCTGGAGGAACTCGCTGCGGAGTTCGGCCTGGTGGAGCGGGCGCTGGGTGACCCCGCGATGCTCGCGGACCCCCGCGAGTATGCCCGGCTCACCCGCCGCCACCGTGAACTCATGCCCATCGTGACGCTGTACCGCGAGCACGCGGCGCTTTTGCGCGATCTAGAGGGCGCACGCGAACTGCTGGCGGATCCCGACATGCGCGAGCTGGCGCAGGGCGAGATGGAGAGCCTGGGGGCTCGCCTCGCCGAGATCGAGGCCGAGCTGGAAGTCCTGCTGCTCCCCACCGACCCCGACGACGCCAAGAATGTGATTCTGGAGCTGCGCGCCGGGGCCGGGGGTGCAGAGGCGGCCCTCTTTGTGACTGATCTCCTGCGGATGTATACCCGCTACGCCGAGGGGGCAGGACTCAAGCTCCATGTCCTGGACGCCTCCGAAAGCGACCTGGGCGGCGCGAGCAAGGTGGTGGCGGAGGTGACCGGGGAGTTTGCTTTCCGCGCCCTGAAGTGGGAACGCGGCGTCCACCGGGTGCAGCGGGTGCCCGCCACCGAGTCGCAGGGCCGCATCCACACCAGCACCGTCACGGTGGCCGTGCTGCCGGAAGCGGAGCAGGGTGAGGTGCAGCTTGACCCCTCTGAAGTGCGCATTGACGTCTTCCGCTCGCAGGGGGCGGGAGGACAGGGCGTCAACACCACGGACTCGGCGGTGCGCGCGGTGTACCGGCCCGGCACGCCCGACGAGATCGTGGTGGTGTGCCAAGACAGCCGCTCCCAGATCAAGAACCGCGAAAAGGCCCTCGTCGTGCTGGCCTCACGCCTTGCCGAGCGGGAGCGGGCCGCGCGGGAGGAACGCGAACGCGAGACGCGGGCGGCGCAGGTCGGCACCGGCGAGCGCAGCGAAAAAATCCGCACCTACAACTACCCGCAAAACCGGGTGACCGATCACCGGCTGGAAGGGGAACACAAGAACTTTCCGCTGGAGAGCGTCATAGAAGGCGACCTCGCGCCCATCGTCGCTGCGCTTGCCCGCCTGGAGCGCGAGCGGCAGCTTCTCGCCATGCAGGGAACCGAGGAGCCACGGGGAAGCTATGGCGCGGCGTGACCTGCTGGTCGCCGCAGGGGTCTTGCGGGACAAGTTCGGTCGAGTGCTGCTGGTGGGCAACGACTGGCAGGGCTTGGGCCGGGTGCGCTACACCCTTCCGGGGGGCATGGTCGAACCCGGCGAGACGCTTCTCGAGGCCCTTTACCGCGAGATCGCAGAGGAGACCGGCCTCAAACTCACCGGGATCAAGCACATGGCCTACACGGTCCACATCGAGGATGAGCGCCGGGGCGAACGCGCTGTTGCCGTTGCCTTTGAGGCGACCTGGGAAGGGCTCCTGAATCCTTCCGATCCCGACGGCTTCATTGTGGAGGCCCGCTTCTGTCCGCCCGACGAGGCCGTAGAGCTGTTGGAATCGCCCCCCATGCGCGAGCCGCTGCACGACTATCTGCGAACAGGCGAGCCGGGACGCTTCTACGCCTTTAAGGGATGGGACGGGCGGGGGGGCCTGCGGGTCCCGCCCCTGCGGGCCGAATCACCGCGCTAGCGGGGCGCTACACTGCCCGCCGTGACGGACACCTCCCCCACCCTGCACCTCACCGCCAGACCTGGCCGCCTCGACACGGTGCTTGCGGACCTTGCTGGAGTCAGCCGCTCGCAGGCTGCCGGGTGGATCGAAGGCGGGCGGGTGCAGGTGGGCCGCGTGGTGGTGCAGAAAGCCGGGCTGAAACTCAAAGGGGGGGAGACGCTTCTCGTGCAGCTGCCCCCGCCGCCCGAGGCCGCCATCGCTCCCGAAACGGTCCCCCTCAACGTGTTGTACGAGGATGAGAGCCTCATCGCCGTGAACAAGCCGCCCGGCATGGTGACCCACCCCGCACCGGGGGTGAGCTCCGGTACGCTGGTCAATGCCCTGCTGGGCCGGATGACGCTGCCCGAGCAACCCGGTGCGGCGGGCCCCGACGGCTACCGCCCCGGCATCGTGCACCGGCTGGACCGGGACACCAGCGGCGTGATCGTGGTCGCCAAGACGGTTGAGGCCCACGCCCGGCTTGCTGCTGCCTTCAAGGACCGCGCCACGCGCAAGACATATCTGGCCATCGCGGCCGGAACCTGGAAGGCGCAGGGTCCGCTGACCGTGAATGCGCCGGTGGGCCGCCACCCCACCGCGCGGCAGCGGATGACCGTGGGGGGCGTTCGGCCCCGCGAGGCGCAAACCCACTTCACCCCCCTCGCGGTCCACCCTGATGGACACGGGCGCACGCTGGCGCTGGTGCGGGCGCAGCCGCGTACGGGCCGAACCCACCAGATCCGGGTGCACCTCGCCCACCTGGGCAGCCCCATTCTGGGTGACCCGGTGTATGGCCGCGAAAGCGCAGTGATGCCCCGGCACGCCCTGCATGCCCACTTCCTGACGCTTCCTCACCCCGTCAGCGGCGAGCTCCTGCACCTGCACGCGCCGGTGCCGGATGACCTGCTGGGTGCCTGGGTGGCGCTGGGCGGCACCCTTCCGGCCGAGCTGGAAGAGGAGCCAGAGACAAGAAGCCCGCTGGAGTGACTCTTCTTGCCTTTTTCCCCCCGGTGGTGTAAGATTTTACTTCGTGCGCCGCTCGGGACGTTCCCGGCGGCTTGGAAAGTGCCCCCACTTTCAGGTCAAGCATTTGCTGGTCAACGGGGACGCGCTTTCCCGGAAAGGACCACAAATGAACTTTGATCAACTGATCGCGCCCGAACTCGCGGCGCGTCTCCAGGAACGCGGCATCACCGAAGCCAGCCCCATCCAGGCGGAAAGCCTGCCCCACACCCTTGCGGGGCGGGATCTCATTGGGCGCGCCCGCACGGGAACGGGCAAGACGCTGGCCTTTGCGCTGCCCATTATTCAGAACCTCGCCCCGAGCCGCGAACGGGGGCGCCTGCCGCGGGCCATCGTGATCGCGCCCACCCGCGAACTCGCCAAGCAGGTCGCAGAGGAATTCAGCAAGAGTGGACCGCAGCTGAGCACCGTGACGGTCTACGGCGGCGCGGCCTACGGGCCGCAGGAAAACGCGCTGCGCCGAGGCGTGGACGTGGTGGTCGGAACGCCCGGACGCCTGATCGACCACCTCGAGCGCGGCACGCTGGACCTCAGCGCCATCCAGTACGCCGTGCTTGACGAGGCCGATGAGATGCTGAGCGTAGGCTTTGCGGACGCGATCGAGACGATCCTTCAGAAGACGCCCGAGACGCGGCAGACCCTGCTCTTTAGCGCCACGCTGAACGACGAGATTCACCGCATTGCTCGCCAGTACCTGCGTGAACCGGTGGTGGTGGACCTGGTCGGCGAGGGCAAGAGCCAGGCCGCGCAGAGCGTCGAGCACCTCAAGGTGAAGGTGGGGCGCACCCGCACCCGTGTGCTGGCCGACCTGCTCACCGTCTACAACCCCGAAAAGGCCATCGTCTTTACCCGCACCAAACGCGAGGCCGACGAGCTGGCGCTCGAACTCATTCACCGCGGCATCGAATCCGAAGCGCTGCACGGCGACCTGGCGCAGAGCCAGCGTGAACGGGCGCTGGGCGCTTTCCGCAGCGGCCGCGTGGGCGTGCTGGTCGCCACCGACGTGGCGGCCCGCGGCCTGGACATTCCAGAAGTGGACCTGGTGGTGCAGTACCACCTGCCGCAGGACCCCGAGAGCTACGTGCACCGCTCGGGCCGCACGGGCCGCGCCGGGCGCACCGGCACCGCCATCGTGATGTACGGCGAGCGCGAAGGACGCGAGCTGCGCTTCCTGGAGCAGCGCACCGGCGTGCAGTTCAAGGAGCGCGCCCTGCCCACCCCCAAGGAGGTGCAGGCGGCAAGCGCCCGCGCCAGCGCCGACCTGGTGCGCAAGGTGGAGGCGGAGGCGGCACGGCCCTTCCAGGCCGAAGCCGAACGGCTCTTTAGCGAGCTGGGCCTCGAAGCCCTGGCCCGCGCGCTTGCCAAGATCAGCGGCGTGACCGAACCTGTTCAGGCGGCCAGCCTGCTGAGCGGCGAAGAGGGCCTGACCACCCTGATCCTGCACGGCGAACGCCTGAGCGTGCCGCGCACCGTGGCGCTCATCGCCCGCAACAGCGACGTGGACACCCGCCGCCTGGGCAAGGTGCGGCAGTGGCGCGGCGGCACGGTGGCCGACGTGCCCAGCGAGTACGTCGAGAAGCTGCTGACGGCGTCGCCGCTCGAGGGTGACATCCGGGTGGAAGTCGCCCAGGAACTTCCCGAGCTGTTCGAGGCTCCGGCGCGCGAGGGCCGTCAGGGCGGCTCCGGCTACCGCGGCGGGTTCCGCGACGAGGGTGGCTACCGCGGTGGTCGGGGGAGCGGCGCTCAGGGTGGACGCGGCAGCTTTAGCAACCGTGAAGGCGGCTACCGGGGCGGTCAGGGCCGCTGGAGCCGCGACCGGGATGACCGGGAACGCCGCCGCGAAGACTACTCCGACCGCGAATTCGTGCCCAGCGGGCGGTAGGTCCAGCCGCGGACACTCGCCCGGGTTCTCTCCCGGCTCCACCTTGTTCCCGTATGGCGTCTAGACGCCCTCCCTCTCCTGAGCCCGCTGAGCATTTAGGGTAGGGTCATGAACGCGCCGCACGTGATTCTCGTGACCGTACTTCTTAGCACCGGGGGTTCTGGCTGCTAAGCGCGAGTGCGTGCCGTTCCCCCGCCCCCACCCGGGCGGGGGTGTTTCGTTCAAGGCCAGCGAAGGAGAGAGGCAAGATGAGGAAACGCCAGCAGTCACATGCCAACCGTCCGGGACTGGTTCACCAGGACGCTTGCCGCGCCGCGCCGCCCCCGGGTGAGCGTGGCGCGCGCCTTTTGCAGGAGGGAGACGCATGACCCAAGGCGAGATGACGGGAGCCAAGGCGCTGTGGGCCACCCTGGTCGGACACGGCATTCACACGGTGTTCGGCTATCCGGGCGGGGCGATTATGCCGGTGTATGACGCCCTCACCTTTTACCCGGAGGTGCGGCACATCCTGACTCGGCACGAGCAGGGCGCGGTCCACGCGGCGGAGGGCTGGGCGAAGGCGACTGGGGAGATCGGCGTGTGCCTCGCCACCTCGGGGCCGGGCGCAACCAACCTGGTGACTGGCCTGGCAGACGCCATGATGGACTCGGTGCCCATCCTGGCGATCACCGGAAACGTGGCGCGGCACCTGATGGGGACCGACGCCTTTCAGGAAGCCGACATCACCGGGATCACGCTGCCCATCACCAAGCACAACTACGTGGTGCGGGAGGTGGAAGAGTTGCCGCGCATTCTCGCGGAAGCGATTCGCATCGCGCGCAGCGGACGGCCCGGCCCGGTCCTGGTGGACATTCCTAAAGACATCCAACTCGCGCCCTATTCCGGGGACATTCCGGTCCCCCATGCTCGCCCCGAGGCTCCAGCACCGGCACCGGAGGCGATCGAGCGTGCCCGTGAGCTGCTGCGAAACGCGAACAAGCCCGTCATCATCGTGGGTGGAGGCTCGCTGGACGCCGCCGCGGAGATCACTGCACTCGCCCGCGCCTGGCAGATTCCAGTCATCACCACGCTGATGGGCCTGGGCGCATTTCCCGCCAGCGATCCTCTCTGGCTGGGCATGCCGGGCATGCACGGTTCGGTTGCGGCCAACCGCGCGATCAGCGAGGCCGACGTGCTGCTGGGGATCGGGCTCCGCTTCGATGACCGGGTGACGGGCCGGGTCAGCGGGTTTGCTCCCAACGCCGCCATCATTCACGTCGAACTCGATGCCGCCGAGATCGGCAAAATCGTGCGAACGCACGTGCCGGTGCGCGGGGACGCCGCCGCCGCAGCCCGGCTGCTCAGCGAGGGGGCGCAGCGGCGCGACCGGCCCGAGTGGCACGCCCAGCTTGCCCGCTGGCAGGCGCGCACCCAAAAGCCCGACCGCTGGGGCGCGGCCTATGCCGTGCAGGCCGTCACCGAGCGCCTGCGGCCGGACGACATCCTCGCTTCCGACGTGGGGCAGCACCAGATGCTCGCCGCGCAGCTCGCTCGCTTCGAGCGGCCCCGGCGCTGGCTGAATTCGGGCGGGCTGGGCACGATGGGCTTTGGCTTTCCGGCGGCCATCGGCGCGGCCCTGGCCGAGCCCGGCGTGCGCAGCGTGGTGATTGCTGGAGACGGCGGCTTTCAGATGACCGCACAGGAGCTGGCCACCCTCAAGAAGTACGACATCCGCAACGTCAAGATCTGCATCATCAACAACGCCTACCTCGGCATGGTGCGGCAGTGGCAGGAACTCTTCCACGAGCGCCGCTACTCGGAAGTGTGGCTGGGGGACTCCAACCCCGACTTCCTGAAGCTGGCTGATGCCTACGGTGTCCCCGGCTACCGCGCCGACAGCGCCGAACACCTCCCGGGCGCCATCGACGCCTGGCTGGCCGACCCAAAGAGCGCCCTCCTGGAGGTCGTGGTGCCGCACGAGCACGGCGTCTTCCCGATGGTGCCCGCCGGGGCGGCCCTCAGCGAGATGATCGAACAGGAGCCGGCGCGGTCCATTCCCGGCAACGAGCGCAACCCCACCGCAGAGGAGGCAAAGGGCGCATGACCGACCCCACCCCCCGTGACCACCTCGTGTCCGCCCTGGTCCGCGACGAGCCGCGGGTGCTGACCCGCATCACGTCCCTCTTTGGCCGGCGCGGCTACAACATCAAGAGCCTCTCGGTCGGTTCGACCGAGCACCCCGGCGTCAGCCGCATGACCTTTGTGGTGACCGGTGACCGCGGCGTGGTCGAACAGGCGATGCGGCAACTGGAAAAGCTGCACGACGTCATCAACATCATCGACCACAGCCTGGAGAAGTACGTAGACCGCGAACTCGTGCTTGTCAAGGTGGCCATCACGCCGGAAAGCCGCGTGGAGGTCCGCCAGATCGCGGAAGACTTCCGGGCCCGCATCGTGGACGTGGGCCGCCACGCGCTGACCTTTGAGGTCACCGGCGACGAGGGCAAGATCACCGCCTTTATCGAGCAGATGCGCCCCTTTGGCATTCTGGAAACGATGCGCACGGGCCGCGTGGCGCTTACGCGCGGCTCCAACGCCGATATTCCCACCCACGTCTACCACGCGGGCGAGACCCAGGCCCTCAAACCCGCGGTGGAGGGCGTCGAACCGCGCGAGGAGCGGGCGCGAGGCGTACCCAATCTGTTCTAAGCCGCTTCCCTAGTCCACCCATCCCCCTCGCCCACCATTTGTAGGAGAATTCACCAATGGCCGCCAAGATGTACTATGACCGTGACGTCAGCCTCTCCCCCATCGAAGACAAACTGATCGCCATCATCGGCTACGGCTCGCAGGCGCACGCGCACGCGCAGAACCTGCGGGACAGCGGGCTGAATGTGGTGGTCGGTCTGCGCGCGGGAAGCCCCAGCCGTCCCAAGGCGGAGCAGGCGGGGCTGCGGGTGGCGAGCATCGAGGACGCGACAAAGGAAGCGGACGTCATCATGCTGCTGATCCCCGACGAGACGCAGCCCCAGGTGTACGAGGAGGCCATCGCGCCCCACCTGACTGCGGGCAAGGCGCTCGCGTTCGGGCACGGCTTCAACATCCACTTCGGGCGCATTCAGCCCCCCGCCGACGTGGACGTATTTCTGGTGGCCCCCAAGGGGCCGGGCCACATGCTGCGGCGCGTGTACGTGGACGGCGCGGGCATGCCCAGCATCTTTGCTGTGGCGCAGGATGCCACCGGCCAAGCCCGCGACCTCGCCCTCGCCTATGCGCGCGGGATCGGCGGCACCCGCGCGGGCGTCCTCGAAACGACCTTCAAGGAAGAGACGGAAACGGACCTCTTCGGGGAGCAGTCCGTGCTCTGCGGCGGCGTCACGCACCTGATTCAGGCGGGCTTTGAGACGCTCGTCGAGGCGGGGTACCAGCCCGAAATCGCCTACTTTGAGACGCTGCACGAGGTCAAGCTGATCGTGGACCTGATCTATGAGAAAGGCTTCGAGGGCATGCGCCACTCCATCTCCAACACGGCCGAGTACGGGGACTACGTGACCGGGCCGCGCATCATCACCGACGAGACCAAAGCCACCATGCGGGACGTGCTCTCTGAGATCCAGAGCGGTCAGTTCGCCCGCGCCTTTATTGAGGAGGCTGAAAGCGGCTTCCCCTTCATGAAGGCGCAGCGCCAAAAGATGCGGACCCACACGCTGGAGGTGGTCGGCCGGGAGCTGCGGGGCAAGATGCCCTTTCTCAGCAAGCAGGAACTGGAAGTCTGAGCGTCTAGACACCGGCACGGCCGCAGGGCCGAACTCGCCTTAGGATGCACCCCATGACCGTATTCGGCGGCCTTCTTCTTAGCCTTCCTCCGGTGGAGTGAAGGGCAGAAGACCCGCTTGCTCCCCGGAGGACAGCCCTCCGGGGAGTTTTCGTTGCGCCCGCCCTTCTCACCCTCAGGAGACGCCCATGACGCAGCAGACCGCACAGAGCCAGCGCATCCGCATCTTTGACACCACCCTGCGCGACGGAGAGCAGTCGCCCGGTGTGGCGCTGAACCACACCCAAAAGCTGGAGATCGCCCATCAGCTGGCCCGCCTGGGCGTGGACGTGATCGAGGCGGGTTTTCCCATCGCCTCTCCCGGTGACCTCGAAGGCGTCTCGCGGATCGCCCGCGAGGTGCGGGGGCCCATCATCGCCGGGCTGGCGCGCGCGAACCGTGCCGACATCGAGGCGGCGGCCAGGGCGGTCGAACCGGCACAGAAGCCCCGCATTCACACCTTCATCGCCACCAGCCCGATTCACATGGCCAAAAAGCTGGGACTGGAGCCCGACGCCGTGATCGAGCGGGCGGTGGAGGCGGTGCGCCTGGCGCGCTCCTTTGTGGACGACGTGGAATTCAGCGCGGAGGACGCCACCCGCAGTGAGCGCGAATTCCTGGCTCGCATCTTTAAAGCGGCGGTGGAGGCGGGCGCAACGACGATTAACGTGCCCGACACGGTGGGCTACACCACTCCCGAGGAGATCCGCGACCTCTTTGCCTACCTGCGCGGCGAGTTGCCGGAGCACGTGATCCTCTCGGCCCACTGCCACGACGACTTAGGAATGGCCGTCGCCAATTCCATCGCCGCGGCGGAGGGCGGCGCGCGGCAGATCGAGTGCACGGTGAACGGCATCGGCGAGCGGGCCGGAAACGCCAGCCTGGAAGAGATCGTGATGGCCTTTCATACCCGCCGCGACCACTACGGCTTCGAAACGGGCATTCACACCCGCGAACTCTACCGCTCCAGCCGAATGGTCAGCCGCCTGAGCGGGATGCCGGTGCAGCCCAATAAGGCCGTGGTGGGGGACAACGCCTTTGCCCACGAGTCGGGCATCCACCAGGACGGCGTCATCAAGGCCCGCGAGACCTACGAGATCATGAATGCGGAACTTGTAGGCCGCGAGGCTGCCGTGCTCGTGATGGGCAAGCACTCGGGCCGCGCCGCCTTTCGCAAGGCGCTGGGCGACCTGGGCTACACCGACCTGCCCGACGACCGGGTACAGCACCTCTTTGCCCGCTTCAAGGACCTGGCTGACCGCAAGGGGCAAATCTACGCCGATGACCTGCGGGCCCTGGTCGAAAGCCGCAGCGACGTGCCGCAGACCTTCACGCTGGAGGGCTTCCAGATCACTTCCGGCATGAACATGACCCCCGTCGCCTTTGTGCGCCTGCAAACGCCAAACGGTCAGGTGGACGCCACCGCCCACGGCGACGGCCCGGTTGAAGCCGCCTTCCAGGCGATCAACAAGATCACCGGCATCACACCGGAGTTGGAGAGCTACCGCATCCAGGCCGTGACGGGCGGCGGCGACGCGCTGGGCGAAGTCAGCATCGGCGCACGCTACGGCGAAACGACGCTGCACGGCACCGGCGTGGCGACCGACGTGGTGGAGGCCAGCGCCCGCGCCTGGATTCGCATCGTGAATCAGGTCGTGGCCGGGATGGGCAAGAGCCGGGCGGTGAGCCAGACAACGGTATGACTGGGCCTGGAGGGCAAAATGAAGGAAGCATGAGCGCCTACGTGATCGGCCTGATGGACGTCCACGACCCCGAGGGCTACCCCACCTATTCGGGGCAGGTGCCCGCCACCCTTGAGCCGTACGGCGGCCAGTTCCTCGTGCGGGGCGGCCACCCCGAGGCGCTGGAGGGCGCGGTGCCGGGCCGGGTGGTGGTCATTGCCTTTCCCTCGGCCGAGCAGGCCCGCGCGTGGTACGAGTCGGAAGGGTACGCCCGTATTCGCCCCCTGCGGCAGGAGAGGGCCAGCGGCTCACTCATCCTGGTGCGTGGGCTAGACGAGCCGCCCAAGGCGTGAGGAGCGCCGTCTCCTCCGGTCCGGGCCTCACTCCCATTCAATCGTGGCGGGCGGCTTGCCGGTGATGTCATACACCACGCGGTTGATCTCGTGGACGTGGTTGACGATGCGGTTACTCATGGTCGCCAGGAAGTCGTAGGGCAGCCGCGCCCACTCCGCGGTCATGAAGTCGTCGGTGGTGACGGCGCGCAGGGCGGCCGTGTAGGAGTAGGTGCGCTCGTCACCCATCACGCCGACGGACTGAATTGGGGTCAGGACGGCGAGGGCCTGCGAGCAGCCGTCGTACAGGCCGAACTCGCGCAGGCCGCTGATGAAGATGTCGTCCACCCGCTTGAGGATGTCGAGCTTCTCGCGGGTGACCTCTCCCAGGCAGCGGATGGCCAGGCCGGGACCGGGGAAGGGGTGGCGCATGCGAATCGCGTCGGGGAGGCCCAACAGGCGAGCCAGGGCGCGCACCTCGTCCTTGAAGAGGGTGCGGAAGGGTTCCACCAGTTTGAACTGGAGGTCTTCGGGCAGGCCGCCAACGTTGTGGTGGCTCTTGATGTTGGCGGCGCCCTCACCGCCCGCCGACTCGATCACGTCGGGGTAGAGGGTGCCCTGCGCGAGAAAGTCGAAGGGCCCGTACTTCCTGGCCTCGCGTTCAAACGCGCGAATGAACTCGCGCCCGATGATCTTGCGCTTCTCCTCGGGGTCGGCGACGCCGCGAAGCGCTCCCAGGAATTCCTCGCTGGCGTCCACGGTCACGAGGTTCACCCCCAGGGGGAGCAGCGCGGCCTCCACCTGTTCGCGTTCCCCCAGCCGCAGCAGACCATGGTCGATAAAGACGGCGGTCAGGCGGTCACCGATCGCGCGGGACAGCAGCAGGCCCAGCGTGGAGGAGTCGACGCCGCCGCTGATCGCGAGCAGCACCCGGCCGTTGCCCACCTGCCGCCGCACGTCCTCGATCAGCTCCTCGACGATGTGTTCGGCGTTCCAGTCGCGCGCCACGCCACAAATCGCCAGAAAGTTCGCCAGCAGTTGACCGCCCTTGGGGGTATGAACGACTTCGGGGTGAAACTGCACCCCGTAGCGGCGGGTCTGGGCGTTCTCGATCCCCGCGACGGGTGTATCCGCGGTTTCGGCGATCACCTCGTAGCCCTGCGGCAGCCGCGTCACCGAGTCGCTGTGGCTCATCCAGGCGACGAATTCACCCTGAATGCCGGCGAAGAGCTCGCCGCCGTAGCGGGTGAGGTCCGCCTTGCCGTACTCGCGTTTCCCGGCCCGCCGCACGTCGCCGCCAGCCTCGTGCGCGAGAAACTGCATGCCGTAGCACACGCCCAGAATGGGTACGTCAAGGTCGAGCACTCCGGGCGTCGGGCGCGGGGCACTGGCGTCATACACGCTGCTGGGGCCGCCCGACAACACGATGCCCCGCGGATGTTCCTGCTGAATGCGCTCCAGGCTCGCCGTACCCGGCAGAATCACGCTGTAGGCACCAAGTTCACGAAAGCGCCGAGCGATCAGACGGGTGTACTGGCTGCCGAAGTCGAGGATGACGATGCTCACGAAGGGAATTGTCTCATGTCGGGGGCTGCGCCGCGCAGGGGGCCTTCCCCGGGGCGCTCAAGGCGTCAGGGCAATCTGGACCGGTACCGCCGTCGGTACAGTGACCGTCACCGTTCCCGGCGTGTAGCCCTCGGCCGCGACCCGCAGGGTATAGGTCCCGGGTTTGGGAAGGCGCACGGTGCCGGGAGCGCGGCCAAGGACCGCGTCCGGGTTCACCTGCACGCCCTCCGGGGCTGTGATAAGGCTGAGGCGTACGGGAACGGTGGCGTCTCCCTGCACCGTGAAGCGCACGTCGCAGCAGGACTGGGCCGCCACAGCGGCTCCCGCCGTGCTCCTCTGTGGCGTGGCGACCGTTCGCCAGACCCACAGGGCAGCGGCCAGCAGCAGCAGCAGGACGAGGGCGAGCACGGGCAGCAGCCCGCCGGGGGCGCGGCGGGGGGCGGAGCGGGCCTCACGGTCAGGTTTGACCACCCGCCGGGTACCGTCCGGGTTCCAGGCGATGCGAACGGGATCGCCGGAAACGCGCCGGGGGGGCACCCGCCCCGCCTTGGTCTGGGGAGGGGTGTCTTCTCCCCCCGGAACCGCGAAGGAGACCGTCTCGGCGGCGGGGGGGGGCTCCGGCGCGGGCTCGCTGCCCTCCCTCGCCTGCTCTCGCGGGGGGCTCGCGCCGCTGGTCTCAAGCGGCTTTTCTGGGGTCTCGGGCGCGTCCAGGCGGGCAAGAAGGTCACGGGCGCTGGCATCGCTGGGCGCTGCCCGCAGGGCGGGGGGAACGCCACCCAGCGCCTCCAGGGTGCTCATCAAGTCGCGCAGATCGGCGGCGGGCGAGCGTTCGCCCTCCCAGGGAAGGCCCGCCCCCGCGAGGCTCACGCGTCCATTCACCTCCCAAAGCTGCGGCAGGTCTATGCCGCCGTGGGTCAGCCCCGCCGCGTGCAGGGCGGCGAGGCCAGCCAGGGCGCCGCGCGCGGCACGCAGGGGATCAGTCACAGGGTGCGCGTGCGGGGGCAACTCGGTCACGACGTAGGCCGTGTCCCCCGCGATGCCGCCCTCGCTGGGAGACAGCAGGGCCGGGTGGTGGGGCAACTCGGGCAGGGGAACGGCGTGCGGCAACACGTGCAGCAGCACCGGCATACCGGTCAGGCGGTCGGTGGCGCGCAGCGTCCGCACCGCACCGGGGGGCCGCTGGCCCGTCAGCTCACGGGCGGCCACGTAGGGGCCGATGGGCATCACGGGGGCAAGTATAAGCGGGGCACATGAAGGCTCACGCAGACACCGGACCGCCGCGCGTGGACCGTGAGCCTGTCCACGCCCCCCGCCCGCCGCTGGGAGTATTGTGCCGGGCATGACGGACCGCTCGCCTGCCCCAACCACCCCGCACCATGCCGCCGCTCCCCGGTCCGTGCGGGCCGCGGTCCTGACGGTCAGCGACACCCGCACGGCGCAGACGGATACCAGTGGCCAGTTCCTCCTGGCCGAGCTGCGCGCGGGGGGACACGAGGTGGTGGGCTACGCGGTGGTCCGGGACGACGCGCTCGCCATCCGCGCAGCGCTGACGGGCTTGTTGCGAGACGCGACCATCGTCATCACAAGCGGCGGCACGGGCATCACCGGGCGGGACGTGACCATTCCGGTGGTGGAGTCCTTGATCACCAAGCCTCTGCCGGGTTTTGGGGAACTCTTTCGCATGCTGAGTTACCGCGAGGTGGGCGGCGCCGCGATGCTGTCCCGAGCGGTGGGAGGGCTCGCGGGCCAGACCCTGCTGTTCGCGCTGCCGGGCAGCTTGAACGCCGTGCGAACCGCTTGGGAAGGGCTGCTGCGCGACGAACTCGGGCACCTCGCCTTTGAGGTGGCGCGCCACGGCCAGCCGGAGCAACCCGGGGGGGAAGGTTAAGCCGTGGCTGCGCCGTGGACCCTGACCCCCAGCAGCGAGGTGACCCTTCCCTACGCCCTGAGCCTGGCCCTGATCGCTGCCTACTGGCTGTGGCGGGTGGCGCACGAGGCCCGGCAGGGCTGGGCGCCGCAGGTCGCGTGGTGGGCGGTGCCGGGCCTAGGCCTCCTCTGGCTGACGCCGCCGCTGGAGGTGCCCGCGCTGTTCGGCGTGGGCGCGGCCCTGCTGCTGCTGGCCGAGTTCTGGCCCGCTGCCTTTCGGCCCGCGCGGGAGCGGCCCTCCCTGGCGTGGCCGCTCGTCGGGATGCTGAGTGGCCTCCTGCTGCTCGTCCTCCTCGCCGTGCAGGGCGGTCCGGCGCCGTCTGTCACCCTCGCCCTGATGGCGCTGCTCGCCGGGCTGGGTGGGGGGCTCTCCGCAGCGCTCTACCGGACCCGTCGTCCCGCCCACCCGCTTGGGCTGGAGATTCGCTTTGGCCCAGTGCAGCAGCCGGAATGGCCGGATCTCAGCGTGACCGTGACCGAACGGGGCGCCCGGCTGGTCAACGTCTCCAAGGTGCCTCTGCGCCTGGCCGGGTGGTCACCCTCGGGCATGAACGCCTGGCTGCGCGTTCGCGATGAGGGCGGCAGCCCCCTGAACACGCTGAGCAGCGGCCAGAGTGCTTTCTTGCCCCTTCCCCAGCACGTGGGCGGCATCCGCGTCTGGTATGTCACGGGCTCCCGTAGCGGTGAACCCCGCCTCTTTCGCGCCGACTGGACACCCCAGGTGTATGCGGACCGCCGGATTCTGAATTGAGGGGGCAGCGCAGGGGGTCAAGGGTTTCGCGGTTCCTTCGCCTGGCGTATGGTGGAAGGCATCGTGAGTTTGGTTTTCGAGTGGTCGGCGCTGGAACTGCTGACAGATACCCCGGGAACGAGCGGACAGCTGCGAGCGGCGCCGGAGGATTTCCGGGTCGAGGAGGTGCCCGCCTACCTGCCCTCCGGCGAGGGTGAGCACCTGTATCTGCTTGTGGAGAAGCGGGGACACACCACCGCGCAGGTGGTCCGGGAGCTGAGCGCACAACTGGGCGTGCGGGACCGGGACGTCGGCGTCGCCGGACTCAAGGACCGCCACGCGGTCACGACGCAGTGGCTCAGCCTGCCCGCCCGCTACGAGGCGCGGCTCAGCCGTTTCGCGTTGACGGGCGTGCGGATCCTGGAGACGCGGCGGCACAGCAACAAGCTGGGGCTGGGGCACCTGCGCGGCAACCGCTTCGTGATCCGGGTGCGGAACGCGGCGGGAACCGCAGACCAGGCGGCGGCCACGCTCGCCCTGCTGAGGGCACGGGGCGTGCCGAACTACTTCGGGCCGCAACGCTTTGGGCTGCGCGGCCTGAATGCGGAGGAAGGGTTGAAAGTGCTGCGCGGCGAATCCCGGCTGCGCGATCCCCGCGTGCGGCGCCTTCTCACGACGAGCGTGCAGAGCCTGGTGTTTAACCGCTTTCTGAGCCTGCGCCTCGCGCGCGGCCTCTTTGACCGCCTACTGGTGGGCGATATGGCCAAAAAGCACGACACTGGGGGCGTTTTTCTGGTGGAGGACGCGGCGGCCGAGTCCCCCCGCGCGCAGCGGGGCGAGGTGAGCGCGACCGGAACCCTCTTCGGGAAAAAGGTGAAGCCGCTGACGCGGGACGCGGGCGAACTCGAACGGGAGGCACTGTCCACCTTTGGGCTGACGCCTGAACTCTTCGCCTCACGCCGGGGTGACCGCCGCCTGACGCGCGTCTTTTTGGAGGACGCGGAGGTTCGTCCCGAAGAGGACGGCTACACCGTGGCCCTCACGCTTCCCAAGGGCAGCTTTGCGACCAGTGTTCTGCGGGAACTGATGAAGACGGAGGTGGACGTGGCAGAAGAAAACCCCGAGGAGCGTGACCAGGAGGAAACCGCATGAGGTGCGTTCGTTGGGCGGCGCTCCTCCTCCTGCTGGGGGCGGCGGCGGCCCGCCCACCCGTGGCGGCGGTGAATCTGCGGCCCTCCTTTGGGGGCGCGGTCCTGGAGGGCCACATCACGGCGGGCGCAGGGGACGAGCTGACCGGCGTATGGAGCGCCGGGGGACGTGCCCGCCTCCTGAAGTGCACGCCGCGCTGCACCGCCGTCCAGGCTATTCCCCTTTCCGGCACCCTGCGGCTGGGCACGGAAACGCCCTACCGAATCGCGGTGAGTGGCGACTTTCGCACCGGTCAGCACGTGAAGCTGGCGCTGCGTTTTGGCAACCTTCGGGTGCTGAATATCGAGGCGACCGTCCTGCGCGCCCAGTGAAGGAGCTTCGTGCCGCTTTTCATGCCGCCACCTACGGCACCGCCCACGAACGCTTTCGGCTGGCGACACAGCGGGGAAAAGCTCCCTCCTGGGCCCGCGGAACCTGGGCCGTCGTCACCGCCTGGAACCCGGGGGGCCAGCCAGCGAGCGACCAGGCCAACACCCGCGCCGCTGCCGAGCTGCTGGCCCGCATTCAGGCCGAGGGCTTCTCACCGCTTCCTGCCCACAACGGTGAGGGCATGTGGCGTGAGGAGGCCCTGCTGATCCCCACGGCCCGCCTGCATCAGGCCGTGGCCTGGGGTGCCGCCTGGGGTCAGGCCGCCGTGCTGTGGGGAATCGGCGCGCGAACCGCGCTCGTGTGGCTCGACGACCAGGGAAAGGTCTGTGGAGTGGAGCGCTTCTGGGCCACCCAACAGGCGCAAGGCACGCCCCCGACCGGGTGACAGCCGCCTGTGCCCCCCGTATACTTCCTCCCCGTGACGTCTGATTCGGTCGACGCGATCTCACCGCTGGGGGTGCTGCCGCCGCCGGGGCCGTCGTGCGTGCATCTGCCGCTCGACGTCACGCCGCAGGAGCTCGCGCGGTACGCGGTGGGGCTGGCCAACGCACGGGGCGGAACCGTGCTGGTGGGCGCACCACCCACCCAAGCCCCAGGTGAGCGCGATGCGGGGGAGCTGCATCCCCTGATGGTCACGCACGCGATTTTCGAGCTGTCGGGCGGACGGCTCACCGTGAACGTGCAGCACCACCGGCAGCCGGGCGGCGGCAAGGTGCTCGCCGTGTTCGTGCCGCAAGCACCCTACGTGCTGGCCGCGCCGGACGGGGCGGTGCTCGCTTGGAACGGCACCCACCTCGTGCCGGTGACGCCCGCCGAAAGCGAGCCTGCCCCCCAGCAGGACTACACGGCGGTGGTGCCGCCCGACGCCTCGTTGGCCGACCTCGATCCGCACGAGGTGGCGCGGTTGCGGGGGCTGGGCCACAAGGGCGGCTTGTCGCACCTCCCGGATCTGGACTTTCTGCGTGAACTGGGCCTTTTGGTGCCCAGCGGCGGGGCGCTGCGGCCCACGCTGGCCGCGATCCTGCTCGCGGGCACCCCGGCGGCCCTCAAGGCGCATGTCCCGCAGGCAGAAGTCTGCTTCTACCACCACCAGACCCCCGACGTGGAGTTCCAGTTCCGGGAAGACCTGTTGCGCCCCATTCCCGCGCTCCTGAGCCGCCTGGCCGAGCTGATTCAGGCCCGCAACCGCTTCACGCCGGTGCAGGTGGGCCTCTTTCGCATCGAGGTCTGGGACCAGGACGAGGCCGTGTACCGCGAAGCTTTGCTCAACGCGCTGATGCACCGTGACTACACCCTGCGCGACGCCGTGCATGTCCATCACTACCCCGACCGGCTGGAGATCATGAACCCGGGCGGGCTCCCCGGCGGCATCACGCCGGGCAACATCCTGCGGCACCAACCCAAGCGCCGCAACCCGCTGCTCGCCGAGGGGCTTGCTCGACTGGGCTTGGTGGAACGGGCCGGCGTGGGGGTGGACAAGATGTACGGGCTTCTGCTGCGACATGGCAAAGAGCCCCCCGAGTACACCACCTACCCGGACGCGGTCACCCTGACCCTGCATTCGCCGGGCTTCGACGCCGAGTTCGTGCGCTTCGTGGCCCGCAAGCAGGAAGAGATGCAGACCCTCTCGCTGGATATGCTCATTGTGCTCTCGCTGCTGGCCCGGGAGGGCGAGGCGACCCGCGCGGCCCTGGCCCGCGCCCTACAGCTTCCCGAGGACCGCACCCCCCGGCTGCTGCGCAGTCTGGAAGAGCACGGCCTGATCGTTCGTTCGGGGGTGGGCCGCGGCATCGCCTATACCCTCAGCGAGGAGGTTCGGCGCGCGCTGGGCCGAGAACGACCCCGATCGCAGCCCGCCGCTTCGCCTCGGGCGCGCCGCAGCGCACTCGACCCCGGCGCGCCCACCCTGGCCGAGGTGCGTGCCGCAGCCCTGGCCCTGGCCCGGGAGCAGGGCCGAGTGCGCAACCGCGAGCTGCGCGAAGCCTGTGGCCTCAGCCCCCAGCAGGCGTGGCGGGTGCTGCGGCGCCTGGTGCTCGAGGGGCATCTGGTCAAGCAGGGAAGCGGCACCCGTGACGCCAGCTACGCGCTGGGCGCTGCTCAGCGGACCTCCTCCGATTGACAGGGCCAAGCCCGCAGTGTAGCCTGCACCTACCGTCTGCTCGTTTGTTGGAATCGCTTCCGTACAACCATCACTGGGCCTGCCATGGCCCCAAGGGGGATGCATGAAACACGCCATTGCCATCGCCAGCCTCACGGCCGCCTTCGCGCTCGGTGCCCAGGCGAACGCCGTCACGCTCACCTTCGCCTGTGACAGTGTGGGGCAGGGGTACGACGAGTGCCAGAAGGGGGCGAACGCCTGGGCCAAGCAGACCGGGAACACCGTGAAGCTGGTGCAGGTGCCCAAGGAGACCGACCAGCGTCTGGCGCTGTACCAGCAGCAGCTGGGGGCCAAATCGCCGGACGTCGACGTGTACATGATCGACGTGGTGTGGCCGGGCCTGATCAGCCAGCACCTCCTCGACCTCAAAAAGTACATCCCGCAGGCCGAGATTAACCGCCACTTCCCGGCCATCGTGCAGAACAACACGGTGAACGGCAAGCTGGTGGGGATGCCCTTTTTCACGGACGCGGGCGTGCTGTACTACCGCACCGACCTGCTGAAGAAGTACGGCTACGCGGGCCCGCCCAAGACCTGGAACGAACTCGCCACCATGGCGCAAAAGATTCAGGCCGGCGAGCGCAAGAATAACCCCAAGTTCGTGGGCTTTGTCTTCCAGGGCAAGAACTACGAGGGCCTGACCTGCGACGCGCTGGAGTGGATCAACTCCTTTGGCGGCGGCACGATTGTGGACTCTGCCGGCAAGATCACCGTGAACAACGAGAAGGCCGTAGCGGCCCTGCGCACGATTCAGGGTCTGGTGGGCACGGTTGCCCCCAGCGCGGTGACCACCTACGGCGAGGAGGAGGCGCGCAACGTCTGGCAGGCGGGGAACGCGGCCTTTATGCGCAACTGGCCCTACGCCTACGCCCTCGCGCAGGAGGCCAACAGCCCCATTCGCGGCAAGGTCGGCGTCGCGGCGCTGCCCGCTGGCCCCGGCGGCAAGCCGGCGGCAACCCTGGGCGGCTGGCAGCTTGCCGTCAATGCCTACAGCAAGTATCCCAAGGAGGCGGCCTCGCTCGTGCAGTACCTGACCAGCGTGCAGGAGCAGAAGCGCCGCGCCATCGAGGCGAGCTACAACCCCACGATCGCTGCTCTCTACAAGGACCCGCAGGTGCTCAAGGCCGTGCCCTTCTTCGGGAGCCTGTACGAGGTGTTTACCAACGCGGTCGCGCGTCCCGCCACGGTGACCGGCAGCAAGTACAACCAGGTCAGTGACGCCTTTAGCACCGCCGTCTACAACGTGCTCACCAAGAAGAGCGCCCCGGGCCCAGCCCTCAAGACGCTTGAAGGCCAGCTCGCGCGCATCAAGGGCCGCGGCTGGTAAACACGGGGCAGACCGTCACCGGCGCTGTTCCCTGTGCCGCAAGTGCCCCCACCCGCGGGGCACTTCTTTTTCCTTTCCGGAGGCTTGCGCATGACCACCACCCCCACCTCGTCTCGCCCGGCCGTTCGGCGTAGCCGTGGCCTGCACGCCAGCCGCGTGCGCGTCGCCCTGCTGCTGCTGGTGCCCATGCTGCTCGTGCTGGCTGCGGTCGCCGGCTACCCGCTGCTGCGCACCATCTATCTCTCCTTTACCGAGTACAACATCTTGCAAGACCCTGCGCCAAGGTGGATCGGGCTGGGCAACTACTGGTACACCACCGAAGAGGGCGTCGGTTTGGGCGTCCTTCAGATTCCCGAGTGGTGGCAAGCGGTGTGGAACACCGTGAAGTTTACGGTCGGCAGCGTTCTGCTCGAGACGGTCCTGGGGCTGGCCTTTGCCCTGATCATCAACTCCAAGATCAAGGGTCGCGGTCTCCTGCGAACGGCGATCCTGGTGCCCTGGGCGATTCCCACTGTGGTGAGCGCCCAGATGTGGAACTGGATGTACAACGATTCTTTCGGCATCATCTCGCAGTGGGGCCAAAGCCTGGGCCTGCTGGAAACCGGGCAATCCTTTCTGAGTAACCCCGACACGGCGCTTGCTGCCCTGATCGCGGTGGACGTGTGGAAGACCACGCCCTTCATGGCGCTGCTGCTGCTCGCGGGACTTCAGACCATCCCCAGCGATATGTATGAGGCTGCCGATGTGGACGGCGCCTCGCCCTGGACGCAGTTCTGGCGGCTGACGCTGCCGCTGCTCACGCCTGCGCTGCTGGTCGCGCTGATCTTTCGTACGCTGGACGCCTTGCGCGTCTTTGACATGCCCTACATCGTGAAGGGGAATGCCCCCGAAACGATCACCATGAGCATCTATGCTCGGCAGGAACTCATTCTGAATTCGCAGTTCGGGTTCGGCAGCGCGATCAGCGTTCTCATTTTCCTGATCATCATGGTGTTCACGGCCATCTACGTCACCAGCCTGCGCGTGAAGTTCGACTGAGGAGGCGCGCCATGAACTCCAAGAATCCAACGGTTCGCATCCTCACGCTGATCGCCTTTTGGGTGGTCGCGCTGATCGTCCTCTTTTACGTGCTGTTCCCCTTCTACTGGGCCATCAAGACCAGCCTCACCGGACCGGCGCGGCTCTCCAGCGAGGCCCTCCAGTGGTTTCCCACCGTGCCCACCTGGCAGAACTTCCGCGACGTCTTTGCGGGTCAGCCCTTCGGGCGCAACCTGCTGAACAGCGTCGTTGTCGCAACCGGCACGGTGATCCTCAGCCTGCTGCTCTCGGCACTCGCCGCCTACGCGCTGGGCAAGTTCCGCTTTCAGGGCAAGACCATCCTGATGTACATCATTCTCGCCGTGAGCGTGTTTCCGCAGATCGCGGTGCTGTCGGGCCTGTACACCATGATCCGCACCTTCGACCTGTACAACACCTGGGGCGGCCTGATTCTGTCGTACATGATCTTTACCCTGCCCTTTACAGTCTGGACGCTGACCGCCTTTGTGCGTGAGATTCCCACCGAGTTGGAGGAAGCCGCCTACGTAGACGGCGCGTCGCCGCTCCAGACCCTCTTTCGCGTGCTGCTGCCGGTGATGACGCCCGCCCTGGTCACGACCGGCCTGCTGGCCTTTATCAATGCCTGGAACGAGTACCTGTTCGCGCTCACCTTCACGTCCGACAACACGGCGAGGACCGTGCCGGTCTCCATCGCCAACTTCAGCGGCGCGACCCAGTACGAGAATCCCTTTGGGCAGATCATGGCGGCCAGCGTGATCGTGACCGTTCCGCTGATCGTGCTCGTGCTGGTGTTTCAGCGCAATATCGTTTCCGGCCTCACAGCGGGAGCCGTCAAGGGCTGAACCTCCGGGAGCACACAGGGCCGCTCGCGGGGGCGGCCCTGTGCCTTTTGAGGGGACGTGTTCCCTACCGTCCTAGGAGGTCGCGGGTGGCGTCTCGTGGGTGACGGTCACGCTGCCCGCGCCCGTCTCCAGGCCAATCACGCGGCGCAACTCGTCCAGCACGGCGCGTTCCTGATCGCTGATCTGCTCGCCGCCGATGCCCAGGAAGCCGCCTTCCTTGGCGGCCTGGGCGGTGCGCTCGGCGACGGTCCACAGCAGGCGGCGGTAGGCGGCCGCGTCTTCGGGGCTGGTTTTGCTGCCCACCAACCACACGGCCTGACGCACACCCTCGATGCTGCGGGCGCGGGCCTCTTCCATGGTGCGGGGGCGTTCCTCCTGCGCGAGGGTGCTCGGGTCGGGGGGCGTCCCCAGCAGGTCGGCGGCCATCGCCTCCAGCAGGGGCGTGCGGCCTTGGGCACTCACCTGTTCCCGAATGGCCTCGGCGAGGGCACGGGCTTCTGCCACCAGGCCGGTCACGCCGCTGGGGCTCGCCGCGACCACCGCCGCCCCGACCCGGCCGGGGCCGGTCATCACCTGAACCCACTCTTCCGGGGTGAACTGGTCCTTGATGCTCATGCGGTTACCTTACCCGGCTCCCAGCGGCGGCGGCCTTGTGAGAGCCTTTACGGGCCTACTCACGCGGCACGGGCACGGGGACCCAGCAGCTCAACCATCAGGCTTTTTTCACCGTTTCTGCCGTCCTTTGTCGCCTCGCTTACCCTGGGGCCATGAAGGAAATCCGGGTATCGTCGTGGCCCGAACTGCACGAGGTGCTGTACGGAGAGTCCTGGAACGCGGGCCTACACCGCTTCCGGTCGCCGTTCGTGTTTCGCGGGCAGGGACGGGCAGACGCCAAATTGACGACCACGCTGCAACGGCTGGGGGGCGACATCCGCGAGGTCGAGCGGCACCTGCTGCGCAACTTTCGCAAATACGCCCACAAGAGCGGAGTGGACCGTGACCTGTCGTGGTATTGGCTCGCGGTGGGGCAGCATCACGGCCTGCCCACCCGGCTGCTGGACTGGACGTCCTCACCGCTGGTGGCCCTACACTTCGCGACCGCGCAAGAAAAGGACTACGACCAAGACGGCGTGATCTGGATGGTGAACTTCGTGGAGACCAACCGGGCGCTGCCCCCGCCCCTGGGCGCGATCCTGGAACAGGAGGGCGCAGGCGTCTTCACGGTGGACATGCTCGCTGCCTACTCGCGGCAGCGTCAACCGCGGGACACCGAACACCTGCCCACCTTTGACCTCAGCTGGCTGGAAGACCTGGAAGGCGAAGCCGAGCAGCCCTTCCTGCTCTTTCTGGAGCCGCCCTCGCTGGACGAGCGGATCGTGCAGCAGGCGGCACTCTTTTCGCTGATCTCGAGCCCCGATGCCGCGCTGGACGACTGGCTGGTCGAACGCCCCCAAACGTACCGCAAGGTGATTCTGCCCGCCGAGCTGAAGTGGGAGGTCCGCGACAAGCTCGACCAGTCCAACATCACGGAAAGAACCCTCTTCCCCGGCCTCAGCGGCCTCAGCCAGACACTCAAACGCTACTACCAGGTCCGCACGCCCCAAGACCGGCCGACCAAGCCTGAGGAGAAGACTGAGCCGCTCTCGAGGCAGACCTGAGCGGAATGCGGCGGGGCTCAGTACACGTGGAAGTCCTGCAAGCCGGTCGCCTCGCTGTACTGGGTCTGCACGTCCTTGACCTGGGCATGGGGGGGACCGCGGCGCAACCAGTGCAGCAGGCGGTCGAGGGCTTCCGGGGGGCCTTCGGCCACCACCTCCACCCGGCCGTCCAGGAGGTTCTCGGCGCTCCCGGTCAGGCCGAGATCGCGGGCGTGACGCTGAACGTAACGGCGGTACCCGACTCCCTGCACGGTGCCGGAAACAAGAGCGGTGAGACGCATACGGCCATGCTAGCGGGTCCAGGGCGCCTTTCTGACGGTCAGGTGAGGAATTCGGCTGGGCGCTCACCCACGGGGCGGTAGAGTGGGGGGGATGCCCGCCCAACCCGTGCCGACCGCCCTTTTCTTCTGCGGAGCGGACCGCGAGTGACCGGTACGCCCCGCCCCAACCGGTTTCCACATCGCCCCCCAGCCCGGCGCTGGCCGTGGGTCATCCTCGTCCTGGCGGCGCTGCTGGGCCTCGCGGCGTGGTTTGCCCCTGCCCTGCTGGGCCGCTGGGTGCTGGAGCGGGTGAGCGGCGAGGGAACCCGCCTCCGCGCCGAGGAGGTGCACGGGCCGCTGTGGGCTCCGGGCCTGCGGGAGGTCCAGGTAGAACTGCCGGGCGTCTCGGGCACCGCCAAGCGGGCGAGGGTGAGCGTCGCGGGCGTGGACCTGCGGCACCGAACGGTACGGCTCAACGTGGCCCTCTCGGGTGCGGACGTGACGCTGGGCCTGCGGGACCTGCTGGGCGGCGGTGGGGAAGCGGGAGGCGCGGGCGGCTGGAAGGTCGTGCTGTCCGGCCTGGACGTGCGGGAGACACGCGTGAAGGTGGACGGCTCGGGGGTCAACCTGCCGAACGGCCGCTTCCGGGTGACCCGGGGCGAGAAGGGCACGCTGGCCGTGCGGGGGCATACCCCGGAAGGCGAACTCCAGGCCGACGTGGCCGTGCAGGAGGGCGCCGCAGGAAACCGTTTCGTGCTGGACCTCAGCGCCGACGCGCGGGTTCTGAACCACTACTGGCCGGGGGTGACGGGCGGGCGCATCACGGGCCGCTACGTGCTGGGAGACGGCCCGGTGCGCGGCGACCTGCGGCTGACGGGGGGCAGCCTCCGGGTGCCGCAGGCCCGCTTCGTGACCGTCCAGGACATCTCGGGAACAGCCCTGCACCGCGGAGACGACATCACGCTGAACCTCGTGGGGCGCGGGTGGAAGGGCCCCGTCACCGCGCGGGGCGGCGTAGACCTACAGGCAAAACACTGGACCGTCACGGCCGAGGCCACACCGACCGTGGCGGGGCTGGCGCAGGCGCTGGGCACGACGGGCACGGGTGACCTGCGACTGCGCGTCACGGCGGGCGGCTGGAGCACCGTCCGCGTCAAAGCGAACGGGAAGGCCACCGGGCGAATCGCGGGCGTGCCCTTCCGCGACCTCAAGGCGGAGTACACCTACCTGAGCCGCGACGCGACGGGCAGCGGCGCGGGTCAGACGAACGATCTCGCCCTGAGCGCGCAAACGGCCCTCGCTGGGCAGCAGGTGCTGCGGGGCCGCTGGGCCTTTGGCCGTGAGGGGTGGGTCGAGTGGACGGGCGACCTCGCCGGGAAGCCGCTGGACCTGCGGGGAGAGCTAGACGCGCGCAACGTGCTCACCCTCAGCGGCGCGGGTCTGGGCGGATCCCTGCAGGGCAGCTACGCGCTGGAGACACGCGAACTCCAGGCCACCCTGAATCCCACCTACGGGGCGGCGCGGGCGCGGGTGACCCTGAGCGGCACACCGGGCGACCTGCGGGCCGCCGTGACCGAGGGAGAAGCCGGCCCCTTCGCGCTGGCAGGCACCGTACGGCTGAACCGGGACGGGCTCAAGGCCGACCTCGGCCCCGTGGGGCTCGATCTCGATCGGCACTTCCGGGGCACCTGGACGGCGCGGAACCTCAGCGGCGCGGGCCTCACGCTCAGCGGACAGGGCACGCTGGACCTAACGGGTGGAGACGTGCGCGGCACCGTAGCGGCGGATGTGCCGGGTCTCTCGGAAACGCTGCGCGGGCCACTCGTCCTGAACTACCGCGAGCAGTACGGCACCTTTACGCCGGGAGAGCAGCGCCTGACCTGGCGCGGCGACACCTTCACGCTGGAGGCGCGGAACCTGGCGGTGACCGGCGGCGTGCGGGTGAACGGCACGGCCACCGTGAGGAACGACCTGAGCGCGGTGGGCACCCTCACCGCGACCGGAAACGGTTTTGACCTCACGGCGACCGGGCTGGGTGACGTCGCGCGGCTGCGCGGAACGGCGGGGGCGGGCGGCGTGACCGTCCTGGCGGAGACCCGCCTCACACGGGGCTTTCCCACCACCGCGCGCGTGCAGGGCGCGGAGATCGGGGGCGTGCTGAGCGTGGGGGACGGCGTGCGCTTCACGCTCAGCACGGCCGGTGAGACGGCGCGGGGCGTGCTCGACGGCGAACGCTGGGACGTGACCGGCCGGGTGAACCTCGCGGCGCTGCGGCCCCTGCTGGGGGTGGACGACCTCACGGGCACGCTCGACTTCGCCCTCGCTGGACGGGGTGGGACGGCGCAGGTTAACGCGGCGGCAGCGGGGGCAGAGGTGCGCGGCACGCTCACGCGAGTGGGTGGGACCATCCGCGCCGACCTCACGGGAGCCTTTGACGGGGCGGCCGCGCGCCTCGCCGGGCAGGTATACCCCTCGGTTGCGGCGCGCGGCTCGGCCACCTGGCAGGGACAGACGCTGAACGCGGCCCTCAGCGGCGAATACGGAAACCTCCGAGCACGGCTCACGGGCCGCACCGGCGAACTCTCCTTTGCGGGCGTGACGCTTCCGGGGCAGGCGGTGAATCTGGCAGGCACCCTCACGCCTGCCCTCAGCGCCAGCGGCATCTGGGGCGGGTTGAACGTGCGGTACGACGCGCGTACCGGTCTGCTTGCCGTGTCCGGAGAGCAGGTCCTCACCGCGTTCGGGCAAACGGGGCGCGTACGGGGTCAGGCCACTTGGGCTCCCGGCCCCGACCCTCAGCACTTCCGGGGCAGCGTGAACGCGAGCGGCGTGCTCGACCAGTACACCGTGAGCCTGCGGGGCCCCTGGCAGAACCTGAACGTGGTGCTGACCGACGACGAGGGCCTGCGCGCCACCGGCAGGGCAGCTCTTCCCGCGGGGCGCTACGACCTGCGCGTGCGCGGTCCCGTCGCGGGCCTGTACGTGGACGGGCGGGTGCGTGGCACCGGCCTCGCTCCGCAGGGCACCGTGGACGTGTTCGACGGCGCGGGAGGCAGCGCCCGCGTGACCCTGCGCGGCTTTTCCAACTTCGACGTGCGCTCGCGCGGCCTGACGCTCGCGGGGCAGGCGCTGCAAGGGGACCTCACGGCGCGGGAAGGCCGGCTTTCGGGGAACCTGACCGCCGGACCGCTGCGCCTCACCGCGCGGGACGGGCAGGTGAACACCTCCGGCGAGATCGCTGGGCACAGCGTGACGGCGACTGGGCGGCTGGTCCTGCCCGCCACGCTCGAACACCTGCGCGTGCGGATCACCGGCCCCTACGTCACGGCGCAGGCGACAGGGGGGGTGGCGAACCTGCGCGGCAGCGTAAGGGTGCGGGCGCAGACCTTCGGGGCAGGCACGGCGCGCCTCACCCTGCCCGCGCAGACCTTCCCCCTCACCGCCTCGCTGACGGGGGCGCGGGCGAGGATCGGTGATCTGACGTACTCGGCGGGCACCTGGGACGGGGGCCTCAGCCTCCGCTACGCGCTCGCCGAACAGGACGGCACCCTGCGGCTACTCGGCGAGGGGCCGCGGCTGGTCGCCCTGCCCACCGGTCCCGTGGCGGGGGGCGTCACGCTCCTCCCCGCCCTGGGCGGCACCCTGACCGCAAACCTCTCCCCTCTCCTGCCGCTGCTGCCCGGGGCCGTGCGGGCTGAGGTCGTACCGGGCGAGCTGGTGGCAACCCTGAGCCCGGGCGGGGCCATGCTCACCAGCCGGGGCACCCGTTACCTCGGTGACCCGCTGACCCTCAACGCCCGCGTGAGCTGGACGCGCGGCTTCACGGCGGCAGGCACGCTGACGCATCCCGGCAGCCGCCTTCCCGTTCGGTACGACGGACGCGACTTGACGGTGAGCGGCGCGCGGCTGGACGCGCGGGTGCTGCGTCCCCTGGTGGAGGCAAGCGGAACTGTTCGCGCCCGTCTGACGGTGCCGGGGCTGGACCTCGGGCAGGCGAGCGGACAAGCGCGGATCAACGTGACGGCGGCGAGCGAGCCGGTGACAGGCACCCTCACGCTGACGCGGGGAGAGTTGGGCGGGAACCTGCGGGCCGGGCCGCTGCGCCTCACCGCACGGGACGGGGAGGTGAACGTCACGGGCGAAGTGGCAGGGCAGACCCTGAGCGCGAGTGGGGGGCTCAAGGGGCTCAGCACGCTGGAGAACCTGCGGGTCGCCCTCAGCGGGCCGTACCTCACGGTGAGCGCGGCAGGTGACGCGAAGCACCTGAACGGAACGCTGCGCCTCGGCGGGCTGCCGAGCGGCGCGGGCGTGGCCCTGCCCCCGCAGACGCTGCCGCTCAGCGCCTCGCTGACCGGGGGGCGGGTCCGGGTCGGTGACCTGACCTACGCGGGGGGACGCTGGACGGGCCGCGCGGGTCTGCGGTACACGCTGGGCGGCCAGCCGGGCACGCTGGGCCTCGTGGGGGAGGGAGAGCGTCTGACCGCCCTGCCCACCGGTCCCGTCACGGGGCGCGTGGCGCTGCGGCCCGACCTGGAAGGCACCCTGACGGCGGACCTCGCCCCCCTCCTGACCGCGCTTCCCGCAGACGTGCGCGGAGCGCTGGTGCCGGGGCAGCTCAGGGCGCAGGTGGACGCGGCTGGAGCCACGCTGACGCTGCGTGGGGCGCGGTACCTGGGCGAGCCGCTGAACCTGGAGGGGTGGGTGAAGTGGCCAGGCCGTGTGACCGCCGCCGCCGAACTCACCCACCCCGGCAGCCGCATACCCGTGCGGTACGACGGGCGTGACCTGACCGTGCAGGGCGCAGTGCTGGACGCCCGCGCCCTGGGGCTCTGGCTGGAGGCGACAGGAAGCGTGACGGCGGACCTCACCGTGCCCGGCCTCGACTTCGAGCGGGCGGACGGCCAAGCGCGCGTTCATCTTGCGGCGTCGGGGCAACGGGCCGTGGGCCGCGTGACGCTGGCGCGGGGCCAGCTCGCGGCGGACCTCACGAGCGACCTCGCCGGGCTGGGCGTGCAGGTGCGCGGTCCCCTCTATCCCCGAGCGAATGCCGTGCTGAACGTCGGGGACGTGCGGGGGACCCTCAGCGGGAATGCGGCGGGCACCCTCACGCTGCGTGCGGCCGGGACGTACGGGGGCCGTTCCCTTGACCTGACCGCCGTAGGCCGCGCGCTGACCGGGCCGAACGGGGCGGCGACGCTACAGGGTGCGGTGGCTGGGGCGAGCCTGAACCTGAACCTCGGCCGAGCGGCGCAGGGCTGGCGGGTGACGGGCCGCCTCGACGCACCCGACCTCCACCCCCTGGCGGGCACGGCGGGCAACCTCAGCGGGACGGTGAGCGGCACGCTGGGCGACCTGCGCCTGAACGCGAGTGGGGAGGTGGCGGGGGTCGCCTTCCGCGTCCCCGCGACGTACACGAACGGCGTGCTGCGGGTGCAGGGGGCCAGCGCCACCCTGCCCGGCGCCCTGGGCACGCTGCGGGCCAGCGGGCCGGTCTTTCCCGCCTTGAGCCTGAGTGCAAAGGCGACGCTGACGGACCTTCTGCCCGGCAGCTACACCGCGCAGGTGCTCGGCACGCTCGCCAAGCCGGACGTGCGGGCACAGGGCACGCTGACGAATGCGGCAACCGGCCTTCAGGCGGGCGGCACGGCGCTCAGGGCGCGGCTGCTGGGCCGCGACTGGCGGCTTAACCTCAGCGGTGAGGCGCTCGCCGGGTACGCCCGCGGGCAGCTCGGCTCGGGGGCGCCCGGCGGGGTGCAGGACAGCCGCCTGACCGTTCACGCGCCCTTCCTCTCCGGCGAGACGCGCGTGCGGCTGGACGGCGTGACCGGTTGGAATGCCCGCAGCGGCTGGCTGGGCAACCTGCGCGCGAGCGGGACTGTGCCGGGCGGGGTGCTGGACGCGGCGCTGACGGGGGCAGGCTCCCTCGCCCTGGCGGGTCGCGTCGGCTCGGCGCGCCTCGCCGGAGCCTTCCCCGCCGACCTTCCGCTCAGGCCGGGCGGCACCCTCGACCTCACCGCACTGGACCTGGGGGCGCTGTGGGGCCGCCCGGAAGAACTGCGCGCCACGGGTCGCGCGGCGCTGGCGGGCACCAGCTGGAGCCGCCCGGAGGCGACCTTTGCCGGCAGATTGAACGACGTGGGCGGCGACCTGACCGGCGAGCTCGGCGCAACGTACCGCGCGGGGGACGTCACGGTACGCCTGACGGGCGAGCGGCTGACCGGCGGCGCCGTGCTGCGGGGCGGCCGTTACGAGGCCCAGGTGCGCGCCGAACCCGTGCGCCTCGCGCGGCTGCTGCCCCCCAGCTGGAACGTGGACGCCCTGACCTTCGCGGGCACGCTGAGCGCAGCGGGCACGCTGGCACACGGCCCGGAACGAATCGAGGCGCGCCGGCTTGCCCTGCGGGGCGAGCAGGGGGCGGCAGGACCCTTCAGCCTGTACGGGCAGGCCACGTACCTGCGGCGACCAGGGCAGCCGGACGTGCTGGAGACGGCCCTTGCCGGCAGCCTGCGCGGCGGCGTCCTGAGGGCACAGGGAACCCTCCCGGCGGGCGTGCGCGTGACCGCGCAGGACGTGGACGCGCGGGGGCTTGGCGCTGGACGAGTCAACGGGAGCCTCACCCTGAGCGGACCGCTGGAGGACCCGCGGGTCACCGGGGCGATTTCGGCGGCGACCGAGGACTTCGAGGCGCAGCTCACCCTGTCCGGTCCGCTGCGAAATGCCCGTGCACACGCCCGCCTCAGCCTGCGCGGCGAGGACCGAGCGGGTCTCCTGTACGCGGACGCCACCAACCTCAACCTCGCGGCGGGCACGGTTCAGGCGCGGGTGTACGGCACCGCCCGGCAAGGAGGCAGTACGCTGCGGCTGGACCTCAGCGGTGCGTGGCCCCGCCTGACCGGCAGCGCCACCGCAACCCTGCCGGGCTTTCCCGACCCGGTGACGCTCCGGGGCGACGGCCAGGGGAGCTACGGGGTGAGCGCGGGCGCGCTGGGCGTGGGCCGCTTGACCCTCACGCCCGCCGCGGGCTTCATTCCCGCGCTGTCGGGCCAACTGCGTCTCATGCCGCTCGCGCTCGTGGGTGGCCGGGGCAGCGCGCAAGCCGACGTCACGTTCTCCGGCACGCTGGCCGCCCCACGCCTCAGCGGAACGCTGAGCACACGTGGGGCGGAGGTGGCCGGGGTTCGGCTGACGGACACGGCCGGAACCTTGAGCGGCACGCTGAACGAGCTGCGCGGTACCCTGACGCAGGCGGGCCAAACCGTCGCCACGCTCGAAGGGCAGACACTCACCCTGAACGGGCTGAGCGCGAACGCGGCGGGAAGCGAACTGCGCGTGACGGGCCGGGCAAGCCTGAACGGCACCGCTGACCTGACGCTCGCGGCGCGCGGCGTGCTCGCGGGCCAGGTTCGCGCGACCGCCCAGGCCCGAGCCCTGCGCCTGGAGGGCGCGCTGGCCGGACAGGGCCTACGGGCAACGCTGGACGTGAAGGCCGATCCCTTCACCGGCTGGCACGGAACGGCGCGTGTGGCCGGCGGACCTGCAGGCGTGCTGACAGACGCGGCGCGGCTCCGCTTCTCCGGTCCCTTCGCACACCCCCTGGTGACGGGCGAGGCTGGAGTGCTGGGGGCGGGTGCCCGGCTGGTGGCGAACGCGGACGGCGCGCAGCTGCGGCTGGTCGACGGTCCCGTCGCCTCCGCCAGCGGCGTGCTGGAACTGCGGCCGGACGAGCGGGGCGAGTGGACGTGGCAGGGCACGGCGGCCCTCAGCCGCCCGGAACTCAGTCTGAGCGTCACGCCAAACGGGCCGCTCACCAACCCCAACCTCACCCTGAGCGTTCGGCGGGGCGAGTGGCGCGCAGCGGGCACAGCCAGCCTGCGGGCCGCTGACCTGGACGTCACGGACGGCCTCACCTCTGGCCGGGTGACCTGGAACGGGGGTATCCTGCGGCCGGACCTGCCTGGCCTCGACCTGGCGCGCCTCGGCCTAGAGGGCGTGAGCGGGCGGCTGACCGTGAGCGGGAGCGCCAACACCGCGGCGGGCGACGGGCGCGTGACCGCGCGCGCGACGAACCTCACGACGGCCTATGACGTGCCCTACCTGGGCGTCACGCTCGCGGGGGACCTCGCGGCGGACGTCACCCTGGCGGGCGGACGGCCAAGGGTGCAGGCGAGCGCCGCGCTCCCCTCCGGTGTCCTGCGGCTGAATGCGGCGCGGGGCGAGGGCGGCTGGACCGGAAACTTGACGGGCACCCTCACCCGGGAGGGCGGCACCCTCAGCGCGAATGTGATCTCGGGGCCGGCAGGGCTGACGGGCGGGATCACGGCAGCCCGCTATCCCCTCAGCGCGCTGGGCCAGGACGTGCGCCTCGCGGGCACGCTGGCGCTGCGGGGGCAGACCTTCGGGGTCAACCTCACCGCCGGAAACGACATGGGCGAGGCGCGCGTCAGCGGCGAGGGTGGGCTGGCCGATCTGCTGCCCGCCCTGGCCGCGCTGGGCAACGTGCGCCCCACCGAGGAGGGCTACCACCTACGGGCCCTGCTGGACAACGTGGAAGTCGCCAAGCTAAAGGTCGCGCCGGGCCTCGCGGGCCGCGTGAACGGCGAGGCGAACATCAGTGACGGCGGCGGCACGGTCGTCCTGAATAGTCCTGCCCTACGAATCGGCTTCAAGACGCTCGGCGCCCGCGTGGAAGGCACGCTGGTCGGCGGCGACTGGCGGCTGCGTGGTTTCCTGGGCGAGACGGACTTCTTCGCCTCCCTCACGGGCGGGACCCTCAGCGGGCGAGCGACGTTGCAGGCGCTGCCCCTGGGGGCCGTGGTCGCGGCCTTCACGGGAACCGCAGTCGGTGAGGGCGTGGTCACGGGCGCAGCGCGCTTCACGCTGCCGCTGGCCGATCCCCTTGCGGGGAACGCCACCGTGGTCGCCGAGCGCATCCGCGTCACGGCCACCAGCGGAACGGGCGAGGGGGCCGTCACCGAGACGCTCACCGGCACCGGCACCCTGGACTACGCGGCGCGCGAACTGCGCAACGTGAATATCCAGCTGGCGGGTGCGGGGACCTGGGATGTGCGCGGCGGGTACACGCGGGAACGGGTGGACCTCCAGGCCCGGTTCACCGACACCACCTTCACCCCCGTCCTGCGACTGATTCCGGGCGTGGCGGAACTCACGCCCAGCCTCAAGGGCAGCGTGACCCTGGCGGCTGCCGGCACCTACGACCGCCCGCGCGGCCTGCTGCGCGCACAAAACCTCGTGGGCAGCGTGGCGGGTCTCAGCCTCCAGATTCCCACCTTCAGCGGTGACCTCCCCGACTCCGGGGCCTTTACGGCCAGCGGGCGCGTCCTGACGGGCGGCACGGTCGGCAGTGACGGCACCGTAGACGTCAAGGGGCAACTCACGCTTGGAAAGCTGTCGAGCACGCGGGTCACCTTCACGGGTCTGCTCGCCCCGCAGGCGCTGGGCGCGCTGCCAAGCACGACGGTCACCCTGGCACAGGGGGCGGAGGGCCGCTGGACGCTCGATGCCCAAAGCCTCAGCGCTGCGGCTCCCGGTCTTCCGGCGGGGAGCCTGCGGGTGACGGGCACCGTCGCTCCCCGGCCCAACCTCACCCTGACGGCGCGGGGGTATAACCTGCCGCTCGCGGCCATCTCCGCCCGTGAAAGCGTGCTGAATGCGGACCTGCGCGCCGTGGACGACGGGCAGCTTGTCCGGGTGAGCGGCGCGGCGAACTTCCTGCGCCTGGTGCTGGGGCGCGTCGATGCCCCAGCCACCATTCCCGCTCCCGGAGAAAGCAGTGTGACCGGTTCCGCGGCCTCCGCCAACGGGCGCACCACCGACGACTACCCCAGTCCCCTCCCGCCCGAGTACACGACCTTCCCGCGGGCCCAGGCGGAGGCCGCCGCAGCCCCGGCTCGCCCCTTCCTGGAGCGGATCGTGTTTGAGGACGTCCCCATTCAGGCGCCCAACGGCATCCGGGTGGACGAAGCCTTTGCCCGCGCCGAGTTCAGCGGCAACCTCACGCTCTCGGGCACCGGCGCGCGGCCCGTTCTGCGCGGGGACATCCTGGCGCAGCGCGGTACCCTCTTCCTGCGCGAGAACGAGTTCACGCTGCAGACGGGGCGGGTCACTTTCCCCGGCGAGGGCGTGCTGCCCACCTTCGCCGCTACAGCCAGCGGCACCGTGCCCTCGGCCACCACCGGGCAGCGAGTGCCCGTCACGCTGGACGTGAGGGGCGAATTCCGGCTCCTCCCGAATGGGGAGAACGTGCTTGACCTGCGGACTGCCCTCCGCTGCACGGCTGCCGGAAGCGCCTGCACCGACCCCACGACCGGCCAGGTCTACACCGAGGCGCAACTGTACGCTCTGGTCGCCACCGGCGTCCCGGACCTAGAGGCCCTGCCCGCCAACCTCGCCGCGCTGGGCACAAGCGCCCTCCAGACGGCCCTGAACGTCTTTGTGCTGGGCGAACTCGAACGCAACGTGGCCCGCGCCCTGGGCCTGGACGTGTTTCGCCTCACGCCCAACCTCGCCACGGCTGACGGCTCGCTGGGGGCCACCATCACGCTGGGCTCCTACCTGACCCGCGACCTGTACCTGCAATATCAGGTGGACCTCAACGGCCAGGGTCTCCTCGACGCCACCTACAGCACGCCGGACGGCCGCGTCACCTTTAAGGTGAGCACGCCCCTGAGTGGCCTCAACCTCGACTCCGTGCGCCCCAGTTTCAGCGCCGCCTACAACCTCAACCCCCGCACCAGCCTCAGCCTGGGCGTGCAGAACGACGAAGACAGCACCAAGATCCGCTTCGGGGTGACGTACCGGCTGTTTGCGCGGTAGCGGCAGGGCTGTAGGCTGCGGCGCGCAACCCAACGACAGAAAAACGAGGGCCGCCCCAACAACTGGGGCGGCCCTCTCCCTGCTGCCCTTAGCGGCTGACGCTGACGCTCGCGCGGGGTTCCAGGGCGTAAAAGGCGACGACCGCGACCAGGGTGCCCACCCATCCAGGAGCTGAACCGAGGTCGAGTTCGAAGGGACGGCCCAGCACCGTGCTGCCGAGCTGGCCCTGAAGCCGCTCGCCCTGCTGCTGGGCGACGACGTTCCAGCCCACGATGGGTTCGCCCAGAAAGCCCGTCACGCGGTCCACCCCGCGCAGCACCAGCTTCTGGCTGCCCACGTTGCCGCGCAACTCGCCTTCTTCCAGCTCGACCCGAACGGGCTCGCTGCCCACCGTGCCCTGCACGCCCCGCTCGGTGATTTCCAGTTCGATGTCCTTGCCGTGCAGCTTCCCGCCCGCGCGGCCTGAGATGCGGTCGCCGTCGATCGTGCAGCGGACGTTGTACCCGTCTGCACCGCCAAGACGGCCCTTGATCAGGTCTTCACTCATAGCGGGGAGTATAGCGGGGCAGGGCGTGGCGCGCCGGAAGTGATGGGGGGTGAGCAGAAAAAAGACCGGGGCAGAAGCCCATGCCTCAGCCTTTCTTCTCCACGCGTCACGCCCTCCTCACCACCCCAACCCGCTCGAAGTACGCCCGGCGTTTCAGGACCGGCCCACCCTCCCCCAGCCGCACCCGGCCCACATTCCAGCGCTCGAAGAGGATGCGCAGGGCCCCGCCCAGCAGCGCCGCACCGTACCAGACGGGGGGCAGCGCGGAGAAGCGCAGCGTCTCGCCGTCCCAGGCGAGGTGGGGGCAAGCCTCGTCGCGAGTGGCCCAGAACATGCCGCCCCGCTCGCCCAGCCGCTGCGCGCGGATGGTCAAGGGCGGCTCGCGCACCTCAGCGTCAAACTGGGGGGCGGCGTAGGCTTGCGCATACAGCTCGTACAGGTGCTCCTGAAGCTGGTGCACCTGCGCGCGCAGCCGAGCTTCCTCGCGCCCAGTGAGGGTGCCGGGCGGGGCGTCGAGGGCACGGCGGAGACCAGCCAACTGCGTCTCGATGGCAACGAGGCGCTGCCGGGGGGTGGGCGCCGGAGGGGGCGGGGGCGGGTCACCCGTGAGGCTCCGGGCCGGGTCGCTGTACTCGCGCGAGCCCCATCCGGCCACCTCGCGCAAGTGGCCGTCCTCGATCACCCACAGCCGGTTGGCGACCTCGCGGGCAAAGCGGCGGTCGTGGGTGACCATCACGACTGCCCCCCCGTAGGCGTGAACGGCTCCTTCCAGGGCGAGCAGCGCCTCCATGTCGAGGTGGTTGGTGGGCTCGTCAAGCAGCAGCAGGTCGGCGCGCAGGGCGCTCACAAGCGCGAGGCCCGCCCGTGCCCGCTCGCCGCCGGAGAGGATTTCGGGGGTCTTTGCCCAGTCGGCGGCTGTGAACCCCGCCAGGCCCAACAGGGCGTTCGCGCGCCCGCCGAACCGGCGTTCGAACTGCGCCTTCAGGCCCTCGCCCGGCGTCAGGCCGTGCCAGGTCTGGTCCAGGAAGGCGACGGTGACGCCACTTGCCACCCGCAGCACGGGCTCGGGTGGGCCGGGATCCGGGTAAAGCTCGCCCGCCAGCAGCCGCATCAGCGTGGTCTTGCCGGTGCCGTTGGCCCCCAGCAGCGCCACCCGGTCACCCTGGCGCAGCCTCAAGGCGACGTCCCGCAGCACCTCCCGCTCGCCGTAGGTCTTGGAGAGGTGTTCGCCCCAGGCCACCAGCCGCGCCCGCGCCGTGCCCGCCAGCAGCCGCATCCGGATCTGCCGTTCGGGGAGGGGCGCCTCGACCACCGGCAGGCGTTCGGCGCGGGTCCGCAGCGCGCGCGAGCGGCGGCCCCACTCGTCCAGCCGCTCGGCGCTGCCCGCCAGCCGGGCGGCCTCCCGTGCGCCCAGCCGGGCCGCGCGCGCCTGGGTGCGGCGTTCGAGATCACGTTGGGCGCGGGCACGAGAGTACCCGCCCGCATACGCGGTGGCCTCCCCGTTCTCCAGCCACAGGCTGCGGGTCGCGGCAGCGTCCAGGACATCGCGGTCATGGCTGGTCAGCAGCACGCCGCCCCGGAAGTCTTGCAGCCACCCTTCCAGCCACTCGCGCATGCGGATGTCGAGGTGGTTGGTGGGCTCGTCGAGGATCAGCAGGTCAGGTTCGCGGGCCAACGCGAGCGCAAGAGCCAGCCGGGTGCGTTCGCCACCCGAGAGGGTCGCCGCCTCACGGTCCAGGAAGCGCGTGAGGTCGAGCATGCCGAGCACCCGCGCGGCGCGGGCGGGCCAGGTGTAGGCTTCCACCTCTTCCAGGCGGGCCTGCAGGGCCGTCCAGGCCGCCAGCGTCTCCGGATCGCCCAGATCCGCTTCCAGGGCGAGCAGTTCGGCTTCTCGCTCGCGGTAGGGGTGCGCCGCAGCGGTTAACTGGCGCACGGTCAGGCCGGGCGGATAGACCTGGTGCTGTTCGAGGACACCCACACGCAGACCCGGCGCCCGCCATACCGTCCCCTCCTCCGGCACGAGTTCGCCCGTCAGCACTCGCAGCAGGGTGGTCTTCCCCGCCCCGTTACGCCCCAGCAGCGCTACCCGCTCGCCCCTGGCCACCGCCAGAGAAACGTCCCTCAACACCACCCGCTCGGCAAAGGTGACGGTCAGGGACTCGGCGGCAAGGAGGGTGGCCATATCGGAGGAAGTCTACGGGCCAAAAGGGCGAAGGGTGGAAGGAAGCGAACACTTCCCTGCCACCCTTTCCAGCTCCTAGGGGTTAGGACTGCTGGGGTTCTGCGGACGTCTGCCCGCCGCCCTGTTCGGCATCCACCGTCTTGGGCGCCGTGAGCTGACCGCCGGTGCGCACCTGGATGTTGCGCTTCTGGGCAGCCTCGCTGCGCGGCACACGAATGGTCAAGGCGCCGTGGTTAAAGTCGGCCTCGACCTTGGTGAGGTCGTACTTGGCGGGCACGCTAAAGGTGCGGATAAAGGTGCCGTAGGCGCGCTCGACGCGGTGGGCGGTGCGGCCCTCGTTGCGGGTGTACGTGCGCTTGGCCTGCACGGTGAGGGTCTGGTTCTCGGCCTCGATCTGGATGTCCGCCGGATCGACGCCGGGAAGGTCCAGGGTGAGTTCGAGCCCCTGCTCGTCCTCGTGCACGTCCACGGGCGGCGCCAGGCGCGATACCTGGCCGCTCACCATGCCGCCAAAGGCCCGGTCCATACGCTGGGTCAGTTCTTCGATCTCACGGAAGGGATCAAATCGCATCATCTGGAAACCTCCTTGACTGGAAGCGCTGCCCCCGGTCCTGGGGTGCCCTGCGCCCAACTGCCCGAAGTCTAAAACTTGAGTGCGGTCGTGTCAAGTTAATTGAGCTTTAACGCGGGTAGCATAGCTTGGTGGCGGGTGGATGGCAGCTGCCCAAAAGGTCCTGAGGCGTTCCTTCACCGAAGAGGGCGTTTCGGTGTACACTCCCCCAGGTTCGGGGCCGGTGCCCCACCGCACACACCCTCTCTCAGCGGTCCGGTGAGGCCGCACCCGCCCCGTGAGGCAGGAGAAGGAGCAGACGATGCCAGGAAGATGGACGAGCCGACAGCGCAGGCTGGGCGGCCTTTTTGCTGGGCGAAAGGCGGAGTGCCCGTGACGGCCAAAGCCACCATTCTGACCGCTGAAGAACTGCGCCGGGCGCTCACCCGCATCGCCCACGAGATCACCGAGCGCAACAAGGGGGCACAGAACCTCGCCCTGATCGGGATTCACACGCGCGGGATTCCGCTCGCGCAGCGGCTGGCGCAGAAGCTGGGCGAACTGGAGGGCGTGGACGTGCCCACCGGGATGCTCGACATCACGCTGTACCGCGACGACCTCTCGGAAGTCGCCCATCAGCCCATCATCCGCGAGACACATGTGCCCTTTGACCTGGGACAGCGCCGAGTGGTGCTGGTGGACGACGTGCTGTACACCGGCCGGACCGTGCGCGCCGCACTCGACGCCCTGATTGACCTGGGCCGCCCGGCGGGCATCCAGCTCGCCGTGCTCGTCGACCGTGGGCACCGCGAGTTGCCCATCCGCGCCGATTACGTGGGCAAGAACCTGCCGACGGCGCGCAGCGAGATGGTGAAGGTGAAGCTCGCGGAGACGGACGGGGTGGACCTGGTGGAACTGCACGATGTGGAGGCGCTGAAGTGACCGCCCTCGCCTCCCCCCGCCCCCGCAGCCTGCTCGACTTCCAGGACTGGAACCCGGAGCGCCTCGCTGCCCTGCTGGACAACGCCGACACCATGAACCAGGTGCTCGACCGTCCGGTGAAAAAGGTTCCAGCGCTGCAAGGACTGACGGTCTGCACGGCCTTTTTTGAAAACAGCACCCGCACCCGCATCTCCTTTGAGCTCGCGGCCCGGCGCATGAGTGCCGACGTGGTTTCCTTCGCGGCGGGCGCCAGCAGCCTCAGCAAGGGCGAGTCCCTGCGCGACACCGTGGAAGTGCTGACCGCCTACAAGGTGGACGCCTTTGTGGTGCGGCACCCGGCCAGCGGCGCAGCCCACCTCGTCGCCCGGTACAGCGGCAAGCCGGTGATCAACGCGGGCGACGGACGGCGAGCACACCCCACCCAGGCCCTCCTCGACGCCTATACCGTCCGCCAGGAATACGGCAGCCTAGAAGGCAAAAAGGTCGCCATCATCGGCGACATCCGCCATTCGCGGGTGGCGCGCAGCAATGCCGAACTCCTGCCCAAACTGGGGGCACAGGTCGTCCTGTGTGGCCCCGCTCCCCTGCTCCCCGCAGATCTCGCGGCGCTGCCCGGTGTGACCGTGACCACTGACCCCCAGGAAGCCGTGCGCGGTGCCCACGCGGTGATGGCCCTGCGCCTCCAGCAGGAGCGGATGAATGCGGGCTACCTCGCCAGCCTTCAGGAGTACGTGGCGCGCTATCAGGTGAATGAAGGGCTGATGCGAGAAGCCGAGAGCGGCGCGATCGTCCTGCACCCCGGTCCCCTCAACCGCGATCTCGAAATCAGCTCCGAGGTGGCCGACGGCCCGCGCAGCCGCATCCTGCGGCAGGTCGAGAACGGGCAGGCGGTGCGAATGAGCGTGCTGTACCACCTGCTGGTGGGGCGGGATTGAGGAAACCGTCAGCTGCAAACGCTTGCGCTTCTGCCAAACACGGAGCGCTCTTATAGGAATGGAAGGCCCATGACACAACTCACCATCACCCATGTCAAACGCCCCGGCCGTGACCGCCTCGAAGCCGTCACCGTTGAGAACGGCGTCATTCAGGGCTGGAACCTCGGCGAACGGGGAGAAGTGCTCGACGGCAGGGGCGGCACGGTTGCCCCCGCCCTGATCGAACTCCACGCTCACCTGCGCGAACCGGGACAGACGGAAAAAGAAGACCTCGCCTCGGGCCTCGCGGCAGCGGTGGCGGGCGGTTACGGCACGGTCGTCTCGATGCCGAACACGACGCCGGTGGTGGACGACCCGGCCATCGTCCGCGCGCTGCTGGAGAAGGCGGAAGGGCTGGGCCTGGCCCGGCTGCGGCCCGCCGCCGCCCTCACCCGTGGCCAGAGGGGTGAAGAGCTTGCCGAACTCGCCTTTCTCAAGGCCGCAGGCGCTGCCATGTTCACCGATGACGGCCGCACGAACGAGAACGCCCGCGTGTTGCGGCTGGGGCTGGAATACGCCCGCAGCCTGGGCATGGTCGTCAGCGTTCATGCGGAGGACGCTGGCCTGCGCGCTGACGGCGTGATGAACGAGGGACCGGTGTCCGAGGAGCTGGGCCTCCCAGGAAACCCGGCAGCGGCAGAGGCGGCCCGAGTGGCCCGTGACCTGGAACTCGTGGCGCTGACGGGTGCCCGCCTGCACGTGCAGCACCTCTCGACGGCCCGCGCGCTTGAGCTGGTGCGGGACGCCAAGCGGCGCGGCCTCCCCGTGACCTGTGAAGTCTGCCCGCACCACCTCACCCTGACCGATGAGGCGCTGCGGTCCTTTGACGCGCTCTACAAGGTCGCCCCGCCCCTCAGGACACAGGCGGACGCCGAAGCCCTGCTCGCCGGGCTGCTCGACGGCACGGTGGACTGCCTCGCCACTGACCACGCGCCCCACACCCGCGCTGAAAAGGAACGTGACCTGCTGAACGCGCCCTTCGGGATCGCCTCCATCGAACTGGCCTTCCCGCTGATGTGGACGCGCTTCGGAGAGCAGCTCGGCCTGGAGAAACTGCTCGACCTGATGACGGCGGCCCCCGCGCGCGTGCTGGGCTGGCCCGAGCCGACGCTCGAGGCTGGAGCCCCCGCCGACCTGGTGGTGCTCGACCTGGACACCGAACGGGAGGTCAACCCCGCCCAGTTCAGGAGCAAGGCGAAATTCTCCCCCTGGGCGGGCGAGCGGCTCAGGGGCTGGCCCCTCCTCACAGTGGTGAACGGACAGGTCGCCTACCAGCGGCCGTAGCCGAACCCCAAACAACCTGGCCCCCGCTCCGGGGGCCTTTGGTCTGCCTGGTCACTGGTCGAGCGGGTCCGGATCCTCGGACGCTCGGCTGCCCTCGTCCTGGTCGTTGCGCTGGAGGGCGTCCTCCAAGCGGTCTTCTCCCACGCCGGGATTCACCCGCTTGGTGTCGGGAAAGTCTTCGCGTTCATGCGCGTCGGTGTTGGCCAGATCGCCGGGGTCGGTCATGCTCGTTTCCTTTCGGGGCCATCTTGGCACGCTGGCTCCTCCGACAAACGGCCTGCCCCTTAGGAAAGGCTTGAGAGAGCTCGCCACCCGAGCCCACTCAGGCCTGTACGCCAACCGCCTCAGAGACGTGGCGGAAGCCGTCCCGCTCGAGCAGCCGGGCCAAGCCGCGGTTGAGGCGGGCGGGAAGGCCCGGGCCTTCATAGACGAGTGCGGTATACACCTCGACCAGGCTGGCCCCCGCGCGAATCTTGGCGTAGGCATCCTCAGCGCTCCAGATGCCACCCACCCCCACGATGGGAACTCGCCCCCGCGTGAGGCGGTAGGCCGTGCGAATGAGTTCCGTGCTGCGGGCGTGGAGGGGGCGTCCGCTCAGGCCACCCGCCTCCTCCCGGCTCGGGTGGGTCAGCCCCTCGCGGCTCAGGGTGGTGTTGCTGACGATCAGACCGCTTGCCCCGGCCTCCAACACGGCCTTCACACTCGCCTCAAAGGCGGCGGGCTGCAGGTCAGGAGCCAGCTTGACGAGGACCGGCGGGCTGCTGAGCGTGCGGACGCGCCCCGCCTCCACCTCCTCCAGCACGGCCCGGAGCAGAGCAGTCAGGTCATCGGCCGCCTGAAGGGCGCGCAGGCCCGGCGTGTTGGGGCTACTCACATTGACGACAAAGGCGTCGGCCACGTCTTGCAGGACACGAACGCAGGTGCGGTAGTCCTGTACGGCGTCCTCGTTCGGCGTGACCTTGTTCCTGCCGATATTCACCCAAACGGGGGCAGGACGGGCCGGCAGCGCGCCGAGACGAGCCCGCAGGGCCGGTGCCCCCGCGTTGTTAAAGCCCATGCGGTTGATGAGGGCTCCGTCGCTGGGCAGGCGAAAGAGGCGGGGGCGGTCGTGACCGGGCTGCGCGCGAGGGGTGACCGTTCCCACCTCCAGAAAGCCGAATCCCAGGGCCGCAAAGGCGGGCACCGCCTCCGCATTCTTGTCGAGCCCCGCCGCCAGACCTAGGGGAGAAACAAAGGTGTGCCCCCACAGGGTCTGCGTGAGGCGCGGCTCCGCGGGGACCGTCCAGGTTCGCGCGAGCGCAGGCCAGACAGGAAGCCGCGAAGCTGCGCCCAGCACGCGCAGCGTGAGGTGATGGGCGTCCTCCGGGTCGAGGCGAAACAAGACAGGTCTCAACAGGCGGCGGTACATCGCCCCAGGATACGGGGAAGGCTGCTTAGGCGTGGGGAGCGGAAAAGCCCGGTTCCAGTTGCAGGAGGCGCGCGTGTTCCTGCCGCTCGCTGTCCGCGATCAGGTCGGCCAGGGTGGTGCTCCCCAGCACGTTGCGCAGGGCCGTGTCCACGCGGTGCCACAGCTCCAGCGTGCCGCAGACCTGCCCTTTGTCACACACGTGGTCTTCCTCCACGCACGAGACCGGGGCGATGCTGCCCTCCATCGCCGTGACCACCTCGTAGGCGTTGATGGCGGAGGCGGGCCGGGCCAGGCGGTAGCCGCCGCGAGCGCCCCGCACGCTTTTGATAAAGCCCGCGCGGCGCAGGTTGCTCGCGATCTGCTCGAGGTAATGCTGGCTGATGCCCTGCCGCTCGGACACGTCCTTGAGGGGCACGGCCTCCCCCCCCCGCCGCCCGATCTCGATCAGGGCGCGCAGGCCGTACTGTGCTTTGGTCGAGACCCACATGCGCCCAGTTTACCCTCTAAATCCGGATAGAAAATAAGGATTTAGGCGGGATTGAGACACGCTCATGCCCGGGCTGCTCCCCTAGAATCCGGCGCGTGACCGCGCGGCCTGCTCCCCTGCCTCTCTCCCTGACGACCCTGTCTCCAGCCGATGTGCTGCTGCGGCTGCGAGCGGCGGGGGCACCAGGCATCGTGCTGCTTGAATCGCTGGGGCCGGCCGTCCCGTTTGGCCGCTACAGCGTGCTCAGCGCGTGGCCGGTACAGGTCCAGACCGCCCTGCCCGAAAAGCCGCCGGGTGAAGCCTTGTTTCCCGCGTGGCTGGGCGGCCTGAAGTACGAGGCTGCGCGCGACTTCGGGCTAGACACGCACGACCCCGCCGGCTCCGCCGCCTGGTGGGGCCTGTATCCCAGCGGTCTGGTCTGGGACCGCCAGACGGGGACACTGCATCTGGTGGGTGAAGGCGGGCACGTGAACTGGGAGGCCGTGCTCGCGCGTGACCCGGCCCCCCTGCCCGCCCTGGAAGTGGGCGAGTTCGGGGCAGACGACGTGGACTATCCGGCGGGCGTGCGCGCCGTGCAGGAGCTTATTCGAGCGGGTGAAGTCTATCAGGTCAACCTCTCGCGCGGCGTGCGGGCGGAGGCGACGGGTGATCCCCTGGCCGCCTACCTGCGCCTGCGTGAGGTGAACCCCAGCCCCTTCATGGCCTTTCTTGACCTGGGAGAAGAGGTCATTGTGTCGTGCAGCCCCGAGCGGCTGGTGTTGTGGGCGGAGAACACCCTCTGCGCTCGGCCCATCGCGGGCACGCGGCGGCGCGGCGACACCCCGCAGGAGGATGCGGCGCTGGAACGTGAGCTGCGCGCAAGCCCCAAGGAGGTGAGCGAACACACCATGCTGGTGGACCTGGTGCGGCATGACCTGGGCCGGGTCGCGGCGGCGGGCAGTGTCTCCGTGCCGGATCTGGGGCTGGTCGAGCGCTACAGCCACGTGATGCACCTCGTCTCGGAGGTGCGGGCCACGGCCCGGCCCGGGCTGACGGTGCGTGACCTCCTCGCAGCGACCTTTCCCGGCGGCACGATCACCGGCGCCCCCAAAACGCGCGTGATGACCGCCATCCGTGACCTGGAACCGGGACCGCGCGGCTGGTACACGGGGAGCGTAGGCCTCGTGAGCGGTGCGCGGGTGGACCTCAATATCCTGATTCGGACGGCCGCGTTTCACCGCCAGCCGCCTGCGATCAGCGGCCCACCCAACCCGCTCGCAGGCCACGGGCGCTGGACGGTCCAGGTCCGTGCCGGGGGCGGCACCGTGATCGATGCTGACCCCACGCATGAGGCGCAGGAGACCGTCCACAAGGCCCAGGCGCTGCTCGCCGTGCTGTCGGGCCAGCCGGGAAGGTCCCCCCAGCCGCCTGCCCTCCCCGTCCCCGGCCGGGTGTGGTTACCGCCCCCCGCCCCCTCCCGCACCAGCCTGCGCGTCCTGCTGCTGGACAACCGCGATTCATTTACGATGAACCTCGCCCACGACCTGCTCGCCCTCGGCGCGGCGGTCGACCTGCGGTCACAGGACGAGGACGCCGCCGAACTCCTCGCCTCTGCGCCCGACGCCGTCTTAATTGGGCCGGGGCCCGGGACGCCAAGCACGAGCGGCTCTACCCTCGCCCTCACCCGGCGCTGTCTGGCGCGGGGCGTGCCGCTGCTGGGGGTCTGCCTCGGGCACCAGGCGCTCGGCGAGGTGCTGGGCGGGCGGGTGGAACGCGCGGCTCCCGTCCACGGCCGTCCCGAGGCGGTGCGGCACCGCGGGGAGGGCCTGTTTGCCGGAATCGTGGACGGCACCCCCTTCGGGCGCTACCACTCGCTCGTTGTCCGCGGGCTGCCCGAGGAGGTGGTGACGGCCCGCAGTGCGGACGGTGAGGTGATGGCCTTGCAGGTTCCGGGACGAGCCGCCTGGGGGGTACAGTTTCATCCCGAGAGTGTGCTGAGCCCGGCTGGGCGGGTGCTGCTGGGCAACTGGCTGAGGCTAAGCTGGGCCGCGCGGAGCGGTCAGGGCGGGCCGTGAGGCCGCTGCCCCCTCACCTGGAGCAGAGCGCGTGGCTACACGGCGCAGCCGCCTTTACCACCGTTCGCACGCGCTGGGGCGTGCCGCTGCTGTGGACAGCGCACCTTGCGCGGCTGACGGCGACCTGCACTTGGCTCGGGCTCCCCGTTCCGCAGGGCGAGCCCCCAGCCCTGGAGCCGCTCCCCTGGGGGCTACTCCGCCTGACCGCTACACCGGAAGGCCTCTTCTGGTCGCACCGGTGCCTTCAGCCGGGCCCGCGTCCGTTCGGCGGCGTGCGGGTACAGCTCACGGGCGTGCAGGTTCATCCGCAGCTCGCGGCCCACAAAACCGCCAACCACCTGCCCTACCTGCTCGCAGGACGGGAAGCCGCACAAGCGGACGCCTTTGAGGGCTGGCTGACCGACGGAGACGGGAACCTCGTAGACGGGGGGCGCACCTCGCCCCTCGTAGAACTCCAGGGGCGGCTGGTCGTGCCCTCGGGCGGTCTGCCTGGCCTCACCCGCGCCCACTTCCTCAGAGGACAGACCTTTGAGGAGCGGCCTGTCCCAGTCAACGCACTTCCCCACGCCAGCCGCGCCTGGGTGTGCGGGAGTGGCGTGGGTGTCGTGCCGGTGCGCGAGATCGTGGGCGACGGCTGGCGGGTCACCCTTCCGGTACGGTGGCCGGACCTGCGCGACCCGGCCCTGGTCTGGCCAGCGCCCGCGGATCCCGCCTAGTGACCGTCCTGGCCGACCCGTTCGCTCTGCAGGCGCCCGCCGCCCGCCGCCTCCTCGAGCCGCAGCGCCCCGTAACGGCGCAGCACACGAATGGCCTCATCGGCCTTGGTTCCATTCGGATCACGGGCAATCACCAGGATGTTGCCGGACCTCAAGGCACTGGAAAACCGCTCGGCCTGGGCCGCGGGCACCCCCATCCGCCGCAGCAGCTTCACGTAGTCGCCGTGGTCGCCCCCGGTGAGGGCACCAAAAAGAGCGCCCAGGCCCGCGCCGCCGATGACTCCGTACATGATCGCGAGCAGGCCGCCTTCCTGGTAGATGCGCGTCTCAGGAATGAGCAGCAGCAGGAGCCAGACGGGGACCGTCAGGGCCGCGCCAGCCAGCGCGCCCAGCAGAAATCCGCGAATCACATTGGCGGAGCCGCCCGGTGCTCCCGCCTCAGGGCTTACACCGGTCGCCTGCGCGATGTCATCCTCGGCCACGACGTCGGCCAGGGCGAACCCGAGGTGTTCAGGATCAAAACCACGCTCCCGCAGGGCCATCAGGGCGCCCTGGGCCTGCTGCGGCTCGCGAAAAAGGGCAACGACGCTTTCCATTGCTCCGGTTTTATCACGGGCGGCAAGTGCGGCGCGAGGGACAAAGCGGGCGCCTACAGGCCCGAAGTCGGAAAGAAGTCGGGAACAGGTACGTTCGGCCCACACCGGGTTTTCTATACTGCGCACATGACTGGCGTGGCAGCCCTGACCCTTCCCGGCGCGGCGTTTGAGGCGCGGTTGCGTGAGGTGCTGCGCTCACGGGTGGAGTTCATCGAGCTGATCGGGGAAGACCTGGTCGCGGCGGGAGGCAAGCGGGCGCGGCCCACCGTGACCTTTCTGGCCGCGCAGGCGCTGGGCGCCGAAGCCGGGCACCCCAGCTGGCCCGCCGTCACCGACCTCGCGGTGTGTATCGAGCTGCTGCACTCGGCCAGCCTGCTGCACGACGACCTCATCGACGACGCGGACACCCGCCGGGGCCAGCAGGCCGCCTTCCGGCGTTTTGGCAACGTGGTCAGCGTGATGAGCGGCGACTTCATGCTTTCGCGGCTGCTGACGCTGCTGGCCGGCATGCCCCAAGGAGCGGCGCTCACCCGCGCCTTTGGCGAGACGGCTTCCCAGATCTGCGAGGGCGAGGTGCTGCAATTTCAGGTGGCCGCCTATGCGGAGTACCAGCTCGGCACCTACCTGGACGTGATTCACGGCAAGACGGCGGCTCTGCTTGAACTTGCGGCCGGTGCTCCAGCGCTCCTGCTGGATGTTCCAGCACCGCAGCAGGCCGCCCTCATGACCTTTGGGCGGGAGTACGGTCTCGCCTTTCAGATGCAAGATGACCTGCTTGACCTCACCGGCGACGAGGCGACGCTGGGCAAGCCGGTCGGAGGCGACCTGCGCGAGGGCAAAGCCACCCTGCCCGTGCTGTTCCTGCTTGAAGGCCCGCACGCCGCCGAGGTGCGTGAGGTGCTTGAGCGCCGCGCGGCCGAACCCGGTGACGTCGCCCGCGTCCGTCAGTGGGCGCTGACGGGCAACGCCGCCGAACGCACCCGTGAGGAGATTCGCCGCCGCGCTCGTCTGGCTGTGGAGGCCCTCGCGGTCCTCCCGGCCTCCCCCGCACGCCAGGCCCTGGCCGCGCTGGCCGGGCGGGAGATCGAACGCACCCGCTGAGGCGCCCGGAACCAGCCGCGCCGCTCAGCCCGTCCTGCCCAGCGGGACGGGACGCTTGATCCTCCGGGCCATGCGCCGCGGCGGGCTGCCATTTGCCAGGACAAGCGCCGCAAAAGAGGAACGTTCCTCCCTTGGAAGCGGTTCAGAAACGGCGGATGCTCGGTGGGCTCGCCGCCCTTGGCGTCGCGCTTCAACACGAGCTTTTCTCAAGTCCTTCCGGGTATCCTGCGCCGGGCATGCCGCCTGTCTATGCGTGTATGCTCGGGGAGCCACAACCTTCTCAGGAGGAGACCGCGATGAGGGCATCAGGACTCAACTGGCAGGGCCTCATGGAACAGCTCCAGCAGGCGTTGCCGTACAGCGAGGTCAGCGACCAATCCCTCGCCTATTTCAAGTATCCAAAACGCACGCTGAGCGTGAACCTGCCGGTTCGAATGGACGACGGCACGGTACGTGTATTCAGGGGCTACCGGACCGTGCACTCCACCGCGCGTGGCCCCAGCATGGGTGGTGTCCGCTTCAAGCCCGGCCTCAATGCCCACGAGTGCGAGGTGCTCGCGGCGATCATGACCCTCAAGGCCGCCGTGGCGGACCTGCCGCTGGGCGGCGCAAAGGGCGGCGTGGACGTGGACCCGCAGGCGCTGAGCCCCCACGAGCTTCAGGGGCTGACCCGGCGCTTTACGAGCGAGCTGGTGGAACTTGTCGGGCCCAGTGAGGACATCCTCGCGCCGGACGTGGGGACGGACCAGCAGATCATGGCCTGGATTCTCGACGCCTATGGGGAGAACACCGGCTCCACCCAGAGCGGCATGGTCGTCGGCAAGCCGCTGCAACTGGGCGGCAGCTACGGCTCCAAGGACGCCCGGGGCCGCAGCGCCGCCCTGGTGACGACCCGGGTGCTGGAGGCGCGGGGCGAGAGCCTGCAGGGCGCCCGAGTGGCCGTGTACGGCTTCGGGGACGTGGGCCGCCGCGCCGCACAGACCCTCGCCGCGCAGGGCGCCCTGGTGATCGCCGTCTCGGACCAGCAGGGCGCGACCTTTGCCAGCGGAGGCCTAGACCTGACCGCCCTCTCCGCGTACCGCGAGGCGCAGGGGAGCGTGCAGGGCTTTGCGACCGACATCACGCCGGAAGAGGTCATAGAACTCGATGTGGACGTGCTGATGCTCGCCTACGACTACGGTGCGGTGAATGCCGGCAACGCCCACGCGGTGCGCGCGCGCTACGTCGTGGAGGCCAGCAACCGGGCCGTGCTGCCGGAGGCTGAACGCTTCCTGATGACCCAGGGAATCACCATCCTGCCCGATCTGGTGGCCAGCATTGGCGGCTTGGTCGTGAACTACCTGGAATGGGTGCAGGACGCGAGCAACTTCTTCTGGACGGCCGAAGAGATCGAGCGCGCCATCGACGCGCGGGTGAATGCCGCCGTAGATACCGTCATGGCCTTTATGCGCACCCGTGGAGTGGAGATGCGCACCGCCGCCTACGCCATCGCCCTCACCCGCCTGCACGAGGCAGCGGTCATGCGAGGCGTATACCCCTAAGCGAGTCGGAGGGAGCAGGAAACAACCTGATCTGCCCCTTTTTTCCTTCTTTTGCTGATTGTGTTGACCACGACCCCCTCACGCCTGGAGGTTTCACCATGACCGTCACCGAAGACCCCAAGAATCCACTGCCAGAAACGTCCAAGCTCGGACGGCATCAGATTCCCAGTTACCTCGACCCGAACAATCTGGGACCGTACGAGATCTTCCTAGAGCAGGTGGAGCGGGTGACACCGTACCTGGGGAAGCTGGGGTACTGGGTCGAGACCCTCAAGCGGCCCAAGCGAATCCTGGTGGTCGACGTGCCCATTCACCTCGATGACGGAACGGTCGCCCACTTCGAGGGCTACCGAGTGCAGCACAACACCAGTCGCGGCCCGGCCAAGGGCGGTGTTCGCTATCACCAAGACGTCACCCTCTCCGAAGTGATGGCCCTGGCCGCCTGGATGACCATCAAAAACGCTGCGGTGGGTCTCCCCTACGGCGGCGGCAAGGGTGGTATCCGCATCGATCCCCGCCAGTACTCCACCGCCGAGCTCGAACGCCTCACTCGCCGCTACACCAGTGAGATCGGCATCATCATCGGTCCAGAAAAAGACATTCCCGCTCCGGACGTGAACACCAATCCCCAGACGATGGCGTGGATGATGGACACCTACTCCATGAACGTGGGCCGCACCGCGACCGGCGTGGTCACCGGCAAACCGGTGTCGCTGGGGGGCAGTCTGGGCCGCAGCGACGCCACGGGACGGGGCGTCTTTGTCACCGGGGCCGAGGCCATGCAGAAGCTGGGTATGCCGCTGGAAGGAGCGCGGATTGCGGTGCAGGGCTTTGGGAATGTGGGGAGTGCCGCCGCCCGCATCTTCCAGCAGCACGGCGCGAGAATCGTCGCCATTCAGGACGTGACCGGGACGATCTACAGCGGGGCGGGTATTGATCCGGTGGCCGCCCTGGAACACCTGCGGCAGACCGGGAAGATCACCGACCTTCCCGGCACCGAGACCCTCCAGCGCGAGGAGTTCTGGGGCGTGGACTGCGACGTCCTTATTCCGGCGGCGCTCGAAAAGCAGATCACGCTGGACAACGCCGACCGAATCCGGGCGAAGCTGATCGTGGAGGGGGCCAACGGGCCGACCATTCCCGCTGCGGATGACCTGCTGGCGCAGCGGGGGGTGACGGTGGTGCCGGACGTACTGGCCAATGCGGGGGGCGTGACGGTGAGTTACTTCGAGTGGGTGCAGGACTTCTCGTCGTTCTTCTGGACGGAAGAGGAGATCAACCAGCGCCTCGACCGCATCATGCGTGAAGCCTTCCAGAGCCTGTGGGACGTCAAGGAACGCCACGGCGTCACCCTGAGAACCGCCGTCTACATCGTCGCCTGCACTCGTGTCCTAGAAGCCCGCGCTCTGCGTGGCCTCTACCCGTAAGCGCCCTTCCTCCTCCTCATTGTCACGGGAGCCTCGCTTGGAGCGCTCCCGTCTTTGTCTGTTCTGTCGTCACTCGGCGCCCCGTTGCGCTGGCAGGGGGCTGAGAGACCGGCCGTCAGGTGCCACGCCTTCTGTCTTGGTTGCGGTGTAGGGCTGTCTGTTGTCGCCGCTCATGCCCCAGCCTGGCTTGACCCGCCGCTGCTTGAGCTGGGCCTGCTTGGTTGCGCACCTTACAATGCCTCTCATGACTGATCTCCTGCGTGGCTGGCAGCCTGCCCCTCCCGGATTCAAACACGTTGTGAGCGTGTCCTTGGGGGGCAGTAAGCGCAATGCCCGCGAGGAGCTCAACGTGCTGGGGCAACCTTTTATCCTCGAACGCATCGGCACGGACGGCGACGAGCAGAGGGCGGCTGCCCTCTTTCAGGCACTCGACGGGCGAGTCGATGCCTTCGGATTGGGGGGCGCCGACCTGTACGTGATCGCCGCAGGACGGCGCTATACCTTCAACAACATCCGCCGGCTGGTGGCGAACGCCAAACTCACGCCCGTCCTGGACGGCAGCGGCCTGAAAAACACGCTTGAGCGCGAGGCGATCACGCAGCTTGACCCCCTGCTGAACTGGCGGACACAAAAGGTGCTGATGGTGAGTGCGGTCGACCGCTTCGGCATGGCAGAGGCGCTGGCGCAGGCCGGAGCGGACGTGGTGTACGGGGACATCGTGTTCGGCCTCAACCTGAATGTCCCTCTGCGTAGCCTCAAGGCGCTGCGCCGGGTCGCGCACCTGGCGCTGCCGGTCATCACCAAGTTCCCGCAAGACTGGTTTTACCCGACCGGCCAGAAGCAGGAAACGAGCGTGCAGGGCAAGGGAACCCGCCTCTACGCCTGGGCCGACGTGATCGCAGGAGACACCCACTACGTCAAACGCTACGCGCCGCCCATGCTCAGCGGCAAGACGGTCCTCACCCAAACCGTCACCGAAGCGGACCGAGTGTGGATGCAGGAACGCGGCGTCGCCCGGTTGATCACCACCACACCTCGTATCGGCCGGCGCAACTTTGCCACCAACGTCTTAGAGGCCCTGTTTGTGGCCCTCAGCGGCCAACGGGAGGCGTTGAGCGAGGGAGAGTACTTGCGTTACATCCGCGAGGTCGGATTCAAACCTGAAGTCAACGAACTCGCCGCACCTTCTGAAGCTTAGCCTCGGCGTATGCATCACGCCCTTCTGGGTTTCCAGCCTCCTTGAGCCCTCAAAAGCCTTTCTGGACGCGCAGATCTTCCTCTGTTCACCCGTTGAGGTGCCCGCTCTTGACTGCGGGTGAATTCCGCGCTATTCTCTAGATATCACCGCCTGAGAAGGCGGTTTTTTGTGCTTCATGCCCCGCGCGTGTGGTGGCAGGCGGGAGACAGGTAGACTCGCCCCTATGCAGGCACTGGTGGAGGCGATCCGCGAGCAGGGGGCGATGATGCCGGGGGGCATTCTGAAGGTGGACGGGCTGGTCAACCACCAGCTTCTTCCGCACCTTACCCGCGAGATGGGCGAGCGCTTTGCGGCGGGGTTTGCCCCCCTTAGGCCCAACAAGGTCGTGACCATCGAGGTGAGCGGTATCGCGCCCGCACTGGCCACGGCCTTTGCGCTCAACGTGCCGCTGGTGTATGCGCGCAAGAAAAAGCCGATCACCATGCACGAGGTGGTCTATACGGCGAGGTCGGTCAGCCGCACCAAGGGCGGCGTGGTGGACCTCTTTGTGAGCAGCGAGTACCTGGGCCGGGAGGACCGGGTGATCGTGATTGATGACTTTCTCGCTTCCGGCGGAACGCTGCGGGCCCTCGCGCAGATCATCGAGCAGAGCGGCGCGAAGCTGCTGGGCCTGGGCTGCGTGATCGAAAAGGGCTTTGAGGAGGGCCGCGCGAGGCTGGCCGACCTCCAGGTTCCGATTCTTACGCTGGCGAACATCCTGCGCATGAACGAGGAAGAGGGCCTCGTGGTGGAGGCGGGGCGCTGACGACGCGTGAGCGTAAGGGCTTCTGAACCTGGCGCTCAGGTGCGGAGCGGGAGGGCTGCCTAGGCTGGGAGCAGGAAGGATGTGACAACGTGACCCAGCCTGATGCCCGATCGGCCCTGATCCCTGACCAGAGCGCTCGCGTGAACGTGGCCACCTACGCCACCTACGCCGAGGCGCAGCGTGCCGTGGACTACCTCAGTGACCAGCGTTTTCCGGTAGAACGTACGGCGATCGTCGGGGAGGGCCTCAAAACCATCGAGCAGGTCACGGGGCGTCTCGACTGGGGGCGCGCCGCGGGCCTGGGCTTTGGACAGGGCCTCTTCATTGGCCTTTTCGTCGGTCTGCTGTTTGGCCTGCTGGGGCTGACGGCGGGCAATTTCCTGTTTGCGGTCGCCTACGGCATGGTGCTGGGCGCGATCACCGGGCTGGTGTGGGGCCTGATCGGTTACGCGATGACCGGTGGGCGGCGCGACTTTACCTCCATCGGCGGCATGCGTGCTGAACGCTACGTGATTCTGGCCGACACGGAGGTAGCCGAGCAGGCGCGGGCCCTGCTCGCCCATCTCCCGCCGCGCTGAGGCATCCCGGCCCGTGTTCCCGTGCCAGGAACGGGGCGCGCCAAACGGGCGTTTGGGTAGCATGGCGCCATGACGCAAGCGGGGGTAGAACTTCAGGAACTGATCGCCGAGATGGAGCAGCGCCGCGCCAAGGTCGAGGCGGGTGGCGGTCAGGAGCGGCAGCAGAAGCAGCGCGAGGGCGGCAAGCTCACGGCCCGCGAACGGATCGAGCGCCTCCTTGACCCCGGCTCCTTTCTGGAACTTTCCACCTTTGTCGAACACGGCCAGAACCGGCTGATGCAGGGCGTCGAAGCGCCCGGTGAGGGCGTCGTGACCGGACGCGGCACCATTCAGGGGCGGCAGGTCTTTGTGTTTAGCCAGGATTTCACGGTGCTGGGCGGCTCTTTGGGCAAGATGAACGCCGCCAAGGTCACCAAAATCATGGACCTCGCGGCCAAGACGGGCTGTCCGGTGATCGGCCTCAACGACTCCGCCGGGGCGAGGATTCAAGAAGGCGTGGACTCCCTTTCGGGCTACGGCGAGATTTTCTACCGCAACGCGATCTACTCGGGCAGCGTGCCGCAGATCAGCGCGATTTTGGGGCCGTGCGCGGGCGGCGCGGTGTATTCTCCGGCGCTCACCGACTTCATTCTCATGAGCCGGGGCACGTCGTACATGTTCATCACCGGGCCAGAAGTGATCAGGAGCGTCACGCGCGAGGACGTGACCTTTGACCAACTCGGCGGCGCGGACGTGCACACCCGCAAAAGCGGCGTGGCCCACCTGGAATATGACGGGGATGAGGCGGTGCTGGACGGTATCCGTGAGCTGCTCTCCTACCTGCCGCAAAACGCCCGCGAAAAGCCGCCGGTGCGGGAATGCACCGATCCGATTGACCGCCCCAATACCCCGCTTCTCAACATCATCACGACGGACCAGCGCAAGCCCTACGCGATGCACGACGTGATCCATGAGCTCGTAGACGACGGCACCTTCCTGGAGATCCAGCCGGGCTGGGCGAAAAATATCCTGTGCGGCTTCGCGCGGCTGGGCGGGCACAGCGTCGGCATCGTGGCAAACAATCCCAAGGTGATGGCGGGAACGCTGAACATCGACGCCTCCGACAAAGCGGCCCGCTTTATCCGCACCTGCGACTGCTACAACATCCCGATCCTGACGCTGGTGGACGTGACCGGGTTCCTGCCGGGCGTGGCGCAAGAACACGCGGGCATCATCCGCCACGGGGCCAAAATGCTCTACGCCTACGCTGAGGCGACTGTTCCCAAGATCACGCTGATCACCCGCAAGAGCTACGGCGGCGCGTACCTCGCCATGAATAGCCGCGATATGGGCGCGGACGTGGTGTATGCCTGGCCGACCGCAGCCGTCGCGGTGATGGGCGCGGAGGGAGCGGCCAACATCGTGTACCGCCGCGAGATTCAGAATTCGGACAACCCAGAGGCCACCCGCGCCGAGAAGATCAAGCAGTACAGGGAGACCTTCGACAACCCCTATGTGGCCGCTGCCAAGGGCTACATCGACGACGTGATTCCCATCGAGGACACCCGCCGCCGCCTGATTCAGACCTTTGCGATGCTGCAGGACAAGGAGGAGACGCGGCCTTTTAAGAAGCACGGGAATATCCCGCTCTGAGGCTCAGGTATGGCCTGGTGGGGCCAGCCGAAAGCTCACCTCCGCCGCTTCGGTCACGGTCAGCGGGCTCGTCTCCGGCAGGCTGGCCCGCAGGCTTCCCCCCAGCTCGAACGCGGCATTCAGAAGGGGCGCGTCGGCCGCCGGGTCGAGGGTACCCCACAGGTGGGCAGCTCCCCCAAGCGAATCTGCCCGCCACAGCAGCGCCCCGACGGCTTCGCCCCCGGCATAGGCCAGCAGCAGCGTGTAGGCGCGGTCCCCTTCCAGCCGTGCCGCGAGGTGCCGGGCCAGTGGCGCGGCCCATTCGGGCGTTCCGTAGGCCTCTGTGAGAACGGCGGCCCAGGTGGACAGCGCGAGGCGCGAAACCTGCTCCACGGTGATCGCTCGCGGCGCAGCCGACAGATGGTAGGTCCCGAGGCGCAGGGTCGCGACCGCCTCGCCGGGGAGGGGGACGGTGGACGCGAGGAGGGGAGGCAGAACCTGCGTGTCATGCCACCGCAGCAGGGCGGCCAGGCGCGCTGGGTCGGCATCGGGCACAAAGGACGCATTCAGAGCGAGGATGTTGACGCCGGGCGTCTGTAGGGTCACCGCACCCTGGAAATCACGCCGCAGGCCAGAGAGCGGCTCGAAATACGTGACGAGTTGAGCGAGGGCCGGGGGAAGGGTCATGGGGGCAGCCTACTGAAGACAGGCACGCAAAACGCCGCCCCCAGGGATGGAGGCGGCGGTTGGTGACCCCAACGGGACTTGAACCCGTGTCTGCGCCTTGAGAGGGCGCTGTCCTGACCGCTAGACGATGGGGCCCTCCACAGGCTTTCGCGCCGGGCGCGGCGTCAGGCAAGGAAAAATTCTAGGCGAGGCCAGCTGGAGAAGTCAAGGCGACCTGACCAAAGGCGCGTGAGGGGGTCAGGGAGGACCTTATTCCAGATCGTCGTAGTGGTGGAGCAGGGCGGCTTCCGGGTCGCCGCCGGGGTGGTGGTGCCGCGCGACCAGCCGAGCGACGCGGGGCCGGGCTCCGGCACGGGCAAGCAGTTCGGCGCCCAATTCGGGGTGGTAGGCCCGCACCGCCAGGGGACCAAGGGGCAGCAGGCGGCTTAGGCGGTTCGGAACCAGGCCGACCAGCACGCGCTCAAGCAGGTGGTAGCGGCGAATGCTCTTGCCGCAGTCGTGCAGCAGGGCAGCGGCGATCACCTCGGGTGACGCGGCCGGGTGATCACGCAGCAGGTGCCGGGTCACGCGACAGGCATGCTCGCGGTCACGGGCATCCATCCCCAGGTACACGCGGCCTTCAGCAGGCGTGAGGCAAGCCAGGGCCCAACGGTCTGCCGGGCGAGCGGAAGCAGCCGTCAGACTGCGCGCCAGCCGCTGCACCTTGCCCCCATAGCCACGCGCCTTGCGGGCCAGCCGAGCGGAGAGAGGCAGAGGGCGCATAGCACAAGGATAAGGGGAAGAGCCGCTGCCCTCCCCTTGTGGCCAGCTCTCCGGATCAGTCGGCCGCCGTTTCCGGTTCCAGCTCCAGGGCAGCCAGAGCGCGCTCGGCACTCATGGCGGCCCGGGTCCCGGCCCCCACACTCGTGGCGAGCTGGCGGTACACGTGGTCACTGACGTCGCCCGCCGCAAAGAGCAGGGGCACACTCGTGTAGATCTCGTCGGTGACCTCTACGTACCCGTCTGGCCGGAGCTTGACGGTGTTCCGCACAAAGTCGGTGTTGGGCACGTGCCCGACAAAGATAAACACTCCGTCGGTGGGCAGCTCCGTCACCTCGCCCGTCTTGACGTTTCGCAGGCGCACACCGGTCACGTGCTCCGTGCCCTGGATCTCCTCCACCACCGTATCCCAGATGAACCTCATCTTGGGGTTGGCAAAGGCCCGGGCCTGCGCCACCTTGTTCGCCCGCAGGGTATCGCGGCGGTGAATCAGGGTGACTTCCTCCGCAAACCGGGTGAGGAACAGGCCTTCTTCGACTGCCGCGTCGCCACCGCCGACGACCACCACCTTTTTGCCCCGGTAGAAAAAGCCGTCACAGGTGGCGCAGGTCGAGACGCCCTTGCCCCAGAAATGCTCCTCTCCGGGCACATCCAATCGCCTGGGATTCGCGCCCGTCGCCAGGATGACGCTCCTGGCCCGGTAGATGCCGCTGTAGCCGGTCACCACAAAGGGATAGGCGTGCTCGCGATCATCGTCGAGGCGGGTCACGGCCTGGACCTCATCCATCTCGATTCTCGCCCCGAACTTCTCGGCCTGCTGCACCATGCGCTGCGCGAGTTCCATGCCGGAGACCGGCTCGGGAAAGCCGGGGTAATTCTCGACCTCCTCGGTCTGCGCGATCTGTCCGCCGGGAAGACCTTTTTCCAGAACCAGCGTCCGCAGGCTGGCCCGGCCCGTGTAGATGGCCGCCGTCAGTCCCGCTGGCCCTCCTCCGATAATCACCACGTCGTAGCTGTGTGTTGGGGCGCTGGTCATAAAAAAAGCGTACCACCACGCACATTCAAGGATGGTCAGCCGCGCACACTTTATTTTTTAAAGCTATGGGGACAAGAAACACCCCCGCGGGGAGCGGGGGCGCGCAGGATGGCTGGGGCACGTGGATTCGAACCACGATTAACTGATCCAGAGTCAGTCGTCCTGCCGTTAGACGATGCCCCACCGGTTGTGGCCCTACCCCTGCTTCGGGTGAGCGTGTGGGAGTATACGGGGGCGCCCGCTTGGCCGTCAAGCGCCGGGGTGGCCCAGCGGCCCTGGAGGCCGAATGAACCGTGTCCGGGCGTGCTTGCCCCCCCTGACGGGTGGTGGTACACTGAGTCGTTACCGCGCAGAGCGCAGGTTACGTGGCGCCCACACACAAAGTGCAGGCGTCCAGGAGGACAGGAGTTCATGGAAGACCAGACCCAGACCCCCGCCACCCAGGGCGGGACGACTCAGCCCACGCCGGGCACCGAGCAGACCAGTGCGGAGCAGACCCAGCCGCAGGGCCAGCCCACGCCCACTCCGGCCAGCACGGCCGAGGACCGCGAGTACCCCGCGATGACCATGGAGGACGTTCTCGCCAGCGAGGCGCAGGAGCCGCAGATGGTGTCCCGCGGGGACATCGTGGACGGCACCGTGGTGTTTATCGGCCAGGAAGGCATCGCGGTGGACGTCGGCGCGAAGGTGGAGGGCATCATCCCCCTCAACCAGATCGGTGACGAGCCCCTCACGCTGGAGCAGGTCCAGCAGATGTACAAGCCCGGCGACAAGATCGAGGCGTACGTCGTGCGGGTGGACCTTGCCAACAACCAGATCGTGCTAAGCAAGAAGCGCGCCGATCAGGACAAGGGCTGGCGGGTGCTCGAGCGGATGCAGGAGAACGACGAGGCCTTTGAGGTCGAGGTGCTGGAGAAGGTGCGCGGCGGTCTTGTGGCGCAGGTCGAGGGCATCCGGGCGTTCCTGCCTGCCTCTCAGGTGGACACCCGCCGGGTCAACGACCTTGACCCCTACGTGGGCAAGCCGCTTCTGGTCAAGCTGATTGAGCTTAACCGCAAGCGTAACCGCGTGATCATCAGCCACCGCGCCATCCTGGAGGCTCAAAAGGCCCAGGCGCGTGAGCAGACGCTGGGCAAGCTGGTTCCCGGCGCGCGCTTTGAGGGCGAAGTCGTCGAGATCACCGACTTTGGTGTGTTCGTGAATCTCGGCGGTATTGACGGGCTGGTGCACCGCAGCGAGCTGACCTTTGGCCGCTTTAACCACCCCCGCGACGTCGTGAAGGTGGGCGACAAGGTTCAGGTTCAGGTCATCGACGTGGACGAGAACCGCGAGCGCATCAACCTCTCGATGAAGGCCCTGACCCAAGACCCTTGGGAAGGCGCGGTGGAGAAGTACCACATCGGTCAGCGCGTGCGCGGCAAGGTCACCAACCTCACCAACTTCGGGGCCTTTGTGGAGCTGGAACCCGGCCTTGAGGGGCTGGTGCATGTCAGCGAGATGAGCTGGACCAAGCGCGTGCGTCACCCCAACGAGGTGCTCAAGGAGGGTGACGAAGTCGAGGCGGTTATCCTGCGCATCGATCCCAAGGAGCGGCGCATCAGCCTGGGCATTCGCCAGACCACGGAGGATCCGTGGAGCGCGCTGCCGGACCGGTACCCGCCCGGCACCCCCGTCAAGGGCAAGATCACCGGCATGACCGACTTTGGCGTCTTTATGGAGATCGAGGAGGGCATCGAGGGCCTGATTCACATCAGCGAACTCGACACGCAGCGCGTGAACAATCCCGCCGACCTCTTCAAGAAGGGGGACGAGATCGAGGCCGTGATCCTCAACATCGACCCGGTCGAGCAGCGGGCGAGCCTCTCGCGTCGCCGTGCCCTCGGTGGCGGCGGCCCGGTGCGCGACTACGTGACCCAGGGTGGCGGCAGCCGCAGTGACCGCTACAGCGGTGGCCAGAGCGGTGGGCGCAGTGGCAGCCGCGCCGGACGCAGCGGCGGCAGCGACTACAACTACAACGCCAAGGACGCCCAGCAGGGCGGCAAGATCAGCACGAAGCTGGGCGACGTGTACGCCGACCTCTTCGCGCAGTTCGGCCTCGGCTCCGACAAGAAAGACCAGAACGAGGGAACCGGAAACACCGAGTCCAACACGAACAAGCAGGGCGAATAGGTCTGCTTTCGAAACACGGCCCGCTGGGAGCGCTCCCGGTGGGCCGTGTTCCCTTGCTGGGGTAGGCTGCGGGTATGTCAAGCGCACAGGGACTCAGCTGGGGCATTCTGGGTGCAGCGCGGATCGCGCGGGCTCTTCTTCCGGCGATTCGGGCCGCCGGCGGCAAGGTCACGATGCTGGGGGTGCGGGAACCGCGCTCCGAGCGAGCACAGGCCTTTGCGGCGCAGTGGGGCATTGAGCGCGTGGGGTCCTATGCCGACGTCTTGGCCTCGGAGGTGGAAGCGATCTACAATCCCCTTCCCAACGACGCGCACCTGCCCTGGACCGAGGCGGCGTTGCGGGCCGGCAAACATGCCTTGACGGAAAAACCGCTCGCCCTCCATGCGGGCGAGGCGCAGGCACTTGCGGACGCGGCGGCACAGACCGGCCGAGTGCTGCTGGAAGCTTTTGCCTACCGCTTTCAACCCCAGGTCATTCGGCTGCGTGAGCTGGTACGGTCCGGGGAACTGGGGGAGATACGGGCCTACCGGGGGGCCTTTGGCTTTCCGCTCACCCGGCCCGACGATTTTCGCTGGCTGGCCGAACGGGGCGGCGGTGCCCTCTACGACGTGGGATGTTATCCGGTCAACCTGGCGCGGCTACTGCTGGGTGAGCCGGAGAGCGTGACCGCCCAGGCCCGCTGGACCCCGGGCGGCGTGGATGTGGGCCTGAGCGGCACGCTGCACTTCGGCGCGAGTCTAGCGAGCATCGACTGTGCTTTTGACTGGGGCCCTGTTCCGACGCAGCGCCTCACGCTGGTTGGAACGTCCGGCACGCTGGAGATGGCCGGCGCCTTTCGCAGCAAGACGGACACGGAAACGGCCTTGCGGGTCCAAACTGACAAGGGCGAACGAACCGAAACCTTTCCTCCGCACGACGGCTACGCCGCCATGGTCGCGCATTTCCAGCGCGTGGTGCGGGGCGACGAGCCCGCACGCTATCCGCCAGAGGACGCCGTGCGGCAGGCACGGGTCCTGGACGCGCTGTACGCGGCGGCCCGGGAGGGGCAAGCGGCGATGGTCAACCGCTGACGCTTAGGGGAGCGGCCAGCGTACTGTTCCGAGTTGATCGGTGCGCCAGACCCTGGCCCCTGCTTCTGCCACCCGTTTCAGCACGTCCGGATGCGGGTGGCCGTAGGTGTTGCGCCCCACGCTGATCAGCACGTCCTGGGGCGTACTCTCCTTCAGGAGGGCCTCACCCGTGCTGTGGCGGCTGCCGTGGTGTGCGGCTTTGAGCAGCGCGAGATCACCCACGCCGATCCTGGCTTCGGCAGGACCAGCAAGGTCACCGAGGAGGGCGGCGCGAAAGCCCCGCGACTCGACGGTGAGGGCGACGCTGTTGTCGTTGTCCTCGGTGGACCAGATCCCCCCGACCGGCCAAAGCACGGTCAGGGTGAGGCCATCCACCTCCACGCGGTCGCCGCGCCGCACCTCACGAACGGGGACTCCTTGTTGCTGGGCCACGGCGAGGAGCTCGCTCAGCACCGGGTCACCTTGCTTGCGCTGTCCGATCCACAGTTCTCCAACCGGGAGGGCGCGCAGCACCCCAGACAGCCCCTCGATGTGGTCCGTGTCGGCGTGGGTGGCGACCACCACGTTCAGCGAGCGAACGCCCAGGGCGCGCAGGGCCGGAACAACGGTCCCCGTGCCTACGTCGTAGTCGCTGCCCACCGAACCGCCGCCGTCCACCAGCACGCGCAAGCCCCGCGCCCGAATCAGGGTGCTGTCACCCTGCCCGACATCCAAAAAAACCAGTTCGCGGGGGGGACGCAGCACGCCGGGCAGCAGGGTGAGGAGCGCGCAGGCGAGAAGGGTGCCCAGGGCGAGCGGCGCGCGGATCTGGCCGAACAACCACAGCACGCCCGCGAGGGCCGCGACCGCATACGCCAGAACCCCCGCCGGGCCTACTGTGCCCCAGGAAAGGACGGGCGCACGCCCGAACACCTCCACCACGGCGAGGAGCGCCGAGGCAAGCAAGCCCGTCAGCCCGTTCACGAGGACCGCGAGCGGCCCCAACAGACCGGCCAAGAAGCCCAGCGGCACCAGCACGGCCATCAGTGCGCCCGCCATCAGGTTGGCGGGAAGGCCGACCAGCGGGATCTGGCCGAAGGTTCCGGCGACGACGGGCAGGGTCGCCAGCTCGGCCAGAACGGTTGCCACCAGGGCGAGGCGCAACCACAGCGGCCAGCGCGGAGGGAGACGTTCCGCCAGCCTCGCCGACAGGGTCAGGCCCAGCACCGCAAGGAACGACAGCTGAAACCCCACGTCCAGTAGCCAGCGGGGAAAGCAGAGGAGACACAGGGTGGCGGCCAGCGCCAGCGTGCCGTAGGGATCCAGCCTGCCCCGCCCCAGGGCATAGCCGAGCAGGACCGCTCCACCCATCAGCACTGCACGGGTGATGCTGGGCGAGACGCCCACCAGCCACAGGTACGGTCCCAGAAAAAGGAGCGCTCCTAGAAAACGCCACACCAGCGGTACACCCAACCAGGTCAACAGCCCGATCACCGCGCCCGTGAGGAGCGCCACGTTCTGCCCGCTGAGGGCCATCAGGTGCGACAGGCCCGAGCGGGCAAAGGCGTCTTGCACGCTGTACCCTTCTTCAAAGCGCTCGCGGCCGATGTCACCCCGGTCTCCCAGTTCGGTGGCCTGCATGAGGGCTGCCTGCCGCTCTCCCAGCCCTGCCGTGAGGCCCCGCCGAAACCAGCCGCGAAAGCCGCCCTCCGGCGTAAAGGCCCGGATGCGGGCTCCGGCCAGCACGGTTGTTGGCGTCGGGGTGAAAAGCCCCCCCTGGCCGCGCAGCCACGCCGCCTGGTCAAAGCCTCCCGGCACACGCCGGCCCTCGGGCCGAATAAGCCGGCCGCTCACCACCAGCTGACCCGGTGGGACGGCCGGTTTGGGCGAGACCGCAACCCGAGCGGGCGGATCCGCAAGGCGCAGAAATTGCCCGTCCCAATGGCCCCGCAGCGTCACCAGAGCACCCACCCAGGGGGCCATCCGGTCAGGTTGCGCCGCCTGCACACGCTCTGCCCCCCAGCCCAGTGCGCCGCCGACCAGCGCCAGCAGGGCCAGAGCCGCGCGGCCATCAAGCACCGCCAGGAGCATTCCCGCCAGGCACAGCAGCGCGCCCCACCAGAGGCCCAAGCCCAACAGGATGCCGCCCATGACGCCGGTCGCGAGCGGCACCGGCCAGGCCAGGCGACCGGAGGAGGCACGGGAGGACGCGGACATGTCCAGCATCAAAAGGTCACGAGGGGACGCAGGACCTGGAGGGTGGCGGGCCCGATCCCCTTGACCCGGTCGAGATCGGCCAGGCTGCGGTAGGGTCTTCCCTGCACGATCCGCGCGGCCAGCGCCGGGCCGACCCGGGGCAGGGCCTCCAGCTGCTCTAGGGAAGCGGTATTCAGGTTCAGCCGGCCGGAGAGAAGCGGTTTGACGCTCGCGGTGGTGGGGTATTCGGGGGCAAGCTGTGCTGGTGCGGGTGGCGGCAGGGCCACCCGCGTCACGGTGGGGACCGGGGCGGTAGGGTGCAGCACGGGGGCCAGCGCCAGCCCGGCCACAGTGAGTAGACCGCCCGCCAGCACCAGGGTCCAGTGCCGTTCGGAAGGACACGGGCAGTGTACGGCTCGCCGCAGGGCGTAGGGACCACATCTGCGGCGTAGGCGTATGCTCTCCCGGTGACCGCTCTCCCTGCTCGCAGCGCCCGCCTCACACCCGCTGTCCTCCTGGCCCTCGCCCTTGTGTACGTGGTGTGGGGCAGCACCTACTTCGGAATCAAGGTCGCGATCGGGAGCCTGCCCCCGCTGGGAATGCTCGCGGTGCGCTTTCTGGCCGCAGGGGCGCTGCTGTACGCCTTCTTGCGCTGGCGCGGAGTGCCGGCCCCCACGGCACGGGAATGGCGCGCCAGTGCCGTCGTCGGCCTGCTGCTGCTGGGCGGCGGGACCGGGCTGGTGACCCTCGCTGAACGGGATGCCAGCAGCAGCGTCGCGGCGATGGTGATCGCGGTGTCTCCCCTCTTCGCGGCGCTGTTCGCGCGGCTGTGGGGCGAGCGCACAGGCGGACGCGAATGGCTGGGCATCGCAGTGGGGCTCTTCGGCATCGCGCTCCTTCATGTGGGAGAGCTGCATGCCACCCCGCTTGCCGCCTTTCTGCTTATTCTCGCGCCGCTGTGCTGGACCTTCGGCAGCCAGTGGTCCCGCCACCTCCCCCTTCCCGCCGGGCTGATGGGAAGCGCCGCCGAGATGCTGACGGGGGGAGCGTTGCTGCTGCTTTTGAGCCTGGCGTTCCGCGAACACTGGGGGACACCCACCCCCGCGAGCCTTTGGGCGCTCGCCTACCTCACCGTGTTCGGCAGCCTGGTCGCCTACAGCGCCTACATGTACCTTGTCGCGCATACCCGCCCGGCCCTGGCCACAAGCTACGCCTACGTGAATCCGGTGGTGGCGGTCTTGTTGGGGGTGGGCTTGGGAGGTGAACGCCTAACAGCTCTGGGCTGGCTCGCGCTCGCCGTGATCCTGTCGGGCGTGGTGCTTGTGGCCTGGCCCCAGCGCGAACCCAGCCCGCTCCAGGAGGACCTGCACACGCGGTAAAGGCCACCGGGAACCTCGACGCGCTCAGCGCTTCTGCAGGAGGTAGGCCCGCGGCCAGTGCCCGCCGCTGTACACCTGAAAGAGTTCGCGGGCGTGCCAGCGGTCCTGCTCGCGCAACACCCGCTCGAACAGCCGCAGCTCGTGGGTGAGGACAACCAGGCGGCCCTGCCGGCTCAGCAGGCGGTGCATCTCCCGCAGGAAGGCGGGATAGAGCACCGCGTTGCCGCTGTGGGTCCCGATGGCGCCGCCCCAGGGCAGGTCGCTGACGATCAGGTCAAAGGAGCGGGGGGGCAGACCGGTGTGCAGGGCATCTACACACGCGACCTCCACGGCGCGCCCAGCGGCCCGAAGGTTGCTGCGGGCACACTCGACCGCCTCTGGGTCCACGTCGACGCCGACAAGCGCGTCGTAGGGGCCCATCAGCGCGCGCTCGACCAGCAGCGTGCCGCTTCCGCTCATGGGGTTAAAGATGCGGTCCTCCTCGCGCTGCCCGGCCAGCCGGTGCAGGGCGTAGGCCACCGTCGCATTCAGGCCGCCCTCCCGGTTACAGACGCGCCAAGAGCGAGCACTGAGGGGCCGGGGCGTGAGGCGCGCGAGCACTTCCCAGCCGGGGCCGTCTTCGCGGGGGCGCAGGCGGATCAGCAGCTCACCCTCTTCGGGATCGTGGGGGAGGAGCAAGGCGGCCTGAAGTTCATCCGCGAGGCGCGCAAGCACGCTTGATTCACGGCCTGCGGCGGCCAAGCGAAAGGAGCGGTGCCCCCCCCAGCGCGCCACCCCTGCTAGAAACGCCGTCAGTTCGCCGAACGGCTGGTGCCCCAACAACCCGCGCGGCCGGGGCACCTCCCAGGCCCGCACGCGGTAGACCGCAACGGGAGCCCGCAGGCGAGTGAGCCGCGCCGGGTCACCGGGATACCAAAACCGCAGCCCCCGGATGTCGCGCGCGAGGGGCACGGCGCGCAGTTCCGCCTCGGCCACGGCTTCCAGGCCAGGCAGGGCATCCAGGACGTACTCGTGTGCGGGCTGACGAGCGCGGTGATCGCCTTGGGGCCGCCGGGAGCGGGACGGGGACGGCTGGTTCGGGCGAGCGGGGCGGGGCATAGCAGGACAGTATAGCGGGAAGGAGCAGTGGTAGAATCGCGCGTTCTCTATGGCGCGCCCCCCTCAACCTCCGGCGTCCGGTGTTCACTCGCACTCGCCTGGCCTCCCCCGCGTTCGTCAACCCCTCCTCGCACGGATCAGCCCGCCGCAACTGATCGCCCTGACCTTCGCCGTGGGCATCCTGCTGGGAGCGCTGCTGCTGTGGCTGCCCCTGACCCACGGCCCGGGGCGCACGGTGACCTTTATTCAGGCCCTCTTCACGGCCACCAGCGCGCTGTGTGTGACGGGCCTCAACGTCTTGGATCCCAGCCGCGACTTCAACCGGCTGGGTCAGGTGGTCATCCTGCTGCTCATTCAGGTGGGCGGCCTGGGCATCATCACCTTTGGAACCGTGTTCGCGCTCCTGAGGCGGCGGCGCATCCACTACAGCGAACGCATCCGGCTCGCCCAGCAGGTGAGCGCCTTGAGCGCTGGCGACGTCGTGCCCCTTATCCGCAACATCTTCCTGTACACCTTTGTGATCGAGGCGGTCGGGGCGGCGCTGCTCGCCTGGCGCTTCGTTCCGCTGGAGGGCTGGGGCCAGGGCCTTTTCTATGCGGTCTTTCACGCGGTGAGCGCCTTTAACAATGCGGGCTTTGCCCTCTACAGTGACAACCTGGTGCGCTTCGTGGATGATCCGCTGGTCAGCCTGGTGGTCGCCCTGCTGGTGATCCTAGGGGGAATGGGCTTCTTGGTGCAGCTCAACGTGGTGGCGCACCTTGTCAACCCCCGGCGCCACCGCCTGCTCATTCACTCCAAGCTGGTTCTCACGATGATGGGCGCCCTGCTGCTGATCGGCACCGTGGCCTACCTGGCGCTGGAGTGGGGAAATCCCCGAACGCTCGCGCCGCTCCCCCTGTGGGACAAGCTGCTCGCGAGTTTTTTCCAGAGTGTCGTGACCCGTACGGCGGGCTTTAATACCCTCGACTACGGCGCGATGGGACTGAGCACGGTCTTTATCACCATCATCCTGATGTTTATCGGGGCCAATCCCGGCTCCACCGGGGGCGGCATCAAGACCAGTACCTTTTACGTGATGATGGCGTCCGCCTGGAGCATGGTCCGGGGCCAGCGCGACACCACTCTGTTCGGGCGGCGGATCGACCCGGACACCATCCTGCGGGCGATGACGGTGGGGCTTCTCAGCATCGGCCTGGTGAACACGATGTTCATCCTGCTGCTACTCACCAACACCAATCCGCAGGTGCAGTTCGTGCAGCTTTTCTTTGAGGCGGTCAGCGCCTTTGGCACCGTAGGCCTCAGCATGAACACCACGCCGCTCCTGAACCCGTCACAGGAACTCGTGCTCGTCGGGCTGATGTACCTCGGCCGAATCGGGCCCCTCACCTTTGCGGTGGCATTTAACTCCCGCACAGAGCGGGACCTGGTTCGTTATCCCGCCGAAAAGGACATCCTGATCGGTTAACCATGCGCTGGCCTCCTTTTCGTTCGCCTGCTCCGGCCAGCACACCCCGCCGGAGCCTGACCGCCCGCCTCCAGCCCCCGCAACTGATCGCTACCGTGTACCTGATCGGGATCGTCCTGGGCACAGCGCTCCTGCACCTGCCCGGCGTGAGCGCGCCCGGCGCGCGGCTCAGCAGCGTGGACCTGCTCTTTACAGCCACGAGCGCGATTTGTATCACCGGGCTGGTGATAGAGGACACTGGAGAAGCCTTTACCCGGCTGGGGCAGGTGCTCATCATCGGTCTGGCCCAGGTGGGCGGGCTGGGCATCCTGACCTTTGGAACACTCTTTGCCTTTCTGCTGGGACGGCGGGTGAATTTCAGTGAGCGGCAGCACCTCGCGCAGCAGGTGAACGCGCTCGACGTCGGCGGAGTGCTGTCTCTGATCCGCATCATCTTCCTGTACACGCTGGTCGCGGAGGTGGTGGGTGCCCTGCTTCTCGCGCTGCGCTTCGTGCCGCAGTTCGGGTGGGGAGAAGGGCTTTACCACGCCGTCTTTCACGCCATCAGCGCCTACAACAACGCGGGCTTCGTGGTGGTGCCCGGCGGAATGGGCCAGTACGCCGAAGACCCGCTTGTCAGCCTCACCATCAGCGGCCTGATCATCCTGGGCGGCCTGGGATTTCTCGTGCAACTGAATGTGCTGACCCACTTCCTGCAGCCCCGGCGCAACCGCCTGCTGATCTACAGCCGGCTTACGCTGCTGACGACCGGCCTGCTGCTGCTGGTCGGCACGGTGCTGATCCTGCTGCTGGAATGGGGGAACGAGCGCACACTGGGGCCGCTGTCCGCCCCCGGCAAACTGCTTGCCGCCCTGTTCCAGAGCGTCACGCCGCGCTCTGGGGGCTTTGCCACGGTGGACATCAGCAGCATGACAAATGCGAGCATCTTTCTGCTGATTGCCCTGATGTTCGTCGGCGCCAACAGCGGCTCGACCGGCGGCGGCATCAAGACGAGCACCTTTGCCATCCTGGTGGGCAGCGCCTGGAATATGGTGCGGGGGCGCGGCGAGCTCATTGCCTTTGGGCGCCGGGTCGAGCCGGAAAACGTGGTGCGGGCCGGAACGGTCACCACCCTCTACGCCCTGTTGGTCGCCACGGCCTTTTTTGCGCTGCTCGCCACCAATCCGCAGCTGGGCTTTACGCCCCTGCTGTTCGAAACGGTGAGCGCGGCGGCCACCGTGGGCCTCAGCCTGAATACCACCCACCTCATCAATGACCCTGGCCTGGTGATCCTGACCGTGCTGATGTACCTGGGCCGCATCGGACCGGTCACCTTTGCGGTCGCCTTTAGCCTGCGCAACCAGCAGAGCCGAGCCGTGAAGTACCCCCCCGAGCGCGACATCTTGGTCGGGTAGAAAGCGAGGAAGACCTATGAAGATCAAACAATGCCTGGTGATCGGCCTGGGCCGCTTCGGGAGCGCGGTCGCCACCACCCTCTACGAGATGGGCCATGAAGTTGTGGCCGTCGATCAAAACGAAGAGAACGTCGAGCGGGTGATGAACCGCGTGACGCACGCCGCGGTTGTGGACGCCACCGACGAGCGGGCGCTGCGCAGTATTGGGGCGGCTGATTTCGACGTGGTCGTCGTCGCCATCGGAACGGACGTGCAGGCCAACATTCTCGCCACCATGAACGTCAAGAGCCTGGGGGCCCCCTACGTCGTGACCAAGGCGATCGACGAGATGGCGCGCCGCGTTCTGGAGCGCATCGGCGCGGACCTGGTCATTCGGCCCGAGCACGACATGGGGGTGCGCCTCGCGCGGCAGATCGCAACGCCCAACATCGTGGACACGCTCGACCTGGGGGGCGACTACGCCATCGTCGAGATCGAGGCCAACGAGCGCCTGCGCGGGACCCTGCGCGACCTGAACCTCACCGGGCGCTTTGGGGTGCAGGTGATCGCGGTGAGCCGGGCGGGCAAGGTGGAGGTCACGCCCCGGGCCGAAGAGGCCATTCGCCCCCACGACAAGCTGGTCGTGATCGGAACGGGGCACAGCATCGACGAGCTGCGGCGCTACCTGGGCGACTAGGTTCCCCTCACCGGGGGCCCAGCGCGGTCCGGCCGCTCGCTCGGCGTCTGGAGGCGCAGGCCGCACTGACGCCCGCCGGAACCCGCGCCTCTTCCGCGGGCGTCTTAGGCCAGGGGAAGTTCTAGCCCGTCTTGCGCAAAGGCCCAGCCCACCGGCAGCGGCAGCGCCCGCACGTCCACGCCGTGCGAAAGGTGGGTGAGGTAGACGCGGCGGGCCGAGCGGGCCCAGGGCAGGGCGAGCGCCTCGCGCACGTCGTACACGCTGCGCCCGGCGTGTGCGGCGGCAGACTCGTCGGCAAAGGACGTCCCCAGAATGAGCAGGTCGAGGTCGCCCAACCAGCGCGTGGCCACCTCCTGCGGAATGTCGATGGCGTCCGTGACGTAGGCCGCCGCAAACCCGGGACGGTCGAGGCGAAAGGCGTAGCTGTATCCGTTCGCCCCGTGCGGAACCCGAAAGGCACGAACACGCAGCCCCGCTGTCACCAGCCCCTCTTCGGGAAGGACCTGGACCGGCGCCCCGTGCCGGAAGGCGTACCCGAAGCGCTCGGCCACCTGCGGGAGGACCTCAGCGGGCGTGTAGACGGCAATGGGCGCCACCCCACCCCTTGTCGGTCCGTCACCGCTCGCGGAGGCGGCATAGTCGAGCACATCCCCCAGGCCCAGCAGGTGATCGTTGTGCGCGTGCGAGATCAGTACGGCATCCGGCACAAGCGGCTCTGGCAGCCGCGCAAGCTGGCCATGCAGGTCGGGACCGCAGTCGAGCAGCAGGGTCTGTGGGACACCGTTCGGGTCGGCGCCCCGAATGAGGGCGGCGCTGCGGGTGCGGCGGTTGCGGCCGCCGGCGCGGGCGTCCGTGCAGACGGGGCAGGCACACCAGAAACGCGGCACGCCCTTGCTGTCCGCGGTGCCCAGGAAGGTGAGACGCGGGCTCAAGAGGCCATCAGCGCGCGGGCGGCACGGGTCAGGTCGCCGCTCCCCGCGAGGCTGGTTCCAACGAGCACGGCGTCGGCCAGACCGCGGACCCCGCGCAGGTCGTCGGGCGTGCGGTAGCCGCTCTCTGCGACGAGCAGGCCCGCAAAGCCCGCCCCACGGGCGCGGCGCATCAGCCGGGGGCTCACCGACAGATCGGTCGCCAGGGTGGTGAGGTCGCGGTTGTTGACCCCGATGATATCGGCACCGGCGGCGAGGGCCAAGTCCAGTTCCCGCTCGTCGTGCACCTCGACCAAGGCGTCCAGGCCGAGGTGATGGGCCATCTCCAGGTAGGCCCCGACGGCCTCACCCAGCACGCTGACCATGAGCAGGGCCGCCGCCGCGCCCCAATCGGCGGCCTCACGGAGCATGGCCGGATGAATGACAAAGTCTTTGCGCAGCACCGGTACCGTCACCGCCCCTACGACCGCCCGCAGGGCCTGCGGGGTGCCGTCAAAGTGCCGGGGTTCGGTCAGGACGCTGATCGCCGCCGCGCCCCCCGCCGCGTAGGCCTGCGCCGCCGACGCCGGGTCAAGGGGCGCGATGGCTCCCGCGCTGGGGCTCGCGCGCTTGACTTCTGCAATCAGGGCGAGGCCGGGGCCAGCCAGGGCGGCACGAAAGGTTTCGGCACGCGGGCGAGCGGGGCCCAGGTCGGTGCAGGCTCCGGCGTAGTCCTCGGCACGCTCACGGACGATGCGGCCCAGCACCCCCGGCACGCGGTCAACAGCTGTCACAGGCAGGCCCGTCATGCGCCGGAGTATACGGGGAGCGGCGGGGGCGTGTTAGCCTGAGGCCGATATGAGCCTCGCCCCCGGCAACGGCCCCGTACAGATTACCCAGGAGCAACTCCAGGCCCGCATTCAGGAACTCGGACAGAAGATCCGCGCCGACTACGCCGGCAAGGACCCACACCTGATTTGCGTGCTGAATGGGGCCTTTCTGTTTCATGCGGACCTGGTGCGCGCCCTTGGGATCCCCTGCACCATCGACTTCCTTCAGGCGAGCTCCTACGGCGACGCCAAACAGACGAGCGGAGAGGTGAAGCTCGTCAAGGACCTGCAGTTCCCCATCAGCGGCCGCCACGTCCTGCTGGTCGAGGACATCGTAGACACCGGCATCACCATGAACTACCTGCTGCATTACCTGCAAGGACGCGGCCCCGCCAGCCTGCGGGTCGCCGCCCTGCTCAGCAAACCCAGCCGCCGCCGGGTGGAGGTGCCGGTCGAGTACCTGGGCTTTACCATCCCCGACGCCTTTGTCTACGGCTACGGCCTGGACCGCGCCCAGTTCGACCGCAACTTGCCCTTTATCACCAGCCAGGAGTGATGCTGGGCACGGCCCTGCCTGCGGTCCTGATCGTCGTGCTGACGGTGGCCGTGGTGATCTGGCGCCCGCGCGGGTTAGACCCCGCCTGGGGCGCGACCCTCGGTGCAGGCGCTGCACTGCTGGTCGGCGCCGTACGTCCCGGCGAGTTGCCTGCCCTCTGGGCCGCCACCTGGAATGCGACCCTAACGCTGGTGGCGCTGATCGTCCTGAGCCTGCTGCTGGACGCGGCGGGCTTTTTTCGCTGGGCGGCACTTCATGTGGCGCGCTGGGGAGGCGGCAGCGGGCGGCGTCTTCTGACGCTGCTTGTTCTCTTCAGCGCCCTCGTCACCGCCCTGTTTGCCAACGATGGCGGCGTGCTGATCCTCACGCCCCTGGTGCTGGAACTCGCGGCGCTGCTCGCACTTTCCCGGGCGGCGACGCTGGCCTGTGCGCTGGCGGTGGGCTTCGTGGTGGACGCGGCCAGCCTGCCCCTTCCCATCAGCAACCTGACCAACATCATCGCGGCCGATGCCTTTGGGCTGAAGTTCAGCCGCTATGCCGAGGTGATGGTGCCGGTGAATCTCGCCGTGGTGCTCGCCTGCGTCGGCGTGCTGCTCGCGGTGTATGGCCGCTCCCTGCCCCGGCGCTACGAGCTTGCCGCCCTGCCGGAGCCGGGAGAGGTGGTGCGGTCGTGGGGCGTCGTACGAGCCGGCTGGGTGGTCACGCCGCTGCTGCCCGTGGGCGCGTTCGTGGCCGAAGGGCTGCACCTGCCGCTCTCGGCGGTGGTCGGCGCAGCGGCCCTCGCCGTCTGGCTGGTGGCCGCCCGCAGTGGAAACGTGAGCAGCCGTGCCGTCCTGCGCGCTGCCCCCTGGACCGTGGTCGTCTTCAGCCTCGCCATGTACACGGTCGTCTCAGGGCTGCGGGGCGCGGGCATCACGGGGGCCTATGGCGCGTGGCTGGCGAACTGGGCTGCGGCGGGCTCCCTACCCGGCATCCTGGCTGCTGGACTGAGTGTGGCGGGCCTGAGCGCCGGGCTCAATAACCTCCCGGCGCTCCTCACCGCCCTGCTCGGCCTACGTGACAGCGGCGTGACCGGGCACGCCCGTGACGTCCTGCTCTACGCGGCGGTGGTGGGCGCGGACATCGGCCCCAAGCTCACACCCATCGGCAGCCTCGCCACGCTGCTGTGGCTGCACGTGCTCGCGAGGCGGGGGCTGAAGGTCAGCTGGGGCGAGTACCTGCGCGCGGGACTCCTCCTCACACCACCGGTCCTGCTGGTGGGGCTGCTGACCCTGTGGGCCGTCCTGGAGACGTCTTAAGGGGACCCCGCAGGGACAGCGCCGCCTCGGAAAGCGCCACAGTGTGCGAACATGCCGGGATGAATCCGCTTCTTTGGCGCTCCATCCTGTTGACCGGCCTGTTGATCGCGGCCCTGAACGTGCTGTTCGCCGGGGCAGAATACGGCTTTGCCACCCTGCCCCTGTGGTTTTGGCTCGCGCAGCTTCTGCTGATTCCAGCCATGCTGGCTCCTGCTCGTCTCTTTCCGCAGGCGGCCATGACCCGCCCCTACCTGGCACGCGCGGCGCTGTATGGCTTGGGATGGGCCGCGCCCTACGCGGTCTACAAATTCACTGGGGACGCCCTGCGACCGACCTTCAGCCCCGTCGCCTCACTGGTCGGCGTGGTCTTGACCTGCCTGCTGTTCGGCCTGATCTTCGCAGCACTCCGCAAACCGCACTAAGCGGTCAGCGAGGAGGAAGCCATGAGGTTGGCCATCCTAGGAGACATTCACGGGAACCGCTTCGCGCTGGAAGCGGTGTTGGAGGATATCCGGCATGCTGCGCCCGACTTGGTTTGCAACCTGGGTGACAGCGTGTGGGGCGCAGCAGACCCAGCGGGAGCCTGGGCGCTTCAAGCCGAACACGCGCCCGTCACCGTACGCGGCAACACCGACGAGCGTGTAGCGGGGCTGCGGGAAGGCAAGGCGGCCATGCGTACCTGGCTCCTGGCCCAGCTTCCGCCCGAGGTGCCGGGCCTCCTCGCCGAGCTCCCCACCTGCGTGGACGTGGCAGACAGCGAGGTGCGCCTCTGTCACGGCAGCCCCCGCAGTCCCTGGGAGGACCTGCTGCTCACCGAGGAGGGGGGACACACCCGGCCCGCGCACTTCTCTGAGCTCTCGGAACGGCTGGGGGACTTCACCCCTGCATCAGGGGGGCGCGTCTGCGTCGTGGGGCACACCCATCACGAGATGCTGGCCGTGGTGAACGGCGTGACGGTCGTGAACGCGGGGCCGGTCAGCCGCCCAAAGGACGGGTTGCCGCTGGCCCGCTGGGTGCTGCTCACGCGCCGGGGCGGGACGTGGGCCGCCGAGTTCCGCCGCACCCCCTATGACGTGGAGGCAGCGGCCCGCTGGGCCAGGGCCCATGCTCCGGCGGGGCTGGGTGACTTCGAGGCGCAGTGGCTCCTGGCCGGGCGCGAACCCTGAGCGCTCCTCAGCCGCGCGGTCCGTACTCGTACACCGCGCGCCAGGGCTTATAGACGGTGCTGACCTTGTCGGTGCGGATGCCCTTCTCGTCTTTGATGGTCCGGGTGATGTAGAGGCTATAGCCGTCCTGCGCCCAGTCCACCTGACGGGTCACCCCGGCGGGCAGGTTGGGGTTGAACACGTACTGGGCTGGCGGGTGCGGCGTGCGCGAGAGGATCACGGCGGGGCTCACGGTCACGCTGCGCTTGGGCTTCACACCCCACACCTGCACCTCCAGGGTGCTCTTCGCGTCGTTGTTCACGGTGCGGATCAGGATGGGCGCGCCGGTATCATTGTTCATCTTGAGGTCAAGACCGGGGTCGTACACCGCCGCCTCGAAGCCCACCTGCGGCTCGTAGTACCGCACCCGGTAGGAGTGCTGGTTGCGTTCCACAACGGGGAGGCCCGCCGCATACAGGGCGCGAAAGGCGGTGGTGGACACCTGGCACACCCCGCCGCCCAGACCATCGACGGTGCGCCCCCCGCTGATGATCAGCCCACCCACGAAGCCATTCTCGGGCGTAATGCCCCCCAGCGCCGCCAGAAAACTGAAGTTTTCGCCGGCGGGCACGACCACGCCGTCGATCTTGGCCGCCGCCGTCGCCACGTTGATGCGCCGCTCGCGGCTGCTGCCGTGGTACGTGCTGGTGCCGGTCGCGATCAGCTCCAGGCGCTTGGGATCGGGCAATTCAGCGACCGTCAGCGTGGGCGAACTGACCTTGCTCGGCAGCACGACGCTCTGCACCGCGGGGTCCAGCACGGCCTGACGAAAGGCCGCCAAAGCCCGGGCACGGTCCGTGACGCGCCCGGCCCTGCCCGCGACCTTGACCAGCTGCCCGTCCTGGAGGACGTAACGGGCGTTTTGGGCGGGTTGATCGAGCTGCGCCGCCATTCGGTCAAACGCCGCACGAATGGTCTTTTCGTCGGGAACGATGCCCTCCGGGCGCACCCAGTACAGGTCGGCGACCTGAAGGGCGCTGAGGGTGCCGCCCCGCTCGCTGCCCTGGAGTTTGAGGGTCAAGGGCCGCATGAGGCGGTTGCCGCGCTCCACCTGCGCCCTCAGGGCCTGCGCCGTGCGCTGCGCCTTCCATTCGGTCACGGGCACCGTCACGGTGGTGCGGGAGGGCTCGTTGGCCAAAGCATTGGCTGCGGCGGCAGCGTTGGGCCGCCGACCAGGGCTGTCCGGCAGCACCGCGTACCTTTTCGCCGTCTTGTCGAAGGTGATGACCGCGTTTTTCGGCTCGGCATACAGGTGACGTGTGAGGCGCTTGATGCCGTCCAAGGCCGCCGCAACGTCCACCCGCTCCACCAGGGGCAGGTTCTCCCCGTTCGCCTGACCCGCCCAGCCCCGCACCCGCTGAAGCAGGGTCCGCTCCCGACTGAGGCGCAGGGCGGTGTCTACGCTGGCCTCGGGATCGACCCGCCAGCCCAGCTGGTCTGCGCTCACGGTCCAGCGGTTCTCTCCGGCCACCACAGTCACCGGGTGCGGCGGCGGCAAACGGCCAGCCAAGGCGGCCAGCGCCTCCTCGCGCGTCAGGCCGCCGACGGGCACACCGGCCACGCGCAGGCCCGGCGCGATCTTCCCGTCGTCCTGAATGGCGACGCCCATCGCAAGAGCGCCGCCGAGCAACGCGGCGGCAGACAGACCAGTCACCCAGACCTTCATCACCCGGCAGTGTACGGAGGTTCAGCCCCGCGCAAGTGCGGGCTGGGCACATTCACGCTCGCCGCAGCCGTGCCGGTTACCGCCGCTCCGTTCCTACGCCCAGGTTCTGCGCGACTGTCTGGGCCACCTGCTTCTGGGTGTCCTGCACCTCCGCCACCACCCGTTCGCCGCCCTCCAGGTCCATGACGAAGTGGTCACCCTCCAGGCGAACGCGGCGCAGGATCTGCTCGTCACCCTCCTCACGGGTGGTGGCGCGCAGCTCAACGTACTTCTGCATGGGGGTACGAATCACTTTGGGCGCCAGCACCTCCTCCACCTGGAAGATGCCGCCGGAGTTGTTCATGGTGACGCTGATAAGCACCGGCTTGCTCTTGCCCCGCTCGATCACGACCTGATCCACCGCAAGCGCGCTGATGGAGTGGATATCCACGCTGCCAAGCGCAAAGGCTTTGCGGCCGCGCCCCTTGGTGATATCGGTTCCGTCCGCGACCGCCGTGATGCCGCCTTCCAGCGTGAGGGGCGGCGGGTTGAGGTCATGGCAGTCGATGGCACCCAGGATAAAGGAACGGACCTTGGTGCGCTTCAAGGGATCGGGGTACAGCGGGCCCAGAATCCGGTCGAGGATCGGCAGGGCGAGGGTCACCCCAAACTGCTCGTGGCCCACCCGGTGAATCTGGTTGCCGATGTCGTGCAGCATGGTCCCCAAAATCACCGCCAGGAACACGTCATCTGCGTCACCCACCCCGCTTTCCATGATGTCGGGTTTGACCCCCGCCTCGAGCAGCAGCTCGGTGATCGCCAGGCTCGCCGCACCGGTGATAAAGGCGTGAACGCGCCCGTGGTCGTTGTAGCCCAGCTTGCGCATCGTCACGTAGTTCGCCATGTCCCAGCAGGCGAGCGCTTCGGGATCGGTGCGCAGCGCCTCATAGGCGGCCAAGGCCCGCGGGGCGTTGGCCAGGTCGGCCTGAATGGCGCGGTGGGCTTCCTCGATGAGTTTGGACCGGGGCGTGGTGAATTCCACCATTCGCCTGCTGGGCACTTCCAGAAGCGGCGTCGCCACTTCGGTCTCGGGACGGCGTCCCTCGACCTCCTGCACATGGCCGTCCGCCACACTCAGGGTAAATTTGCTCTCGCCTGTTCCCAGGGAGGGCGCCTGCGGCAGTTCTTCACTCACCCTTACTCACCTTTGAACTCCGCGCGTCGCTTGGCGAGAAAGGCGCTGGTCCCCTCGCGGAAATCCTGGGTGGCCACCGCCAGGCCAAAGAGATCGGCTTCGACCTCCAGTCCGCCCTCTAGGGTGGTGTCGAGTCCCCGGCGCACCGCCTCCTTGACCAGCGAGAGGGCGATGGGCGCGTTCTGCAGCATCTGCTGGGCGACTTCTCGGGCCTTTTGCAGGGGGTCGTCGGCGACGTAGTTCACCAGGCCCAGGCTCAGGGCCTCCTCGGCGGTGACCTGCCGCGCTGTCAGCATCAGGTCCAGGGCTCGGCCAGCGCCGATCAGCCGGGCAAGGCGCTGCGTGCCGCCAAAGCCGGGAATCAGGCCCAGGGTCACTTCGGGCAGGCCCAGCCGAGCACGCGGGGACGCAACGCGGACGTCACAGGCCAGCGCGAGTTCCAGGCCGCCCCCCAACGCAAAGCCATTCACGGCAGCAATCACGGGAATCGGCAGGGTGCTCACCTGATGCATCACGTCTTGCCCGGCCAGCGCGAGTTCTCGGCCCGCGTACACGTCACCGAGCTGCGCGAGCTCGCTGATATCAGCCCCTGCCACAAAGGCCCGGTCGCCTCCCCCGGTGATGATGAGCGCGCCGATCTCCGGGTTTTCGCCCACGAGGTCCAGCGCCTCGCGCAACTCGCTGAGGGTGTCGCCGTTGAGGGCATTGAGCGCCTTGGGGCGGCTGACAGTCAGCACCGCCAACGGGCCATGCTGATCGAGGTGCAGGTTGCGAAAGTCGAGCTCGTCAAGCATCGTCATGCCTTCATCCTGACACGAGGCCGCCGCGGCAAGGGGAAGCCGGGCCGCAGTACGGGGCTCAGCAGCTGGCCAGCGTCACCACCGTGTCGAGCGCGACCCGAATCATCCGGTCCACCCCCTCGGCCAGCACCTCCCCGGGGACAAGCTGCGGGTCACCGATGTCGTTACTGCAGGTGGTCAGGCACCCGGCCCGCAGGCCATGCTGCGCGGCGACGAGGAAAAGGGCGCTGGCTTCCATCTCAAAGCCCAGCACGCCGCGCGCGGCCCACAGCCGAGCGTGTTCGGGTGTGCTCGCGTAAAAAGCGTCCTCGGTCATGATCAAGCCGACGTGGTGCGGCACGCCCTGGGCGCGAGCCGCCTGCACCGCGGCCTCGACCACCTCGAAGCTCGCCGCGGGCGCGTAGGGTGCTCCCCCCAGCAGCTGGCGGGTGGTGCCGTCGTGGGGAACGGCCGCCGTGGCCACCACGAGGTCGGCGGGCTTCACCCGGGGCGTCGCGCCGCCCAGGGTCCCCACACGCAGAAGCGTTGTCGCGCCCAGCCGCGCGAGCTCCTCGGCGACGATGGCCGCGCTCGGGCAGCCCATGCCGGTGGTCTGCACGCTGACCCGAACACCGCGGTAGCTGCCGGTAAAGCCCAGCAGCTGCCGGTGTTCGGTGTAGAGTTCGGCGTCCTCCAGGTACGTCTCGGCGATGTGACGCGCCCGGTTGGGGTCGCCGGGCAACAGAACGTACTCGGCCACGTCGCCGGGCTGCGCACGAAGGTGAATCTGACTCATGCGGGCGAGTATACGCGGGCACCGTTTCGCCCTGAGCCGTGAATTTTTCCACACAAGGGGGATCCGGTTATTCTCACCCCATCTTCACAGGGCGGCGAGATCCGCCCTTTTCTTCTGAGGGGGAATGAGCATTTTCTCATGAAGGTGATGGCTGAAGCTTCCAGAAGCTTTCTCATTTCTTTAGGAGAAAGTACGTTTTAGAGGCAACCCTTGCTCTCATTCGGGCTGAGCACTTTCTCATTATAGACTTAGTTTTGGCAAAAGCTCGTCAGGTTGAGAAAAAATCGGGGTGCTGGGGAGCCGCTCTCGCGGCACGATTCACAAGCCACTCACCGGGTCTGCCTACGGTGATCCCATGCACCAGGGCGGCAAGCCGTGCCTGTGCGAGACAAAGGAGAACCTCATGCGCAAGTCCTTGATGATCGCCTCCACCTTGGCTCTTAGCCTCGGCGCGGCCAGCGCCCAGACCGGCACGACCACGCCCACGACGCCTACGGCTCCGGCCACCACTCCGGCCACGACCACAGCCGCTCCGGCCCAGGTGGTCACCTTTAGTGACGTGCCCGCCGGGCACTGGGCCAAGGACGCCGTGGACATCATCACGCAGCGTGGCCTGATCCAGGGCTTTCCCGACGGCACCTTCCGCGGCAACGAGAACCTGACGCGCTACCAGGCAGCCCTGATCTTCTACCGCCTGCTTCAGACCGGCGCGCTCAGCAGCGGTAACCTCAGTCAGACGGATCTGGCGACCATCACGCGCGGCATGCAGGAAGTCAGCACGGAGCTGGCCGCCATCAGCAGCCGCGTGACGGATCTGGAGCGCCTGAGCGCCGAACAGCAGGCCCGCATCGCGGCGCTGGAAGAGCGCATCAACGCCCTGGGCACCGGGGCAGCGGGTGCGGACGTGACGGCCCTCACCGCCCGTATCGACGCTCTGGAGGCCGCCGTGCGCAACATTCCCGCCGGTCCCCAGGGTCCTGCCGGCCCCGCTGGCCCTGCTGGCCCCGCCGCCGACACCACGGCGCTGGAAGCCCGGATTGCTGCCCTGGAACAGCGCATCAATGCCGCTCCTGCGACCGGCACCACCACGACCGGCACCGTCACCACCGAGCCCGCGCCCAGCACGGTGGTGATCGGTGACACCACCCCCCAGGCCAACGGTGTGACGCGCGGCAACCTGTACGCCGGGGTCAGCGTCGGGGCGAGCGCCGCTCCCGCGGGCCAGCCCTGCTACGTGCCCCGCGCTGGCGGCCGCCCCGTGAACTACTGCGCCAGCTTCGGCGGCATGATCGGCAGCACCCAGCTCATCGGGCCTTTTGGTGCCCGCGTCTCGGCCGACTACAAGCCCGGCCAGAACGCGGTCTCGGCGGACGTGAACGCCACCTACCAGATCAACACCGGCAGCAACATCCAGCCCTACGTGGGCGCCGGTCTGGGCCTGACGAGCAGCGCCAGCCGCAGCTCGACCACCACCAACGTGACCGACACCTACGTGAACGGCCTGGTGGGCGTGGACTTCCAGATCACCAACTCCATCGCCGCCTTCGTGGAGGGGAACGGCCGCTACTACCTGAGCAACAAGGGCACCGGCGCGTTGAGCAGCTCGACCACCACCACGGACCGCGGCTTTGCGCCCGCCGTCAAGGCTGGCCTGAAGTTCTACTTCTAAACGCCCGTCCCCTCCCCTGAGGCCCCCCAGTGGGGCCTTTTTTCCTGTTTGCCTGGCTTCCGCTTCACTTCGGGCGCTAGACTGATTCCATGCGACTCGTGCAGTTTATTCAGGTGCTGCTGCTGCTCGCCCTAGGCACCTACCTGCTGCTCGTCGCGCTCGAAAACCCGGCCCGAGTACGCCTGCCGCTGCCGCTGGGTCGCGGCGAACTGCTGCTGCCGGCCGGTGAGGCGTTTGCGCTGTTCCTGGGCCTGGGCGCCGCCTACATGGCCCTGCTGCTGCTCCCGCCCCTGTGGTTGGCCGGGCTGCGCCGCCGCCGAGCGCTGCGGGAACAAGCGGCCCTGGAACGGCGATTGACGGCGACCCTCCAGGCACGGCTGGGAACGCTTCCCACACCACCTGTCCCGGGGCAAGAGATCACCCCCCTGGAGCAGGCATGACACCGGCGCTTTCGGCACCGCTGGAAGCTCGCTGGCTGCTCGCACCGCCCGCGAGTCGCGTGGCCCTGTTGGAGAGCATGCGGCAGTGGCGCGTTGCGCCGCCGCTCGCGCAGGTTCTGTCTGGTCGCCGCCTCACCCCGGCGCACCTGGACCCGCCCCTGACCCTCACGCCCAATCCAGCCCTCCGGGAGGCGGCGCAGCGGATTGTTGCGGCGCTGCGCCAGCACCGGCGGATCCGCATCCACGGCGACTACGACGCAGACGGCGTGAGTGCGACCGCCACCCTGATTCGGGGGCTGCGTCACCTGGGCGCGGACGTGCACGGCTTCATCCCACACCGCCTGAACGAGGGGTACGGCCTGCACCCGGACCGAATAGAGGAACACGCCGCCGCCTGTGACCTGCTGGTGACGGTGGACTGCGGGGTGACCAACCTGGAGGAGGTGCGGGCCCTCCTCGCTCGCGGCACGGAGGTCATCGTGACTGACCACCACGCGCCGGGGCCCGACTACCCCGACTGCCTGGTGGTGCACCCGCACCGCACCACGGGGTACGATCCCGAACTGCACAACCTCACCGGGGCAGGTGTGGCGTATCACCTCCTGTGGGCCGTATACGAGGAGCTGGGCTTGCCCGCCCCGCTCGACCTCACCGCCCTGGCCACCCTGGGCACCATCGCCGATGTCGCCCCGCTGCTGGGGGAGAACCGGGCGCTCGTGCGCGCGGGACTGGAGGCGCTGGCGGGTTCTTCCCTGCCCGGCATCCGTGCGCTGCTCGAGGCGAAGCGGGTCACGCGCCCGGGTGCTCGGGACGTGGCCTTTTTGCTCGCGCCGCTGGTCAATGCGGCCGGGCGCATGGGGGACGCCGATCTCGCCCTGAACCTCCTGACCACCGAGAGCACCCACGAGGCCCGAACCCTGGTGACGCACCTGGAGGCCCGGAACCTGGAACGCCGGGGCATCCAAGAGCGGATGTACGCGGAAGCCCTGCATCTTGCCGACCCCGCTGATCCCGCCCTGGTGCTGACGAAAGCGGACTGGCACGCCGGCGTGATGGGGATCGTGGCGAGCAAGCTGGTGGAGACCTTCCACAAGCCGGTGTACATCGTCGCGCAGGGCAAGGGGTCCGTGCGCTCCACGCCCGGCATCAGCGCGGTGGAGGGCCTGCGCTACAGCCATGACCTCCTCAAGCGCTACGGCGGGCACCCAGGTGCTGCCGGCTTCGCGCTGGAGGAGGAGAACTTCACGGCGCTGCGGCGGCGCCTGCACGAGTACGTGCGGCAGTTTCCCCGCCCTGTTCCGGTGCACCGCCTGGACGCGCCGCTCCCCACGCTGGGGGTCACCCCAGAACTGGTCCGGCAGGTCGAGGCGTTCGAGCCCTTTGGCACTGGGCATGCCCCGCCCCTTTGGCACGTGCGCGAACCGCTGAGCAACACGCGGTTGGTGGGGAAACGCGGGGACAGCCTGCAATTCCAGATCGGCGGCCTGCGCGGCATCAAACACGGGGAGCAGAATGCCGCTCCCGGTGAGCGAGACCTCGCCGCGCACCTCGTGAGCAGCGAGTGGCGCGGTGAGGTGCGTCTGGAGCTTCAGGGGCAGGCCCTGCGCGCCCCTGCCCCGCTGGGTCTAGACAGCTCTTGGCTTGACGCCCCGCCCCTCCCCCGTCTCGAGCCCAAAGCCGCGATGCAGCACCTGGGTGCCGGAGCGAGCGCCTATGCAACCGGGCCGGTGGCAGCCTATCTGCGGAACCAGGTGCCGGGCCTCACGCTGGTGGCTGCCGGCGAGGCCCACCCGGGGGGCGAACTCATTCTGTATACCCTGCCGGAGGAGGCTGACCTGGTCCGCTGGCTCAGGGCGGGCCGAGTCGCGTTCGCCTTTGGGCCCAAAACGCTTGCGGAACTGGAAGGAGCGCTGTCTGCCCCGCGGCTTCGTCCCCTGTTCATGCCCGCCCAGGTGGACGCGGACGAGGCCGAACTGGAGGCTGCCGCCGACGCCTATCGCCGCTGGCAGTGGGCCCACCTGTACCGCGTGCTCGACGACCGCGGGTGGAATGCCGCCGTCTGGCACCTGCTGGGGCTGGCAGAGGAGCGGCCGCCGACCGCAGAACCGGAGCTTGCTGCGGCCACCCGCTGACCCGGCGTGTCAGAGCCGTGTGAGAGCGGCGCGTCACCATAACAGTATGCGCCCGCTTGCCCGCCGTGCCCTTCTGGACCTCTTCAAGCTGCGCTGTCAGACCCGGCGTGAGGTTGCCGAGGCGCTGGTTCTCGTCGCCGAGGACACCCGCTACTGGGAACCGGCCCAGCGCCTCAGCGAGCGGTACCTGGAGGCCCTCCATTCCGCCCCCGAGCTTCAGGCGGTCGCTCAGGCCGCCCGCGAGCTGGCTGAGCAGGTCCGGCGGGAACGAGCGAACACGGGCGGACCGCACCGCTGACCTTGCCCTACCGCTCTGCGGGCTCGTCCTCGTCGTAAGCCTCGTCGTAGGTCTCGGACTCGTCTGCTGCGCCCTCGCGCTCGTTGCGAATGAGGTTGCGGCGCGGACCTGTTCCACCCTCTGGCTCGGTCGACGAGGCGACCGGTTCGCCCGCCAATACGGCCTGTGCTCGGGCCAGCATGGGGGGATCGCTCGCCTCTACGGCATAGCGTTCGGCGAGGTAGGCGGCAACCCACGCCCCGAAGTACCACAGGGCAAGCTGCGCGGCGTATCCACCGGGACGGTCGGGATGAACGCCTTCCGGGTAGGGGACGTGTACCACCTCGTCGATCCGGGTTTCGAGCACCTCACGCACGATGTCAAGGGTGGGATCGGAATCGCCCAGAATCAGGGCCACCTTGGCGTCCCCCTTCTCGTGCTGCGCCTCAAAAGCCCCGGTCGCCAGGGCGAGGGGATCACCCAGTACGGGCACCGAGAGCGTCTTGCCCACACGAGCAAGGAGTGACTGCCAGGCGTGCGGAAGCGCGTCGGCCTCGGGCGCGGCCAGCAGCAGGGGCAGGCGACCCCACAGGGTCCAGGCGAGGTCCCGGGCGGGGTTGGCCTCAGTGACGTGGGGAGCGCAGCGGTCGCGGAGGTTGGCCAGCAGCAGCTCTGCCTCCTCAGCTTCCGCCGCGTGTCCGGTGGCGTGGGCGAGGTACTGCCCGGCGTGGTAGGGCGTACTCAGCCCGCCGGGCACAAGCACGTCTACGTCGTCGGAGCTGCCGCCGGTGCTCACGCGCCGCACCGCCACGCCCGCGACCTCCGCAAGGTCAGCGTAGTCACGCGCCGCGTCCCCCGCATCGGCACTCGACAGCACGAACTGGGTCCCGCTTCGGGTAAAGGTTCCAGACACCAACGGGGCCGCCAGGTGCGCGGCCAGCGCCCCCTCCCCCACGCCCATCAGCCCGTGGGGACCGGGTTCAGGGCGGGTAGGACCGGCGTAGCTGCCGGGCAGGCGCTCCAGGAGAGCAAGCACATTCATGCTCCTAGGGTACAGCGCGCCTGCCCTGCTGCAAGTATGAGAGCAGCAAAAAAAACAGCGGCCTGGCCGAGCTTCAGGGCTTCATGTGCCCTTGAGAGGGCGTGCTAGAATCGCCCGCGTGCGCCTCAGAAAGCCGTCCCACACGCCCGCCGCCCACGCGCGGCCAACAAAAACACCACCCGTGCGGGTGGCGTCTTGAGGGTGGGTGGCGCGCTCGACTGGACTCGAACCAGTGACCTTTGGCTCCGGAGGCCAACGCTCTATCCACCTGAGCTACGAGCGCAAAGCTCAGGTAACGTAGCACGCAGCGAAAAGGAGATCAAGTGAAGAGGAAGAGATTCGTCAACGTCCTGCTGGGCGTTCTGGCATTGCTGCTGGTGGTTGGCATGGCCTACCAGTTCACGCCGAATGTGGGCGCGCTGTTTGGAAGGGGGCAAAAGGGCACGCCGGCACTGAAGGTCAACGGGCAGACGGTGACGGTCGAGGAGCTCGAGGCTCTGCGCCGGGCCAATCCTGTGCTCGCCAGTGCCGACAGCGGCGTGTTGGCCGACGACTTCAAAACCCTGGTGGTCGCGCAGGCGGCCCGCCAGGAGGTGCTCAAGCAGGCGGCCCGGGATATCGAGGTGAGCCGCGCGGACGCGAACGCCGAGGTCCAGAAGATCCGCGAGGCGAACAACCTCACAGACAACAAGGCCTGGACGGACGCCCTGCAAGCGGCGGGCCTGACCGACGCGGAGTTCCGGCAGCAGATGCGCGAGCAGCTCGCCGTGAACCGCAAGGTCGAGGAAATCCAGAAGAGCGCCCAGCCTGCCACCGACGCGGAAGCGCGGCTGTACTACGAGCTGCACCCGGAAAGCTTCCAGACCGATCCCCGCATCGTGGGCCGTCAGATCGTCGTGAACGACAAGGCCAAGGCCGAGCGCCTGCTGCGGCAGATCCGGGAGGGCGCCGACTTCGCCCAGCTCGCCAGCCAGAACAGCCTGGAATTCAAGGACCGTGGCGGCGCCCTTGGTCCCATTGAAAACGGCAGCCCCCGCCCGGTCGCGCAGGTCGCTCTGCCCGCCGAGGTGGGGACGGCCGCCTTCGCGCTTACTGGGGGCGGCGTCACGGACGTGGTGGAAAGCGGCGGCAAGTTCTACATCGTCAAGGTCGAGCGGTACCTGCCGCCCGTCACCAAACCCTTCGACCAGGCCAAGGCGGACGCGGTCACTGCCGTCAATGAGCAGAAGAAGAATGCGGCGGTGGAACGCTGGCTGACCGAGCTCGAACGGGGCGCCAAGATCGAGGTTCTTGATCCCAACTGGAAGACCGAAAACCCGACGGTGGCGAGCGTCGCCGGGCAGAACATCCCCTACTCCGAGGTGGTGGCGCAGGTCGTGGGGAACCAGAATTTCGCCGGGCTGCTGGGGCAGGTGCCCCCGGAGCAGGCCGGGCAGCTCGTGAATAGCATCCTGAAGCCGCAGATCGTCGAGGGGCTGATCCAGGGCTATGCGGCGCCAAAGATTGTGCAGGACAAGAAGCTCGCCCTCACCGGCACGCGTCAGGAACTCGCCGCGGGCCTCGCCGCCTACGGGGCGCGGAACGTGCAGGTTACCGACGCCGAGATCCGGCAGTACTACGCCAACAACCGCCAGCAGTTCGAGACTCCGGCTCAGGCGACCGTCACCGAGATCAGCTTCCCCGACCAGAACAAGGCCCTTGCCTTCCGGCAGAGCTGGAACGGACAAGGCAGCCTGGCCACCGCTGCGGCCAAGGCAGGCGGCACCGTCAGCGAGCGCGGTGAGGTCAGCCCCGGGACTGCCGGTACTCCGGGCACCCTCGACGCAGCGCTGGAAGCTGCGGTGTTTACCGCCAAAGACCTGCGGCCCGTGGGAGAAGGCCGCCTCAGTGACGTCGTCAAGGTGGGAAACCGCTACCTCGTCGCCTACGTGACCGATCTGAAACCCGCGGCCGTGCAGCCGCTCGCGCAGGTGCGTGACCAGATTCGGGAAACGGTCCTGGCTGAGAAGCGCAACGAGGTCGGACAGGCCTACCTGGCCAAGGAAGTCGCCGCGCTGAAGCCGGTGAATAACCTGCAAAAGGTCCTTGCCGCCCAAGAAAAGCGCCTGGCCGCCGCCGCACCCCAGTCGTCCGCCGAGGGCAAGCAGGATGCCGGAGCAAGCAGCGGTAAGGGCGCCGCGTCTACCGACAACAGCGCGGCAACGAAGGGGGGCACGCCCGAAACCGGTAGCGCTCAGGACGCAGCGAAGCGCTGATCTTGGCTTCGCCGCCCTTGGGGGCCGCCCCCGCTAGAATGGGTGGGTTATGCCGCGCGTGTTTTCAGGAATTCAACCGACGGGCAACCCCCACATCGGCAACTACTTCGGGGCGATGAAAAACTACGTGCGGCTGGGTGATACGTACGGCAAGAACTCGATCTACTGCGTGGTCGATCTCCACGCCATCACCAACCCGGCCGCCTACGATCCAGCGGCGCTCGCCGAACGCACCCTGGAGATGGCCGTAGCGAACTTCGCGGCGGGCCTTGACCCCGAGCGGGTCATCTTCTTCGTGCAGTCGCAGGTTCCGGAGCACCAGGAGCTGAGCTGGGTGTTCACGGCCCTCACCCCCGTGGGCGAGCTGGAGCGCATGACGCAGTACAAGGACAAGGCGGCGCACCTGGAGAGTGTTCCAGCGGGCCTGCTGATGTACCCGGTGCTGATGGCGGCCGACATCCTGCTGTATAAGGCAGACACCGTGCCCGTCGGCGAGGACCAGACCCAGCACATCGAGCTGACCCGTGAGATCGCCCGCAAGTTTAACCATACCTACGGCGAGACCTTCCCCGAGCCGCAGGCGGTGTATGCCAAAGACGCCCTGCGGATTCCCGGGGTAGACGGTCAGGGCAAGATGAGCAAGAGCAAGGGCGAGGGGAGCACCATCGGGATTCTGGAGCCGCTGGACTCGATCTGGCAGAAGCTGCGGGTGGCCCCGACCGATCCCGCCCGCGTGCGCCGCTCTGACCCCGGCGACCCCGAGAAGTGCCTGATCGGGGACTACCACAAGCTCTTTTCGGACCTTCCGACCATCGAGGTGGCGTTCACCGGCTGCCGCACTGCCGGCATCGGCTGCGTGGACTGCAAAAAGATGCTGATGGAGGGGATACGCCGCGAACTCACGCCGCTCCAGGAGCGGGCCGCCGAGCTGCGGGCCGATCCCGACTGGGTGCGGGACGCCCTCGCACAGGGCGCGCAGGAGGCCCGCGAGATCGCCCGGCCCGTGATGGAGGAAGTGCGGGAGAAGGTGGGGTTCCTGAGGCTCTGATGGGGTGCGGCGGGTCGCGCGGAGCTTGTGGCAGGAGGAGGCCTTGACGGTTCTGGCCCCGCCGCCCGCGTTCGCTGCCGGGTTTACAGTCCGGCTTCCCGTCTTTGAGGGGACGCTGGCCGACCTCGCCTCGGCGCTGCGGGCGGGGCGGGTGCTGCCTGCGGCCGTGCCGCTACTCCCACTCACGCGGGAGGTGTTGGGCTGGGCGCAGGCGCAGGCCGGAACCCTGGACGCGCACCCGGAGGCGCTGCCCGCCCTGGCGAACGTGATCGCCCTCAAGGCGCGGCTGCTGCTGCCCCAGCCCGAGCCAGAAGGCCCCGACCCCGGCGACTTCGCGGATGACCTTTTGGACGACGTGGTGGAGGGAGTGGAGGCGCTCGCCGAGCTGGACGCGCTGGTGAGCTTTCTGGCCGCTCGCCGCCGCGAACGCGAGGGCCTGATTCCGGCCCGCCCGGTCGCGCTGGACCTTCCGCGCCGCGAACGCCCCGGCGGGCCCGCCCGCAGCCTCGCCCGGCTGGTCAAGGCCGCGCGAAACGCCGTCCGTCAGGTCGAAGTGCCCCTCCTGGCCCGCGAGCGCCTGACCCTGGCGGACGCCCTTGCCGCCCTGCACGCCTTTGGCCGCCGCCTGCGCACCTTTCCCTTCCGCGGCATTCCGGCGGGAGACTGGGGGGAACGCACCACCTATTTCGCCGCGCTGCTCGAAGGCGTGAAGGAGGGGAGCTTCAGCGCCGAGCAGACGGAGACATACGGGGAGATTCGGGTGGTGTCGCACCTCGCGGAGGATTAGCGGCAGACTCGCCCATTCGCCACGTCTTGGGCCGGCACCACCAGCTCCCGCACCATCCCAGGTTCGTCGAAACGCAAGACGCGACCCGGCAGGCGCAGGCGCAGGGCGTTCGCCTCCCAGGTGACCTGAAAGCCGCGCCGGGTCCAGATGGGCTCGGGGGCCGGCTCGCGCCCGGTCGAGGTGCCGGGGAGTCGCCAGCCGCGTCCGGGGAGAACGCTGCACTTGACCTCCAGAAAACGGTCGATGTCCATGCGCCCTGGCCCCAGCCCACCGTATTCCGCCACCCCCTGAAGCCGCAGTCCGGCGAGCGGATGGGGGGGCGGGGGCGCGGCCCAGACCTGCTCGACCCGGTAACGCGGCTGAAAGAGCGGCGCGGCCAGCAGGAGCAGGCCCACACCCAGGACACCGGGAAGGAGCCGCCAAGCCATCGTCCTAGCGTAGGGCGACCTCGGGCGGGCATCGTCTGCCTTTCGTTCGCTTTCGTTAGTTCTCCTCCGGCACCCGGTAGCTGTGCCCCGCCTCCTCCAGTCCCAGCATCACGTCAAGGTTTTGCACGGCGGCGCCGCTGGCTCCCTTGCCGAGGTTATCCAGCCGCGAGACGAGCAGGGCATGCTCGCCCCCTGCGCTGGCGTACACGAACAGTTCGAGTTCGTTGGTGCCGTTGAGCGTCTGAGGATCAAGGATGGGTTCGGCGGGCTGACCGTGCTCGAAGGGCATCACCCGGACGAAGCGCTCTCCGGCGTAGTGGTCGGCCAGGGCCTCATGCAACTGCGCCGCCGTCACGCCCAGCGGTCCGAGGTGCAGCGGAATCTGCACCAGCATGCCCTGGCGCCAGCCGCCCACGTGCGGCGTGAAGAGGGGGGCGCGCTTCAGGCCGCCGTGCCGCGCCATTTCCGGCTGGTGCTTGTGGGTCAGGCCGAGGGCGTAGCTCTTGAAGGGCCCCGCCATCGGATGCTCGCCCCGGCCCTCGTTCGCGTCCACCAGGGCGCGGCCTCCGCCGGAGTAGCCAGAAAAGCCCTGCACGCTGAGCGGAACATCCGGCGGCAACAACCCGGCGTCCGTGAGGGGCCGCAGCAGGGCCACCGCGCCGGTGGCGTAGCAGCCCGGGTTGCTGACGCGGCGAGCCGCACGAATCTCCTCGCGGCTCGTCGGGGTCAGTTCGGGAAAGCCGTACACCCAGCCGTCCGCCGTGCGGTGAGCACTGCTCGCGTCCAGCACCCGCGTCCGGGGGTTGTCGATCATCGCCACGGCCTCGCGCGCCACGTCGTCATGCAGGCACAAGATGGCGATATCAGCACTGTTGAGCAGCTCGCGCCGGGCCTCCGGGTCCTTGCGGCGGGCAGGGTCGATGCTCAGGAGGTCGAGGTCGCGGCGGCCCTCCAATCGAGCGCGAATTTGCAGGCCGGTGGTTCCGGCTTCGCCGTCGATAAAGATGCGGGGGCGAGACATACGCTCACGCTACCAGCGGGGCCTCGAGGCGCCCAGCACGTGGTACAGCAGCGCCTTTTGCGCGTGCAGGCGGTTTTCGGCCTGGTCGAAGACGCGGCTCTTGGGGTGCTCGGTCGCCTCGGGCACCGTCTCCTCGCCGTAGTGGGCGGGGAGGCAGTGCAGGAAGATGCCGTGTGGCGCGATGGTATCCAGCATGGCGGGCGTAACCTGATACCCTCGGAAGGCGCGGCGGCGAATCTCCGCCTCGGCCTCTTGGCCCATCGAGATCCAGACATCGGTGTACAGCACGTCGGCCCCCTCCACAGCCCCCAGGTCGTTCGTGAGGGTCACCTGCGCCCCGCGTTTCACGGCGTCCAGCAGAACGGAGCCGTTCGGCTCGTACCCGACGGGGGTGACGATGGTGACGTCCGTCCCCGTCAGGATGCCCAGATGAATGTGACTATTGGCGAGGTTGTTGCCGTCCCCGATGTACACCACCCGCCGCCCGCGCAGGTCGGGGCCAAATTCTTCCTCGATGGTCTGGTAGTCGGCCAGGAGCTGTGCGGGGTGCAGCATGTCGGACAGGCCATTGATGACGGGGATGGCGGCATGGTCCGCAAGTTCTTGCAGCGTCTGCTGGAGGTACACCCGGCCCATCACCCCGTCTACCCAGCGCTCCAGGTTGCGGGCCACGTCCGAGACGCGCTCGCGGGTGCCCAGGCCGATCTCCGCGTTGCTCAGGGCGATCGCGTGCCCCCCGAGCTGGTACATGCCCACGTCGAAGGTGGTGCGGGTGCGCAGGGACGCCTTCTCGAAAATCAGCGCGAGGCTGAGGCCCGCCAGGGGCCTAACGGCCCGCCACTCGCCGCGCTTCATGGCGTGGGCGGTATCCAGCACCGTCCGCAGCTCGGCGGGCGTCATGTCGAGGTTGCTGAGGAAGTCGCGGCCCGGCATCACCGGCTCAGGCAGCGTCTCCGGCGTGAGCAGCGCAGGATTATTCGCCTTCATCCGCGACTTCTTGGCCGTACTGGACTTTTCTGAGGGGCGGGCGGCCTTGGTCATAGAGCATGAGTATACGCAGGCCCTGAGTAAAGATGCAGAAAGGCCCGTCCCGTATAGCTGCACGCACGGACGGGGACGGGCGTACACTCGGGAGCCGATGCCCCCCGCTGCCCTGCCCCCCCGGAGCCTGCTGCTCGCCCTGCTGATCACCTTTCTCTGGGGGGTGAACTTCGTGGTGATCAAGTGGTCGGTGGCCGGGGCGTCGCCGCTGCTGGTGGCCGCGCTGCGCTTCGCGGTGGCCGCCTTTCCCGCCGTGCTGTTCGTGCCGCGCCCGCGGGTTTCCGCACCCATCCTGTGGGGGTACGGCCTCGCGGTGGGGGTGGTGCAGTTCGGGCTGCTGTACCTGGCCGTGCAGCTGGGCATGAGCGCGGGTGTGGCCTCGCTGCTGATGCAGACGCAGGCCTTTTTCACGGCGCTGCTGGCCGCACGTTTCCTGGGGGAACGCGTCACACCGCCACAGATGCTCGGGATGACGCTCGCCTTTGGCGGCATGGCGCTGATCGGACTCACGGCAGGCGGGGACGTCACCCTGGCGGGGCTGCCCCTCACGCTCGTCGCGGCCCTGGGGTGGGCGGTGAGCAACCTGCTCGTACGGGCGTCGGGCGGGGCAAACGTCTTCGGCCTGGTGATCTGGAGCAGCCTGATCGCGCCGCTGCCCCTCACGCTGCTGGCGGGACTGACCTCCGGCTGGGAGGCGGTCGCCGACACCCTGACCACCTCGGGCCCCGCCTTCTGGGCGGCGGTGCTCTTCATGGGCCTGGGCAACACGGTGCTGGGCTTCGGCGTGTGGAGCGGGCTGATCCAGCAGCACGGGGCCGCCCGCGTCGCGCCCCTCTCGCTGCTTGTGCCCGTGTTCGGGATGCTGGCGAGCGCCGCCTTCTATCACGAGAGCTTTCCGCCCCTGAAGCTGCTGGGGGCAGGGCTGGTGCTGGGCGGCCTGGTGCTGCACGTGCGGGGAAGCCGCCTGCGCCCGGTCCGCTCCTCCGCCGACTAGGCTACGTTCATGCTGAAGGTACAGGTGCTTGGCCGCCCCACCGGGGACAACGCCCTCTGGGTCACCGCCGACAGCGGCCAGGGGCAGACCCGGCTGCTCCTGGACTGCGGGGAGGACACGCTGGACGGGTTGCCGCTCGCGGAGATCCAGGCCACCGACCACCTGCTGTTCTCGCATCTGCACATGGACCATGTGGCGGGCTTCGACCGCTTCTTCCGCGCCACCTTCGACCGAACGAACCGCCCCAACCACATCTGGGGGCCGCCCGGCACCGCCCGCATCCTGGGCCACCGCTTTCAGGGCTACTGGTGGAACCACGCGCCCGAGCTGCATGCGACCTGGCACGTGCACGACGTGGACGCCCGCGAAGTCCGTACCTTTCGCTTTGAGGCGCGTGAGGCCTTTGAAGGGATGCACGAGGAAGGCACGACCCCGCGGCCAAGCCTCCTGCTGACCACTCCCCAGGCCACCGTCAAGGCCCTTCTCCTCCAGCACCACGGCCCTTGCCTGGGCTACGTGGTGCGTGAGCCGGAGCGGATGACGGTGGATACGGCGCAGCTCGCCGCCCTCGACCTGAAGCCTGGTCCCTGGCTCGCGCAGCTCAAGGCAGGAGCGAGGGGCAGGCTGGACATTCACGGCACCCCCTTTGATGCGGACGATCTGGCCGCACGGCTGCTGCGGCGGCAAACCGGCGAGAGCGTCGCCTACCTGACGGATTTTTTGCTCGACGGGCCGGAGCAGGACAGGCTGGCCCCCCTACTGTCCGGGGTGGACACCCTCTACGCCGAAGCACAGTACGCACCCGAGGAGGCGGCCCTGGCGGCGCGGCATCACCACACGACGGTCACGCAGGTGGCCGCCCTGGCGCGAGCAGCGGGGGTGCGGGAACTGTGCCTGCTCCACCTCTCGCGCCGCTACGGGCGGGGGCGCTGGCCGGAACTGCTCGCGGCCGCCCAGTCCATCTTTCCGAACACGCGCTTTCCAGCGGGGTGGCTGGAGGGCTGAGCTGCCGTACCCTGTCCTCCATGACCGAAAGTGACGCGCATGCCCCGTTCTTCAGAGCGGGGTCAAGCGGCTCCCGCCCGCAGGGCGGCGAAGCCGAAGCCCCCGGTTCTTTGTTACGCTCAATGAGCGATGCCCCCACACCGCGGGAGCGGCTGGGAGCGTGGCAGGGCGGAGAGGAGCCGCCTCGCATGTCAGAGCGTCCCACCATCCGGGTCTTCCGTTTTCGGTTATCCCCGACCAAGTCCCAAGAGGCCGCCATGCTTGAGACCCTGCGCCTCACTCGGCGGCTCTACAACGCGGGCCTTGAGCAGCGCCGCGAAGCCTACCGCAAGCAGGGCAAGACCCTTAGCGCCTACGACCAGCAGCGTGAACTGAGCGCCCTGAAGGCAGAGTGCCCGGAGTACGCCGAGGTCTACGCCCACGTCCTGCAAGACACGCTGGACCGGCTCGACAAGGCATACAAGGCGTTCTTCAGGCGCGTGAAGCGCGGGGAGAAAGCGGGGTTCCCCCGCTTCAAACCCGCGCAACGCTGGAACTCCTTCCGGTTCAAGCAGTGCTGGGACAACAAGAAGAACGATTGGACGGCCTGCGGGCGTCCCGTGGACGACGGGCGGCGTATCTCCCTTCCCAAGATCGGCGCGGTGAGGTGCCGGTTTCACCGCCCGCTGGAAGGCAAGCCCAAGACCCTGCAAATCGTGCTGGACGTGGACGAGTGGTACGCGGTCTACACCTGTGAAGTCCCGGTCAGTCCGCTTCCCGAAACGGGAAGCGCTGTAGGCGTGGACGTGGGAACGCGGTATTTCGCCATCACCTCGGATGGGGAGTTCGTCGAGAATCCCCGGCACCTGGGGAAGTCCCTCAGGAAGCTGCGCGTCCAGCAGCGCACCGTCTCCCGCCGCCAGAAGGGCAGCCACCGCCGTCAGAAAGCGGTTCGGCAACTCGCCAAGACCTACCGGAGGATTCGTCGCTCAAGGCAGGACTTCCATCACAAGACGGCCCGGAAGCTTGTTCGGGAACACGACCTGATTGCCCATGAAGACCTGAAGGTGTCCAACCTGGTGCCCAGCAATCTCGCCCGCTCCATCTCCGATGTCGGATGGCGTGCGTTCCTCGACATCCTGCGCGGCAAGGCTGAGAGTGCTGGCCGCGTGGTGGTTCGGGTTCCCCCGCAGTACACCTCGCAGCGCTGCCACGCCTGCGGGCATACCTGCCGGGAGAACCGGGACAATGAGGTGTTCAGGTGCGTGTCCTGTGGGCATGAGGACCATGCCGACCACAACGCGGCGAAGAACATCCTGGCAAGGGCCTTGCCTTCAGGCGAGAACGGTGGAAGTCATGCCGTCGCCTGAGAAGCCCCCGACTTCAGGAGGGGGGTTGGTCACTTCCTCGCTCTTCGATTCTCACCTTCACACGCCGCTGTGCGGCCACGCGACCGGCACGCCGCGCGAGTATGCGCAGGCGGCGCTGGACGCGGGCCTCAGCGGCATCTGCTTCACCGACCATATGCCCATGCCCGTCTGGTACGACGCGCCCTGGCGAATGCGGCTGGACCAGCTGGCCGAGTACGTGGACACGGTGCGCGAGGTACAGGCCGAGTTTGCCGGGCGGCTCACGGTGCGGCTGGGCCTGGAGGCCGACTTTCACCCCGGCACGGAGCGTTTTGTGGAGCGTGTCCTGAACGCCTATCCCTGGGATTACGTGATCGGCAGCGTCCATTACCTCGGCGCGTGGGGCTTTGATAACCCCGAATTCGCCGCCGAGTACGAGGCCCGCGACCTGGGGGAGCTGTACCGCGACTACTACGCGCTGGTGGCGGGTGCCGCGCAGACGGGTCTCTTTGACAGCGTGGGCCACCTCGATCTGCCCAAGAAGTTCGGGCACCGCGATCCGGACGGCTCGGCGGCCCTGCGCGCCCTGGACGTGATCGCCGCGGCCGGTCTGGCCCTCGACTTCAACACGGCGGGCTGGCGCAAGCCCGTCGCGGAGGCGTACCCCTCACCCGAGCTGACCCGCGCCGCCGCCGAGCGCGGCCTTCCCTTTGTCCTGGGCAGCGACGCCCACGCGCCTGGGGAGGTCGGGTTCCGCTTCGCGGACGCCTGGCGGCAGATTGGGGAGGCGGGCGGGCAGGTCGTGACCTACGCGGGGAGGGTGCGCCATGGCTGACGTCACCCGCAAGGAGCTGGTGGGCGTCTTAAAAACCACGGCGGACCTGCTCGAGCTGCTGGGCCAGGAGCCCTTCCGCGCGAACGCCTACCGAAGTGCGGCGCGAAGCCTGGAGGCGCTCGACACAGACGCGGCAGAACTCGTCGCCTCCAGCTTCGCGGGCGTCCCGAAAGTCGGGAAGACGATCGCCGCCGAGCTGGTCACTTTCGCCAAAACCGGCCGCTTCGCCCCGCTGGAGGACGCCGCGAGCCAGGTCCCGCCCGGCGTGCTGGGCCTCTTTCGGGTGCGGGGGCTGGGGCCCAAAAAGATTCGGGCGCTGTGGGACGCCGGCATCGACTCGCTGGAAGGGCTGCGCGCGGCCGCCCGTGACGGCCGGGTCGCGGCCCTGAAGGGCTTTGGCCCCAAGAGTGCCGCGGCCCTTTTGGAAACGGTGGAATTTGCACTGGCCGCGCAGGACCGCCAGCACCTCGCCGTAGGGCTGAATGTGGCTGAGGGCCTTGCGGCGCGGCTGGTGGACCAAGAGCCCCGCCTGGCTGGAGATGTCCGCCGAGGGCTGGAGACCGTGCGAACGGCCCGCGTGACGGTGACCGGGTCCGCCGAGGACGTCAGGGCCCGACTGTCCGGCGTGGCCGAAGACCTCAGGCCGGTCGAGGGCAAGCCGCTCCTGACCGGGCGGGTGGACGGTGTGCCGGTGGAGGTCGCCTACGCCCCCGCTGGGGCACGTGGGGCGCTGGACCTGATGATGGGCGGGGGCACCGAGTACCGCGAGGCGCTGCGGGCTGAGGCGAAGGCGCGGGGCTTTGACCTCAGCGGGTGGGGGTTGAAACGCGAAGGCCAACGCCTCCCCACCCCGGCCGAGGTGGACGTGGCCCGCGCCCTGGGCCTTCCCCTGCGGCCCGCCGAGTACCGCGAACCCGAGCACGACGCGCTGTGGCAGACCCTTCCGCCGCCCGAAGCCCTGGTCACGGTGGCGGACCTGCGGGGCCTGCTGCACACCCACTCCGTCTGGTCGGACGGCGCGGCCACCCTCTCCCAGATGGTGGAAGAAACGCTGCGGCGTGGCCACACCTACCTCGGCACCGGAGACCACTCCCGCGCGGCGCACTACGCGAATGGCATGAGCATCGAGCGCCTGCGAGCCTACGTGCGCGAGATCCGCGAGCTTCAGCGAGCGGGCCTCCCCATCCTGGCCGGTGCCGAGGTCGATATCCTCGCCGACGGCACCCTGGACTACCCCGACGAGGAGCTGCTGAACCTCGATTACGTCGTCGCGAGCGTTCATAGCCACTTCACCCTGGACGCGGGGCGGCAGACCGAACGGCTCTTGCGGGCCGTCTCGCACCCTCTGGTCACGGTCCTGGGGCACCCCACGGGCCGCCTGCTGCTGCGCCGCCCCGGCTACGAGCTGGACCTCGACGCGGTCCTCGCGGCCTGCGAGCGCAGCGGCACCGTCGTAGAGATCAACGCCAACCCCTACCGCCTCGACCTGGACTGGCGCGACGCTCTGCGCTGGCGCGAGCGGCTCCGCTTTGCCATCAACACCGATGCCCATACCCTCGCGGGGCTGGGAGATGCCCGCTACGGGGTGGCCGTCGCCCGCAAGGCGGGGCTCACGCCGGACAGGATCGTGAACACGCTGGACCAGGAGGACTTTCTGACCTTTGTGCGGCGGCAGCGGGAGGCGCGGGGATGAGATGGGGCGGGGAGCCGTTCGGCGCGCCAGCGCCGAGGCCTTCTCATGGGGCAAGGGCGTACAACCCCAGAAACGTCCGGAACGGCTCTTGCCCAGCGCAGCGCCCCTCCCCACCTACTCGAACTCCGCCTTCCGCGGCTCCGGCAACCGGTACGCGATGAGCGCACTGGGAATCAGCAGGGTCAGGCTGGCCAGCGCCGCGACGGTCGGCGTGGTGACGTCCGCGAGCGCCCCGACGAGAAACACCAGAAGTCCTGCAAATCCCCACGAGAAGCCCATCATGATGGAGCTCGCGACAGCGACATGCCCCGGCGCGTACTCCTGCGCGGCGACCACCCCGACCGGAATGCTGGCGTTCACCGCCGCCCCCACCAGAAACGTGAGGGGATAAAACCACGGGTTCGCTGGGCTGGACAGGATGAGCAGCGCAAAGGGCGGAATGGTGCTGAGGATGGCCGCCCGCAGCACCGGCACCCGCCCGTAACGGTCGCTGGCCCGGCCGCCAATGATGCCGCCAACGGCGCTCGCGACGGAGTAGATGGCCAGCGTGACGCCGACCTCCCGGGTACCAAACCCCCGGTTCAGCAGGAGAAAGGGGAGCATGGCGTTATAGCCCATGCTGGCGAGCGAGCGCAGCACGGCCATCGCCCACAGGGCGACCAACGGGCCACGGAAGATACCGGCGTATTCGCGGAATCCGGTCCGGCGGCCCTCGGCGCGGCTGGCGGGCGTCACGACAAAGGACACGGCGGCGATCACCGCGCCGATCAGGGCAAACCAGGGCAGGTGCGTGAGCCCTACCCCCGCGAACACCGGTCCCAGAGCCATCCCCGCCGTGCCGCCCGCACTAAAGAGGCTGGCCCACAGCCCCCGCTGCTGCGCAGGACTGCTCAGGGCGATGTAGGCCGCGCCCGCCGGGTGAAAGAAGCCGCTGCCAAAGCCCGCCACCGCCACGAGCAGCACCAGCGCCCCGAACCACGGAACAAATCCCATCAGCGTGAGGCCCAGGCCGGTCAGCAGCGGCCCAAGCGCCGCGGCGTAGCGGCGGTCTACCCGTTCGCCCAAGATGCCCAGCAGCGGTTGCAGCACGCTGCTCGTCAGGCTGTACACGCTGGAGAGCAGGGTCACGGCCGCGATGGAAACGCCGAATTTGCCCTGTAGGGCCGGTGTCAGGGGCGTGAGCATCGCCCCGTAGGCATCGTTGATAAAGTGCCCGGCGGTCACGGTCACCGCGATGGCGGTCCCATGGCGGGCGGCGGTCTGGGCAGCAGTCGCTTGCATCGACCTACCCTACGTCAGCTGCTCCCTCTTCGGCAGAGGCGTCCAGCGTGACGGGCCACCCCTCCCCCCCCTTGTGTCCACACACCAGCAAGACGTGAAGTTTTGAACAGTGTACGCTGGGGCATGAACCTCGCCTTTCGGGATGCGGTGGCCGGGCTTCTCCCCTCCGAGGCTCGGCTGCGGGCCTGGCTGGCGGGCCTGCCGGAGCAGGAGTGGGAGGAACTGGCGGGGCTGTTTGCCGCCGCGCTGCCCGAACTCGACGCGGTGCTGGCCCTGCCGGGTGGCGAACACTTCGCCCGGGCCCTGGCCCGCGCGCGCGGCATTCCGGTGCTCGCTCCTGATCTGCGCGCCGTGCCCGACCTCTTCCCCGGAGAGGTGGCCCTGGTGACCGCCCACCTCACGGACGGCCTGCCTGAGCTGGCGGCGCTCCTCCGTGCGGAGCGGCGGGGCCTGCGGGTGCTGGCGGTCGCTGCCGCCCTCGAGCAGACCAATGCCCCCGGCCGCACCCGACTGGAACTCCAGGCCGTGCCGGTGCGGGCTGCCGTGCGGCTCGCCGATACACCGCGCGGCCTGACCTTTGAGCGCCGCAGGGCTTCCTAGCGTTCCCCCTGGTGGTAGGCCCGCAACGCGCGCTCCTCCGCCGGAAGCCGCACAAGCAGCAGCAGCGCGGCGTTCAGCACGCTGCCCACCAGCGCTGTGCGCCAGGCGCCCACCGCGAGAGGGCCTGCGGCCATCTCCAGCGCCACCACCGCGTAGTTGGGGTGCCGCAGGAGGCGGAAGGGACCGCGCCGCACCCGCTCCCCGCCGGGCACAATCAGAATTTTCGTATTCCAGTACCGGCCCAGCGTACGAATCACCCAGACGCGCAAGGGCTGCGCGACCACGAAGAGCACGAGGGCCAACCAGTGGACGCGCCCGCGGGAGGCGCGGCCTTCAAGCAGCAGGCCCAGCATCCAGGCGGGGTGCAGGACGAAGAAGAGCGGGTAGTGTTCCTGACCGTATTCGGCTGCGCCGCGCGCCCGCGCCCAACGCTCATTGGCCCGCGCAAGACGCAGCTCGAGGAGGCGCTGCCCGGTCAGAAAGGCAAAGAGGATGGGGGCGAGGGTACGGGCACGCATAGCAATCAGCTTAGGGGACCTCGAACGCGGCAGCCCCCGCGCCTCTCTCCTCCCCCGCCGTGGCGTGGACGATCCGGGCCCTCACCTGACTTTCCTCCGCGCGCAGGAACAGCGTGCCCAAGCCCAGGGCCGTGCGGTACACGGAGAGGCATTCCGGGCCGTCCTCGCGGCAGAGGAGACGCCACCCCTGCCGCTCGAGCTGCGGGAGGAGCTCAGACAGCAGGGCGGCCGGGTCGAACCGGGTCCCTGCGGACCGCAGCAGGAAAGTCTGGGAGCAGACCGGGCCGCCGTGGCCCGAGAGCATCCGGGCGGTCCAGCCTCCCGGAAGCGTCAGGGTCGGGAGGAGCGGGTCAGGCTGATCCTGAACGTAGGAAAGACGGCCCAGCAGGTGGCCTGCGTGTTCCGAGTCGGTGTCCCGGGTCTCCAGCCACACCTGCGTCATCCCGCTCTCGCCGCGCACAAAGACCTTCAGAATGCGCGGGGGCTGGCACCGAGCGGCCAGCCACTGCGAGCGTGCCGCCTCGACGAAGACCGCCTGGAACATCCGGGCGGTCTGCCAGCCCTGGTCCAAGAAGTGAGCCAGCAGGGTCTCCATTACCTCCGGCTGAGGCGCAGGCACGTCCAGAAAGGCCCGCCACAGGACGTGCTCGGCGGACTGCTGCGGCTCCGCCCCCGGAAAGGAAAACACCCAGCGCGGCGCGGCCGAGCGAATCCCGCCCAGCACCCGCAGCCCTGCCAGGTCCGGCAGCCTGAGGGGAAAGTCCGGCGGCAGCGCGTCCGGCGTCACCTGCACGTCCGCAGGATTGCCCTCCCGCCCAAAGCCCAGCGCGCGGCGCACAAATTCAGCGTCCAAGGTGACCCGTTCGCTCATGTGCCCCAGCCTACGCCCCCGCCAGCAGCGCGTCGGCAGCGGCGTCCGCGTCGAGTTCGCCCCGGGCGACGCGGGCATAGAGGTTACCGCTCATCTCGCGGGCCCGCCTGAGCACGCGGTCTTGCACCAGCGTCCGCACCTCGAACTCGGCACGGCGCTCACGGCGGTCATGCAGGCCCGCCTCACCCAGGAAGGCGCGGTGCGCGAGAACGGCGTCTACGATCTTGTCCACCCCCTCGCCCGTCTGCGCGACGGTGCGGCGAACGGGGGCGAGCCAGGTGTGTTCGTCGTGTCGCCCCAGGCCCTGGGCAGCGAGCAGTTCGCGGACGGTGCGGTCAGCACCGGGCAGGTCGGCCTTGTTGACGGCGATGACGTCGGCGATCTCCATAATGCCGGCCTTGAACGCCTGCACGCCGTCACCCCCGGCGGGTGTGAGCACCAGCAGGGTATGGTCACAGGCCGCAGCCACGTCCACCTCCGACTGCCCGACACCGACCGTCTCCAGAATCACCCAGTCGAAGCCCGCCCCCTCCAGGAGGGCCAGCACCGGCATGGCCCGCGGGGAGAGCCCGCCCAGCGCCCCCCGGCTGGCCAGCGAACGCACGAATACGCCCGTATCGGCGTGATGGCGCAGCATGCGGATGCGGTCTCCCAGGATGGCACCCCCCGAGTAGGGGCTACTGGGATCCACCGCCAGCACCGCCACACGCTGGCCCTGGCCGCGCAGGTGGGCGATAAGGGCGTCGGTCAGGGTGCTTTTGCCGCTGCCGGGGCTGCCGGTCACGCCCAGCACAACGGTCCCTGCCGGGCCGCGAGCCGCCGCGATCTCCCGAGCGGCGCGCAGCAGGGGTCGAGCGGCGGGCAGGCCGCTTTCAACCAGCGTGATCGCGCGGGCCAGGGCACGGGGATCGCCAGCCCGGAAACGGGTTTCGAGGGTGGAGGCAGTCATGCCGCCTCAGGATAGCGGGGCCGCCACCCGGTTGCGTCCCTCGTTCTTAGCCGCGTAGAGGGCCTGGTCAGCGGCGAGCAGCACCGCGCCTGCATCCGGCCCGTGGTCGGGAAAGGTGGCTACCCCCAACGAGGCCGTGCAGCGCAGCAGCTGTTCATCGTACACCACCACCTGCTTCTCCAGGGCTGCCCGGCAGGCTTCGGCCCGGCTCAGCGCCTCCGTCAGCGGTGTCTCGGGGAGGACGAACACGAATTCTTCCCCCCCGTAGCGGCAGAGCGTCTCCCCCGCGCGCAGGTGCCTCTCGAGCAGGCGCGCGGCGCTGCGCAAGACGGCGTCCCCACCCCCGTGCCCGGCCTGGTCATTGATCTGCTTGAAGTGGTCGATATCCAAAATCACCAGGCTCAAGGGCTGCCCGCTCGCCGCCGCCCGTGCCTGCGCCTCTTCCAGGGCCGTCTGGAGAAAGCGGCGGTTGTGCAGGCCGGTGAGGGGATCGCGCAGGCTCTGTTCACGCAAGGCCAGTTGCAGCTGCTCGATCTGCGCGAGTCGGGCCTGCAACTCGGCGTGCGCCTGCTGCAGCCGCGCCTCGGCCTGGCGGCGTGCGGTCACGTCGCGCCAGACCACGAGTCGGCCCCGTAGCCGCCCCTGGCGGTCATACAGCGGGGAGATGCGCAGGTCCAGAAAAAGGTGGTCGTCCAGCCGCAGTTCAGCATGCGCCTGCTGCACACCGCGGTAGCGCTCCAGCACGGCACTCCAGTCGGCAAATACCTCCTCCAGCGGCTGGCCGATCGGGGAAGGACCAGACGAGCGACTCAGTCGGCGGGCCGCCGGATTGAGGTCCACCACCCGCGCCTGCTCGTCCAGCACCAGCACGCCCTCTGCCATCTGCTCGACCAAGAGATGTCGCGCCACCGGGAGCACGTCAAACAGCCGAAAGCCCCTGATCCCCCACAAAAACACCAGTGCGGTGAGCAAAAACAGCACCGGCGTCAGGTCCAGGTTCGGAAAGGGCCGCGCCCCCAGCACGCTCACCACATTCACGCCCCAGGGCAGCACCAGCCCGGCCAGCAGCAGCATGCCCTGGCGCCGGTAGAGGGGCGGCGCGTGCCAGGCGAAGTGCACCAGCAGCGCCACGCTGAAGAGCAGCAGCGCGTAGCCGTACAGGGCCACCACCCGGAACCAGGGGCCGCCCTGCAGCAGGTGATTTGCGCCAAGCGTTCGCCCCCCGAACAGCAGGCCCTGGGGATCCCCCCCCAACAGCAGCAGCAGGGTCACCAGCGGCACGCCGAACAAAGCGGCCCGAACCGCGCGGCCCAACGCACGCCCGGTGAGCTCGAGCGTCATCAGCAGCACGAACACCGGGGCGAGGGACACGCCCACAAAGGTGGCGTCGAGCCAGGCGCGCCGCAGTTCGGGAGACGCCACGAGCCAGTGCAGGGCGTAGGTCAGGGTCCACTCGGCCAGCGCGAGCAGCAGCAGCACCAGCGGAAAAGCCCCCGGTGCGTGGCGGCGCGACCAGGCCACCCCCGCGGTAAACAGGGCCGTGAGCGTGGCCACCAGGAGCCAGGCAGCGTAGACAGGGTTCATCGGGGCGCCTCCCGCACCCACAGCACCCCGGGACAACCCGGGAGGGAAGAGCCACCACAGCGGCAGCGGGTCAACAGCGGGGGCATGCTTGGTGGTCAGGCTACCGTAGGGCGGGGCACACCCAAGCCGGGCTGCCTGGAGCACTCCGCCCTACGGCGCCTGCCCCAGCACGTCATCGGCCTCGGTCGCCTCGATCAGGTTCTCTAGGTGCGCGTCGTCATTAAACCCCAGCAGCGTGCCGCTGTTCTCGCCCAGCAGGATGCGGGTAATCGAGGTATTGGTCACGCTGAGGCGCGCCCAGGCGTTGTTCGGAACGCCTCCCAGCGCGAGCCCCACCGCGACCCGCACAACGCCGCCGTGGGTAAAGACGAGCACTCGCCCACCGGGATGACGGGCGCGTAAGCGCTCAAACGCTGCGCCGGAGCGAACAAAAAGGTCTTCCATGCTCTCGCCCCCCGGGCGGCGCGTTCGCCAGGGATCGGCCCGCAGGTCGCGCAGGTACTCGGGGTGCCGCGCCTCGATGTCGGCGAGCACCAGCCCGCTGAGTTCGCCCACGTCGATCTCACGCAGACCGGGATCAGGCTGAACCGGGGGACGTCCGCTGAGGCGCTCCGCGACGATCTCGGCCGTCTGAAAGGCGCGGGCCAGGTCGCTGGAGTACACCGCGTCGAAGTGCTGGCCGGTGAGCCGCTCGGCGAGGCTCGATGCCTGGAGGATCCCCACGTGGCTCAGCGGCACGTCCGTCTGACCCTGGTAGCGCCCGCCGGCATTCCAGGTGCTCTCGCCGTGCCGCACGACCCAGAACTCCGTGGCGGTTCGGCGGTCGGGGAGGGCGAAGCCCGTCGGGGGCCGGTGCCTGGTCAAGAAGGCACCTCGTCAAAGGTCACACCCGTGCCGGACACCATCTCCCCCATCACCCACGGCGCCTCGCCCGCGCCGCGTAGGGCGGCAAGCGCCGCCTCCCGCTGCACGGCAGGCACGATAAAGAGAAAACCCACCCCCATGTTCAGGGCGCGGAAGGCCTCTTCGCGGGCCACTCCTGCCCGCCGCACGATCAGCTCGAAGAGGGGCGGCACCCTCCAGGACGAGGCGTCCACCCGCAGGCCTACCCCTGCCGGAAAGATGCGCGGCGGATTGTCCACCAGCCCGCCACCGGTGATGTGGGCCATGCCGCGCACGTCCACGCCCGCCGCCGCAAGCGCGTCAAAGGCTCCCAGGTAGGCCCGGTGGGGTACGGTGAGCAGGTCCGCAAGCCGCTCACCGCCCAGGTCGGGGCGCGCCTCCTCCCAGTCCAGGTCGTCCAGGGCCATTCGGGCGAGGCTGTAGCCGTTGGTGTGCAGCCCAGTGCTCGGCAGGGCAATCACCGTGTCACCGGGTATGATGCGCGAGCCGTCAATGAGGTTGGGCCGGTCCACCACCCCCACGATGGTGCCCACGATGTCGAGTTCGCCCTCCACGTACACACCGGGCATCTCGGCGGTTTCCCCCCCCAAGAGCGCCACACCAAGCGCCTCGCAAGCCTGAGCCGCGCCGGTCACGACTTCGGCCACCCGTTCGGGCAGCAGGCGGCCCATGGCCACGTAGTCGAGGAAAAAGAGGGGGCGCGCGCCCTGCACCAGGATGTCGTTGACACAGTGGTGGACGATGTCCGCTCCCAGGCCCGCCCAGCGCCCAGTTCGCACCGCCACCTTCGTCTTGGTGCCTACGCCGTCGGTGGACGCCACCAGCACGGGATCCTTGAGGTTCTCAAAGGCCGCGCGAAACAGGCCGCCAAAGCCCCCGATGCCGCCCAGCACGGCGGGCGTGTGGGTACGGGCCACCGCGCTCCGCATCAGGGCAACCGCCCGGTGCCCCGCATCAATATTCACGCCTGCCCGCTCGTATGCCGACGCTCCCACCTGGACCGCGTCCGTCTTGCCTTGCGTCATGCTCCTCCCGGAAGTGCCCCGCGTCGGGGACGGTTCGCCGCGCAGTTTACTCGACTTTGGCCCCGGTCAGGGCGCGGCGGGCCAGCCACCAGCGTACCCCTACCCCCAGCGCCACACCCGCCGAGAGAAGCCCCAGGCCCCAGGCGAGACGCCGCATGCTGCCACTCAGCCACACCACCAGCGCCGTGACCGGGAGCGCCCCCGCCCCTGTCGCCAGCAAAAAGGCCCGAAAAGGCATGCGCGCCGCACCCGCCACCAGGTTCAGCACGTCGGCCGACAGCACCGGCATCAGGCGCACCAGCAGCACGCCCGACACCCCGTAGCGCAGGGCAAAGGCCTGCGCCGCGCTGCGGGCACGTTCTCCTGCCAGCATCCGCACCAGCGTGTCCCCCAGCGCGCGGCCCAGGCCGTACCCGGCCGCGGCCCCCAGCAGCGTGCCGAGGTACACGAGGAAAAAGCCCTCCACCGGACCGTAGGCCCGTGCCGTCACCGCCGTCATCACCAGTGCGGGCAGCACCGGAAACACCGCCTGAAGCACAAAGCCGAGCAGGATGGCAAGCGGCCCCGCCCAGCCCAGCCCGTCCACAAAGGCCCGGGTGACGGCGGGATCACGGGAGACAAGGGCCAGGTAGGCCCGCTGCACGAAGTCGCGCACCTCCGGCAGCAGCAGCGGCCCAGCGAGCAGGACCACACCCGCCCCCAGCAACACGGCGCGAAGAACACGGGCGGAGCGGGGGGCCGCGAGGGTCACGCCCCCAGTGTAGAGGGAGCATGTGAGAAGCCGGGAGGCGCGCTCGAGCGGCAGGCTAGACTGCTTCCCGATGCACCCCGACCTGCTTCCCCGCGTGCTGTCTCTGCTGCCTGAGCGCCGTGACCGCCCGGAACTGCAAGCCTTTTGGGCCATGCTGCGCGACTATCCCGAGCGCGGCGGCAAAGGCCTGCGCTCCCAGCTGCTTCTCGCCAGTGCCCGCGCCCATGGAGCCTTGCCCGGCACGGCGGCTTGGGAAGGAGCACTGTGGCTCGCGGCGGGTCTGGAACTCTTTCAGAACTGGGTGCTGATCCACGACGACATCGAGGACGACTCGGAGGAGCGCCGGGGCCGGCCCGCCCTGCACCGCCTGCACGGGGTACCCTTGGCGATCAACGTGGGAGACGCCCTGCACGCCTCCATGTGGGCGGCCGTTCACCGCGCGGGGGTGCCGGGCGCCATGGAAGAATTTCTGAACATGGTCTGGCGCACGGCAGAAGGCCAGCACCTCGACCTGACCTGGGTGCAGGAGCGCAGCTGGGCGCTGGGAGAAAGCGACTACCTGGCGATGGTGCGCCTCAAAACGGCCCTGTACACGGTGGTCGCGCCGCTGCGGCTGGGCGCACTCGCCGCCGGGGTGACGCCGGACGAGCGCTTTACGGCGGCGGGTGAAGCGCTGGGCGCAGCCTTCCAGATCCGTGACGACGTGCTGAACCTGGCCGGCGATCCCGCCAAGTACGGCAAGGAGATCGGCGGCGACCTCTGGGAGGGCAAACGCACCCTGATCGTGCTGCACTGGCTGGCTCAGGCGCCACAGGAGCAGCGGCAGGTCTTTTTGGAGCAGATGCGCCGTGACCGAGCCCAAAAGGACGAAACGGCCATGGCGGCCATCCACCGCTGGCTGCTGGCGAGCGGCAGCGTGCAGTACGCCCAGGCCTATGCCGACGCGCAGGCCCGCAAGGGGCTCGCCCAGCTCACCGAGGCGCTGGGGGACGCGCCTGACCCGCAGGCGGCTCAGGAACTCCTCGCTCAGGTGCGGGGGCTGGCGACACGAGAAGCGTAGGGGCGCGGGTCCCGCTTCCCCTCACACCAGTTCCAGCGCTGCGTCCGCAAAGTGCTCGAAGGCGCGGGCCAGTGCGCGGATGTCCTGCGGCCTGGGTTCCCCTTCCTCGCTGAGGTAGAGGGCCACGTTGATCTCCAGCCCGAAGGCGGGCACACCGGTGCGGGCGTTCCAGCGGGCGCTGAGGGTGTCGGTGGTCCAGGGGTCACCCACCGCCACCCGCGTGAGGTCACCCGTCAGGACCGGCGCAAAGGCTTCGGCGCAGGCGGCTTGCAACGCCTCCCAGCGGTTCCGGGGGAAGGTGGGCGCGCGCTCCGTGCCGGGCATCAGCGTCAGGGCGGGGCGCGGCTGGCCGGGGTCCGGGCCGAGGGCCGGGCCGCGCGAGGCCATGCTGTGTCCCACGATCATGAGCGCCGCGCCGTCCAGCTCGGTGCCCACCTGCGCATCAAAGGCGTCCCAGAGGCGGCGCAGCCGACGTTCGCGGCGCCCGGGCGTCAGGGTGAAGCCTGCCGGATAGAGCGGCCGCCGCGCGAAATCGGTCAGCTTCAGCACGCCGTTGTCCGCGTGGTCGTCGCGCTCGCGGTTGAGGTCGGCGGCAAAGCGGCTCCAGGGGGCCTCCAGGTAGCGCGCACCGGGCACCGCGTAGATCAGATCGGTATACGGGTCACCCTCCTTGAAAAGCCGCGTGAGGAAGGCTGCCCGCTTGTTCAGATCGAAGGCGTCCTCGCCCAGCATCTCCCGCAGCACGTCGGCGGGCAGCGCCCCGGACGGGTGCGGCGTGAGGATCAGGAGGCGGTCACGGTCGGGGGGCATGGGGAGGAGGATAAGGGGCAGAGAGCCTTTCTCCACCTCCCTCCCCAACTGCGGCCCACGCACGCCCGCTCCCGCCCCTCGCCGGTACAATGCTGGGTGTGCGGCTCTCGTCTCTTTCCACCCTCAATTACCGGAATCTCGCGCCCGGCACGCTTCATTTTCCGGCGGGCGTGACCGGCGTGTACGGGGAGAACGGGGCAGGCAAAACCAACCTGCTGGAGGCGGCGTACCTGGCGTTGACCGGCCTGACGGACGTGACCCGGCTGGAACAGCTTATTCAGTCCGGCGAGAAGGAGGCGTACGTGCGCGCCGACGTGCAGCAGGGCGGCAGCCTCAGCATCCAGGAGGTCGGGCTGGGGCGCGGGCGCCGTCACCTCAAGGTGGACGGGGTGCGGGCCCGCACGGGCGATCTGCCGCGCGGCAACGCGGTGTGGATTCGTCCTGAGGACAGCGAACTGGTCTTTGGCCCCCCGGCGGGGCGGCGGGCCTACCTCGACGCGCTGCTTTCGCGCCTGAGCGCTCGCTACGGACAGCAGCTCGCTCGCTACGAGCGCACGGTCGCGCAGCGAAATGCGGCCCTGCGTGCCGGGGAAGACTGGGCCATGCACGTCTGGGATGAGCAGCTTGTCAAGCTCGGCACCGACATCATGCTGTTTCGCCGCCGCGCGCTGACCCGGCTGGACGAGCTCGCCCGCGAGGCCAATGCCCAGCTGGGCAGCCGCAAGCCCCTCACCCTGAGCCTGAGCGAGTCCACCACGCCCCAAACCTACGCGCACGACCTGGCCAGCCGCCGAGCCGAGGAGCTGAGCCGGGGAGCCACCGTCACCGGCCCGCACCGCGACGACCTGACGCTCACCCTGGGCGAGTTTCCTGCGAGCGAGTACGCCAGCCGGGGCGAGGGGCGCACCGTCGCGCTGGCCCTGCGCCGCGCCGAACTGGAACTGCTCGCGGAGAAGTTCGGGGAAAAGCCGGTCCTCCTGATCGACGACTTCACCGCCGAGCTCGACCCCGGGCGCCGCAGCTTCCTGCTCGACCTCGCTGCCAGCGTGCCGCAGGCCATCGTGACCGGCACCGAGCGAATTCCAGAAGCAGCGCTGACCCTGCACGCTCAGGCTGGCCGCTTCACCGAAGAAAGCCGCCCGGCAGCGGTGGGGGTGGGGGCATGACCCAGCGGCAGAGCAGAGGTTGCCCATGAGTAAGCCCCGCCGTCTGGGTGGTCCCCGCAACGTCTCAGAGCTGCTGGGCGGAGCGCTGGGGGCCGCGCGCCTGGCCAGGGGCGTGCAGCGGGCGAGGGCGCTGCTGGCCTGGCCGCAAGCGGTTGGACCGGAGATCGCGCGGCTGACGCGGCCACGCACCCAGCACGGGGGCACCCTGTTTGTGGAGGTACGCGACAGCGCGACGGCGCATCACCTCACCCTCCAGCGGCATCACTTTCTCAGGCGCCTCAACGAGCTGCTGGGCGAGGAGCGAGTCACCGAGATCCGCTTCAGTGTGGGCACGGTCCGCGCTCCGGCCGCCGCGCCACGCCTGGCGCCGCTTCCGGCCCCGGACCGCGAGCGCGCCCGCGAACTCGTGCGGAACGTGAACGGTGACCTTCGGGATGTGGCCCTCCGAGCCGCTGAGGCGATTACCCGCGCCCGCAAGTGGCGCGAAGCCCAGGGCTGGCGGGCCTGCCCGGTGTGCGGCGAGGCGAGCCGGGAGCAGCCCTGCCGCGCCTGCCAGCTCACTCTGGAAGACCCCAACGTCAAACGCGCCGCCCGAACGCTGATCCGAGCGCCCGAACGCCTCGCCGTCCTGCCCGCCCTGCTGGGGGACAGCGGAACAAACGCCGCCCGCTTTATCGCACTGGGGCAGCTGGAAGAACAACTCGACCTCCTCGCGCTGGAATGCGTCCGCAGCGGCGGCGAGGAGGGCTACCGCGCCTTTTTGACCCAACAAGCCGAGGTGTACCTCGCCCTGTGGTCCCGCAAGCCCCGCAGCGCCGTGACGCGCCAGGACCGCACGGCCCTGCCCGAACGGGTGCGGCAGGTGCTGGAGGCGGGGCCACCCCGCTAGTGTCCGCCCGCTCGCGTCGCCGACAGCACCTTGAAGCCCCCCTCACGCCGCAGCTCACGCAGCTCTCCCAGGGCACGCAGGGGCGGCTCGTAGGGCAGCGGCTCGTTGGCGACGAGGTACAGCGTCCCACCGGGCTTCAGACGGCGCTCGGCCGCCGCGATGAATTCACGCGCCACATCCAGCACCACACCCCGACCGACATGAAAGGGAGGATTGGTGAGAATCATGTCAAAGGTGCGCTCTCCCAGTGCCGCGTCCACGTCGCTGTGCAGGACTTCTCCGAGCAGGTGGTTCGCCCTGAGGGTCGCTTCGGCACTGCGAACACTTTGAAGGTCTCCGTCCACCAGCGTGGCCTGCGCGCCCCGGAGAGCGGCCCAAGCCCCGATCAGGCCGGTGCCGCAGCCCAGGTCCAAGACGCGTTGGCCGCTCAGCTCGAGGTCATTCAGCGTCTCCAGCAGCAGGGCCGTCGCTCTGTCGGGGCGCGCGGCGCTGAAGACGCCGGGCAAGCCCACCACCCGCACGCCGAACGCCTCATAGCCCTCGGGCTCCGGAGAGGCTGGTGTGGGTCCCGGAAAGCGGCTGAGACGGGCCACGCGCATCCCGCCGTCGCGGGCGACCGTCTCTCCCCGACCAAACGCCCTGGCGGCAATGCGCACGTAGCGGTCAAAGCCCTTGTCACGGTCTCCGGCGAGATAGAGCGTGCCGCCCGGCGGCGTGCAGGCCTGTGCCCAGGCGATCTGCGCGAGGGCATAGGCGTTTCCCCGGTCGCCCGCCAACACCAGGGCCACGGTACGGGCCCGCTCGGGCCAGCGCTCCCGCAGGTCGTCACCCGGCACGGCGGCAAGCGGGTTGAGGCCAGCTCGCTCCAGCACCGTCAGAGCCGCCGCCGAGCCCTCCACGGCGCGCAGCGTCACTCCGGGGAGGCTGGCGAGCAGGCCGCCCAGCGCTGTGAGGTCCAACACGTCGCCCCGCACGCGGTCCCGGCCCATCACCCACGCGAGAAGGGCCTGCGCCGGGTCCACCTCCGGAAACCCGCGCACCCCGGGTTTGGTCAGCGCGTGTAGGCCCTCCAGCCGGGAAGGCAGCCGCGCGGGGCGCACGTCAAAATACGTCCCGGCCTCCGCTTGGCCCAGCCGTTCAGGCTGCCTCCCGCCCGCTGGGCGCTTGACTCTGATGTTCTGTTTGCTCCTGCCATTCACGTTCACAGAGTGGCACAGGACGGGGAGTCAGCGGGCGCTACGTCCGCTCGTCGATCACCCCCCGGCCCTCGTGCGTGGGGTCGAGCGCCAGGGCGTCGAGCCTGACGGCAAACCGGCGCTGAAAGTCCGCCTGCATCGCCTCCAGGTTGACGGGCCCCTCGCCGCGAACGGTGAGCTCCAGACGGTCAGCGCCGCTCCGCGACCAGAGGCGCAGGGTGTGTTCGGTGTGGTCGAGACCGTGTCCAGCCAGCCAGAACGCCACCTCGCGCGGAAAGAGCTTCACGCCCTTCACCTTCAGCATCCCGCCCACGTGACCGAACACGCCGCCCGGCAGGTAGGTCCCGTCCTCCCGCCGTTCCAGCCGAGTCAGGTCTCCGGTCCGAAACCGCAGCAGCGGCATGGCCTCCCGAGTCAGGTGGGTGACGACGAGTTCGCCGCGCTCGCCGTCAGGGACGGGCTGCCCGGTGTCGGGGTCAAGAACTTCCACAAACACCCAGTCGGTGAGGACGCGCAGACCGTTTTGCTCCGGTGTTTCCAGGGCGATCAGGCCCGCCTCGCTCGTGGCGTAGCAGTCGAGCGCCGTGCAGCGCCCCGTTTCACCCGACAGGGCAGCCTGCACCCGTTCCCGGCGACCCGCGACGGAGGTCAGCGGCTCACCCGCCGCGATCAGGAGGTCCACCCGTGCGCCCGCTTCGCCCAGCCGCTGCGCGAAACTCGGCGCGCTCACCAGCACGCGTACACCCAGCTGCCGCAGGGTTTCGAGCTGCGCCTCGGATTCACCCGGCCCAAAAGGAATCGTCTTGGCACCCAGCGTTTCTAACCCGTCTTGCATCAACCAGCCGCCCGCGAAGCGGTGGTAGCCAAAGGCCACCTGAACGTGGTCTTCGGGGCGGATGCCCGCCCGCGCCAAGGCCGCCGCCGCCGCTCGCCCGTGGGCGCGGATATCCGCTCGCGTCGCGTACTCGGGAAGCCAGCCCCCACCCGGATGGGGGGTGAGATGAACCCGCACGGCCCGGGGGTGAGCCAGTTCGCCCGCCGCCCACGCTTCGGTCAGGCGTTCACGGGTCAGAAGCGGGACCGCCCGCCAGTCGGCGTCGTCGGAAACCGTTGCCAGGGCTTTGCGGTACAGGGGCAGGGCACGCAGCCGGGCGAGGAGGCTGGGGGCGTTGGGGGGAGCGTGAACAGAGGGTGCGAGTGTGTCGGTCATGCAGGTCCCCGGGATGCGGCGGCGAGCTCACATCCAGCGCTTGCGGCGCTTGTAGCTTTTCACGTTGCGGAAGCTCTTGCGCTGGCCCTGTTCGGTGACGCCCAGGTAGAACTCCTTGACGTCGGGGTTGCGGGCAAGCGCCGCGCTTTCCCCTTCCAGCACGATGCGCCCGCCTTCCATCACGTAGCCGTAGTCACTGTGGCGCAGAGCGATGTTCGCATTCTGCTCGACGACGAGAACACTCAGGCCCTCCTCGCGGTTGATGCGGCGCACATTCTCGAAAATTTCCTGCACGAGCAGCGGAGCGAGCCCAAGAGAGGGTTCGTCGAGCAGCAGGACCTTGGGATGAGCCATCAGCGCGCGGCCAATGGCCAGCATCTGCTGCTCGCCGCCTGAGGTGTAGCCGGCTTGCCGCGCGCGCAGCATCCGCAGCTTGGGAAAGTAGGTGTAGATGCGCTCGAGGTCCGCTCGCCAGTCCCCGCGCCCCAGAATCGCCCCGGCACGCAGGTTCTCCTCGACGGAGAGATGCTTAAACACCCGGCGGCCTTCCGGCACCTGCACCACCCCGGCCTTGACCACCTCCGAACCGGTCAGGGTGCTCAGAACCCGCTGGCCCAAGGTCACTGTTCCCTCACGGATCTTGCCGTTCTCGGGCTTCAGCAGGCCGGAAATCGCGCGCAGGGTGGTTGTCTTGCCCGCGCCGTTCGTGCCCAGCAGGGCGGTCACGCTGCCCGCGCGCACCGTCAGCGACACGCCGCGCAGCACCTGAATGACGTCGTGATACACGACCTCCACATTGTTCACCGTGAGGTCTGCGGTCGCTGGCCCGACGAGCGAAGCGGCGGCGGGCGGGGGGGAAGAGAGGGTCAAGGGTCAGCACCTCCTGGCTGGGAAAGGGCCGTCTTGGCCGTCACGCGCCTCTGGGGTCAACGAGCCAGACCCCTGCGAAAGGGGGCTCGGCCTAGCGCAGCGGATGTACAAGCTGGAACATCTGGCTTCGCTGCGGTCCCGTGATGGCCTTGAAGTTGCCGGTCTTGTCGGCCTGCAAGAGGCGCAGGCTTTCGGCCCCCACGTGGTCCTTGGCGCTAAAGGTCACGGGACCCACGGTGAAGCCGGGTTGAAAGGCGCGGCTGCCGTTCATGCTGGTCAGGCCCTTGTACAGCCCAGCCGCCGTCAGGTCATTTTTGGCCCGCTTGAGGGCCTCCACGGCGATGGCGGCGGCCAGCATGCCGCTCGTGTAGTGCACGCTGCGAATGGTGTCGGCCTTGCGTCCGTACTGCGCGCCGATCTTCTTCACGAGCTGGATGCCGGGCCGGTCACCCTCGTCGTAGAGGTAGTAGCTCGTGGCCCAGATAAAGTCCTCGGCGGCGTCCCCGGCCAGCTTGGTCAGGTCCTCGCCGCCCGTGTAGTGTGCGCCCATAAACTGCATCTTGCCCAGCAGACCCAGCCGCTTGGCGTCCTTGAGGATGTTCGCCACCGGTCCGGCGGTGTTCTGGTTGATCACGTACTTCACGCCCTGTGACTCGAAGCGGCGCAGCATCGCGGTGTTGTCCAGGTTGTTGCCCCCCACCTCCTGCACGTCTACGATCTTCAGGCCCAGGCGCTGCGCAGCCTTGCGGGCGTCCACCACCGGATCACGCCCAAAGGGACTGGGATTGACCACCAGCGCCACCTTCGCGCCGCGGTCTTTTTTGGCGATGTACTCCAGCAGCGCCACGATGTTCTCGCTGTAGGAGCTCACCGGCAAGAACATGTAGGTGTTGTTCGGCGGATCGATCAATCCGATGTGGTAGCTCGCGGGCAGGGTAGGAACCTTTGTCTCCTCTATCACCCCCTTGAGTTGGAGGTTGCTGCCCGTGCTGTAACTCAGGAAAACGGGCACGTTCATGTTGCCCACGAAGTCTTCGAAGTTGCGCTGCGTGTTCGCGTTGTTGTACTGGTCGTCGCGCACCACGCAGTTCAGCCGCACGCCGGGCAGCAGGTTCTGGGCGTTGGCGTACTTGCAGTAGTCCTCCACACCCGCCGCATAGCTCGCTCCCGCATCCGAGGTGGGGCCGGTGATCGCACCCGACCACGCCAGCGTGACTGTCTTTTGCGCAGCGGCAAGCGAGAGGGCGACGAGGGCAGACAGGGCCAGGGCTTTTTTCATAGGAACCTCCAGGGAGGAAAAAGGGCGAAGGGCAGAGGAGCGGGAGAACGTCAGGGTCACAAGCGGGCAGCTAGAATTTGTACGGCCACCTCTTGAAGTACAGCCGCGTGAGCCGCCACCAGTTGGCCAGGCCGCGCGGCTCGAACATCAGGAAGAGCATGATGGTGAGGCCAAAGGCGAGGGGCCGCAGCGCGGTCGCCACGTCCACCCCTTCCGGGAAGAGGTTTTGGGCACCCAGCCACCCGCTGAGGGCCTCCATGCTGCGGTCGAGCGCCACGATGAAGAGCGGCCCCAGGAAGGAACCCGGCAGGCTGCCCAGCCCGCCCACGATCGCCATCGCCAGCAGTTGCACGCTGACGTGCAGCCCGTAGTCCTCGATCACAACGGCCTTTTGAAAGTAGGCGAAGAGCCCGCCCGCGATGCCCGCGTAGAAGCTGCCCAGCAAAAAGGCCGTGAGTTTCGCCGTACCGGGGTGAATGCCCATCGCGGCAGCGGCGCGGTCGTTGTCGCGAACAGCGATCAGGGCGCGGCCATGCCTGGTCCGCAAGACGTTGCGCCACAGCAGCGCCATCAGCACGAGAACAGGCAGGATGATGTAGTACCAGAACGCGTTGTGGTTGAGAAAGGTGTCGCGGATACCAAACACCTGCACGGTCGGCAGGGAAATCGCGCTCCCCTGCTGCAACACCGGCAGGTGCCCCACCGTCCACTCGAAGATGATCTGGAAAGCGAGCGTAGCGATCGCCAGGTAGAGGTATTTCAGCCGCAGGCTGGGCAGCCCCACCAGGGTGCCGATCAGGGCGGCAACCACCCCACCCAGCGGAATCGCCAGGAAAAAGGGAAGGTTCAGCCGGGTCGCGGCCAGAGCGGTGGCATACGCGCCCACCCCCATAAAGGCCGCCTGCCCGATGTTGATCAGCCCCGTGTATCCGGTGGTGACATTCAGGCCGATCACGGCCACCGCGTAGATCATGATCAGGTTCACGTCCCGCAGCAGCGTCTTGGGGAGCAGCAGCGGGAGGGTGAGCAGCAACAGCACGAACACGATCAGCGAGAGCTGTTCGGCCGCGGTGGCAAAAATCGTCTGGTCCTGCGTGTACCGCGTGCGGTAGTTGCCGGTCTGGGTCAAGCGGGAAGCGGGCATCAGGGGGCCTCCGCTAGGCGGCTTGGCGGCCAGGTCGAAGCAAACGGCGAGACGGCCAGGCGGCTCGGGCACACCGAGCGGCGAGACAGTCTGCTCCGGATTCCGCCCCAGGTGTTCGCCTCCAAGAAAGCGCCCAAGGCGAACGCCATGCTGAAATCCGTCCTTTTTCCTTCTTCCGCCGGTTGGGCTTCACAGGGATGGCATCCCTGCTCAACCGGAATCCGGACGACTCTGCGGCCCGGTAAGCGGGCGGACACGACACAGCGATTACACACGCTCGATCTCCTTCGTTCCGAACAGGCCGTAGGGCCGGAGCAGCAGCACGGCGATCAGGACAATGAAGGGGAACACGTCACGGGTCCCGCCGCCCGGCACGATGGCGTCCAGGTACCCGGCAGAGAGGTTTTCCAGAATGCCGATCAGCATCCCCCCGACAATCGCGCCGATCACGCTATCGAGGCCACCCAGGATCACCACTGGGAAGACTTTGAGGCCGATGCCGGCCAATCCGCCCAGCGTCAGGCCGCTCAGCAGTCCGAGGATGACGCCAGCGGCGGCGGCGGTGAGGCCCGCAGCGGCCCACGCGAGGGCAAAGACGCGCTCGACGCTGGTGCCCACGCTCATGGCGGCCAGCTGGTCATCCGCGACGGCGCGCATGGTGATGCCCAGGGTGGACCGGTTGAAGAAGTAGGTCAAGGCGCCGAGCAGGCCGAGGGCCGCCAGCACCCCGGCGATCTGTGTTCGTGAAAGCGGCGTACCAAACACTTCGAGGCCCGCGCCGCTCAGGACGGCGGGCGTCTGAAAGCTGAAGCTGCCCGCCCCGTAGGGCGTGAGGTGAATCAGGCCGTCGATGACGCTGCTGAGGCCGATGGTCACCATGATGACCGCGATGATGGGTTCCCCCACCATCCGCCGCAGGAACACCCGCTCGATCAGCAGGCCCAGCAGGAAGGTGGCCAGCATGGCGATCAGTCCCGCCAGCCAGAAGTTCACCCCCCGCTGCGTGAGGGCAAAGGCGAGAAAGGCCCCGGTGGCGATGATCTGCCCGTGCGCGAAGTTGATGACGCGGCTGGACTTGTAGATCAGCACGAACCCCAGCGCGGCAAGCGCGTAGATGCTACCGATCACCATACCGGCCAGAAGCAGTTGCGGAAGAAGGTCCACGAAGCTGTCCTTTCTCTCTGTCTTGTGGGGGGTTCACCAAGGGGGCGCCCGGGGTCAGGCACCCACCGCCGCGCGCGGCAGAACCGCCGGAGCCGCTGGGGCGACCTCGCCCGGCACCCGGTGAATGGGCACGTCCGTCTCGACCCGCTGCACCTGCCCGTCTTGGTACCGGAACTCGGCCTGCACGCGCACGCTGTCTGAGCCGTCATACAGGGCGGCGATGATGGGGGCGTACTTCTGGTGGATGGTTCCCCGGCGAATCTTGCCGGTGCGCGTCAGCTCATCGTCGTCCGCATCCAGCTGCTTGTAGAGGAGCACGAACCGCTTGACCCGCTCGTGCGGTTCTAGGCGCTCATTCACCGCCTGCACCTCCCGCGCGATGAGCTCGGCCACCTCGGGTTTGCGGCTGAGGTCCATGTACGTCGTGTAGGCAAGCTGGCGTTTCTCGGCCCACTGCCCGGCGGTGAGGGGGTCCACATTCAGCAGCGCGGTGACGTCCTCCTGACCGTCCCCAAGCACCACCGCCTCCTTGATGTAGGGGCTGAACTTCAGGCGGTTTTCGATAAACTGCGGGCTAAAGCGTTCGCCCCGAGCGTTTTGCATCACGTCCTTGAGGCGATCAATCACGATCAGGTGGCCGTCTTCGGTCAGGCGGCCCGCATCGCCCGAGTGCAACCAGCCGTCCCGGATGGTTTCGGCACTCGCTTCCGGTTTCTTGTAGTAGCCGTGGCACACGGCGGGGCTGCGGCTGATGATCTCGCCTTCCTCACTGATGCGGACCTCGCCGCCGGGAAGAATCTTGCCCACCGTGTCAAAGCGCACGTCGCCGTCGCGGTGCACGTAGGCGATCCCCACGATCTCGGTTTGCCCGTAGATTTGCTTCAGGTTCACCCCCAGGCCGTGGTAGAAGCGGAACACATCGGGGCCGAGGGCCGCGCCGCCGGTGTAGGCTCGGCGCAGACGCAGAAAGCCCAGCTGATCGAGCAGCGGCCTGGTCAGCCCCCAGTACGCCAGCCAGCGCTTCAGGGCGGTGAGCGCGTTCGGTTTCTTGCCGGTCAGGCTGGCGTCAGCGGCATCGGTACTCCACCTCAGCAGCCAGCGGTATACGGCGCGGTTCAGGCTGTAGCTTTCCTGCACGCGCAGGAACATCTGGCTCTGGATGTTTTCCCATACCCGCGGCGGCGCGAACATCACGTGCGGGCCAACCTCGACCAGGTCATGCATGGCCGTCTCGGTGCTCTCCGGGAAATTCACCGTGATTCCGCAGGCCAGCGCCACCGCGACCGTCATCATCTGCTCGCCGATCCAGGCCAGCGGCAGAAAGGAGAGGTAGTCGTCACCGGGTCTGAGGGGGTCCACCTCGCCCAGCGCCTGCCCCATGTAGAGGAGGTTGCGGTGACTGAGCATCGCGGCCTTGGGCAGACCGGTCGTGCCGCTCGTCAGCGAGAAGTGGCAGATGTCGTCCGGCTTGCCGAGGGCGGCCTCCCGCTCGAACACGTCCGAGGCGTCCCGGCGGCCCAGCGCGAGCAACTCCTCAAAGCTGAGGAACCACTCGTCTCCAGCGTGCTTGCGCATGCCGCGCCCATCCTCGTAGATCACCCGGCGGACCTTGGGAAGCTCGTGGCGATGTTCGAGGAGCTTGTCGACCTGCTCCTCGTCCTCGGCGAGCACAACAACCGCGTCGGTGTAGTCCACGACGTAACGGACTTCGGAGGGGGCGCTACTTTGGTACACCCCCACGCTGATCGCCCCCAGCGCCTGCGCGCCCAGTTCCATAAAGACCCAGGCGGGGATGTTTTCCGCGATGATGGCGACCTTGTCGCCCCGGCGCACGCCCAGCGCGTGCAATCCGGCGGCCACCTCGCGCACCCGCTCCAGGTAGGCGGCGTAGGTCGTTTCGTTCCAGATGCCGTATTTCTTGTGGCGCAGCGCGACGGCCTTCGGCGTAAGAGCGGCGCGGCGCGCCAGCAGTTGCGGGATGGTGAGGGCCGTCACGTCACCCAGGCTCATGCGCCCACCGCCTGCGGCTCCGCTACGCCCGTATACGCCTCGATCACCCGCGGATCGCCGCTGACCTCGGCGGGAGTGCCGCCCGCGATGCGCTGCCCGAAGTCGAGGACGTACACCCGGTCACTGATGTCCATCACGACCCCCAGGTCGTGTTCGATCAGCACCACCGTGATTCCCTGCTCACGCTGGATATCGAGGATAAAGCGCACCATGTCTTCTTTCTCCTCGACGTTCATGCCCGCCATCGGCTCATCGAGCAGCAGAAGCTGCGGCGCGAGGGTGAGCGCCCGAGCCACCTCCACCCGCTTCTGGATGCCGTAGCTGAGGGTGCCGACCGGGTGCGTGCGGTAGGGTTCCAGCTCCATGAAGTCCACGATTCGCTCGACATAGGCGCGGTTCTCGGCCTCGCGGCGGCTGGCGCGGCCATAGAAGATCAGGCTGTCCAGCAGGCTGTAGCGCAGGTGCGTATGCCGAGCGAGAAGCAGGTTCTCGACGACGCTGAGGCCCCGGAAGAGTTCCAGGTTCTGGAAGGCGCGGGCAATGCCGTAGCGGGTCACGACGTTGGGCGCGGCGTGCGTCAGGTCGTATTCGCCAAAGGTGATGCGGCCCCGCGTGGGGTGGTAGAAGCCACTGATGCAGTTCAGCAGGCTGGTTTTGCCCGCCCCGTTCGGACCGATGATGCTGACGATCTCGCCTTCCGGCACGGTGAGGCTCACGTCCGTCAGGGCATTCAGGCCCCCAAAGGTGAGCGTGACGTGCTCGACATGCAGTTGCGGCATTTCACCTCCTGTGGGCCGGGGTCAACCGGGCTGGAGAGACAAACCGGAAGGGGCCACAGCTCTGGCACCGCAGTCGGCAGAGCGTGGAACGGCAGAAGCTGTCGGTGCCCGGATTATGAGGGCTGTGCTCTCGTTCACCTTTTTGATTTGTCTAGACAACACAAGCTCTAACGGCAGAGACCGTCTATTGGTCTAGACAGGAAGAAGCATGAAGCTCCTCGCCCTTCGCAGACTGAACGGCGGCCAGACGCTGTCTCCTTTCCTGGTCAGTGCCCCAAGGTTCTTTTTTGACATCCTCCCCACGGCTCAAGCCGGGGGATTCCCCTGCTAGGGGCTTGCGAGGTTAGGGTCTGAATGCAGCAAGCCACATTCCTTTACCCCATCCAGAGCCTCCGACTGGGGAAGCTCCTGGCCCTCAGCGGGCCGGGCCGTGTCAAGCGGCCCCTGCTGCACGGCACGCAGCCCGGCAGCAGCGATGTTCGTGGCTGCATTGATGTCCGCATTTCCACGGAACCCACAGCTCACACATCGAAACTCAGCCTGAGACGTCCGGTTGCTCCGTGTCGCGTGCCCGCAACGGTGGCAGGTCTGAGAGGTCTGGCGCGGGTCAACGAACACCACACCCACTCCAGCCGCCTCCGCCTTGTAGCGCACCTTGTCCACAAGGTCACGGAACGTCCAGCTGCTCATCATCCGGTTGAACCTCTTGCTGCCCCGTACCCGGTCCCGAATCCCATCCAGTTGCTCGAGGGCAATCACGGCGTTCGGGTAGAAGCGGGCCAGGTCCACCAGTTCACGACTGAGCTTGTGGTTCAGGTCGTGCATCCAGCGGCGTTCCTTCCCACCCTGAGCCTTGATGCGGTCGGTGCGGCGGTGGCGCTGGTAACGACGCCGCAGGGAAGCAAAGTGTTCACGGCGATGGCGGACAGGCAGGCCATTCCAGATTTTGCAGCCGTCCGGTGTCACCACCGTTGCCAGCCGGACAATGCCCAAATCCACGCCCAGAACCGTAGGTTCACCGTCACGGACGGCTGGCGTGTGGGGAAGCCGCAAGGGCAGCATGACGAACCAATCCTGCCCGCGCTGGAACAGTTTGGCGTCGCCATGAACGAACTGGAGTTTGGAGGCCAGATGCACAGGAACAGCCAGGGGCAACCACATGGACTCGCCTCGCTTCCCGGTGGAAGCCCGCAGAAAGAAGCGCTCGCCGCGCTTCAGGACGGCGTAGGCGTTGACGCCCAGACCGATGCCCTGCGACTTCCCCACCTTCGGGAAGCCGGCCTTGCGCTTGCCCTTCCGCAGACCCCAGTAGGAGCGTGCGAGCGCCACACCCGCGTTGACCACCATGCGGGCGTAGTCGCTGGGCAGGCCAGCCTTTTCCCGAATGGCGGCGTAGCAGGCGTTGTGGAGCCTGGCGCGGCTGCTGGTCTTCTCGGATTCGGCCACCCTCAAGACCATGCCCACCCCGTCCCGGAACGCCTGCGCGGTGCTGGTCAGCCAGTCGCGTTTGCGTGTGGTCGGGGCGGCGATCTTCAGAATGACCGTTTCCGCCCTGTGCATGAACACAGGATGGCACGGGCATCAGGCTTTTTCCGGGGGCGATTTCGGTGAAGACGCCGCTGACGCCCCTGGAACCCGTGCTGCGCGCGCTGCGCGTGTATCCGTCCCGGCCCGCGCTGATCGAGGCCGACGGTGGCGGACACCTGAGCTATGAAGGCCTCGCCGACCGGACCGCGCGCCTCGTCACGCTGCTGCGCGAGGAGGGATTGACCCCGGGCGGCCATGTCCTGCTGCTCTCGCCCAACACCGCCGATGCCCTGACCGCCTTTCACGCGGTGCCGCTCGCCGGGGGCGTCATCGTGCCGCTGAACCCGCGCTTTCGTGACGCCGAACTGACCTTCCTGAGCGCGCACGCAGATCCGGTGCTCGCGCTGGTGGACGCGGCGCACCTTCCCCGTGTAGCGGCCACGCTGGCCGAGCGGGGAGTGCCGGTGATCGTGACCGGCTCACAGGGGACCCTGGCGCAGCGGCTCGCGCGTGTGCCCCCCGCGCCGCTGACCCTCCCCGACCCACTGGCCGAGAATGACCCCATCAGCGTGAACTACACCTCCGGCACGACGAGCGACCCCAAGGGCGTCATGCTGACGCACCGCGGCGTGTTTCTGAGCGTCACCAACATGCTCTACCACCTGAACCTGCGGCCCGGCAGCGTCTTTTTACACGCCCTGCCCTTCGCGCATGCGAACGGCTGGGGCAGCGTGTGGGCCGTGACGGCAGCGGGCGGCACACACGTCATGTTGCCGGACCCCAGCCCCGCCCAGCTGCGCGGCGCGATCACCGCGCACGGCGTCACCCACCTGTGTGCCTCGCCCGCGCTGCTGGCCCCGCTGGCCGACACCGCCGCGCCGCTGCCCCTCCCCCATCCCGTGCGGGTGATGCTGGCCGGAACAAGTCCGCCGCCCCGCCTCATCACGGCCCTTCAGACCCAGGGCTTCGAGGTACTCCACGGGTACGGCCTGACCGAGAGCAGCGCCCTTGTGACCCTGGCGGACCCCACGCCGGAGACTCAGGCCCTTGCGCCGGAGGAGCAGGTTCGGCTGCTCGCCCGGCAGGGGTACACCATGCTGCTGGCCGGGCAGGTGGCGGTGGTGCGTGACGACGGCACACCCGTGCCACACGACGGCGCGACCCCCGGTGAGATTGTTCTGCGCGGCAACCAGATCATGAAGGGCTACTACAAAAACCGCGCTGCCACCCGCCGCGCCGTGCGGGACGGCTGGCTCCACACCGGTGACGTGGCCTGCGTGCATCCCGACGGACGGCTAGAGATCCTCGACCGCGCCGGAGACCTGCTCAATGTCGCCGGGCAGCCTGTGTCCAGCGCCCAGGTGGAAGCCGTGCTGTACCGGCATCCCAGCGTGCGCGAGGCGGTCGTGGTCGCAGCGCGCGGCGAGGACGGGGACGTGCCCGTCGCCTTTGTGACGCTGCACCCCGGGGCACAGGTGCAGGGCCGGGAGCTGCTCTCCTTTGCCCGCCCGCACCTGCCTCCGCATGCCCTTCCCGCCCGCATCGTGTTTACCCCGGAGTTGCCCAAGACCGCGAGTGGTAAGGTGCTGAAGTACGTGCTGCGCGAACAGGCCCGCGAGCGGGTCGCTGGACAACCGGCAGATTAAAGGCGGTGTCTGCTCCTATGCCTCTTCCCCTCATCACCCCTGATTGGTCCCTCGAGCGCGAACACTGGCGGCGCGGCCACTTTCGTGTGGCGGGCGTGGACGAGGCGGGGCGTGGGGCCTGGGCGGGGCCGGTGACGGTCGCGGCGGTCATCCTGCCCGGCTTGGCGGCCGAGTACCCTTTCCGCGACTCCAAACAGCTCACGCCAGCCCAGCGGGAGGTGTTCGCGGCCCAGGTGCGGCGGGTGGCGGTCGCCTGGGCCGTCGAACACGCCTGGCCGGAGGAGATTGAGCGCCTGAACATCCTGGGAGCCACGCACGCGGCGGCAGAACGCGCCCTTGCCCGCCTCGCTCCCCCGCCGCAGGCCCTCGTCACCGACTACCTGAGGCTGCGCACGGCCCTCCCCCTCCTTGCCCCCCCAAAGGCCGACGCCCTCAGCTACAGCGTCGCGGCAGCCAGCCTGCT
>NZ_JQNI01000002.1:1200000-1320000 GCF_000745175.1 Deinococcus sp. YIM 77859
GACGTGGTGGCTGAGGCTGCCGACGGCCTGCAAGCCCTAGAGGCCTGCCGTGCGCTCCAGCCGGATGCCGCCCTCCTCGACGTGAAGATGCCCGGCCTGACCGGTATCGAGGTGTGCGAGCGGCTGCGGCTCACCCACCCGCAGATTGTCAGCGTGCTCATCACCACCTTCGCCGAGCCGGCGATCATCCAGGCAGCGCGCGGTGCCGGGGCGCGCGGATACGTCAGCAAGGAGATGGACCCCGAGCAGCTCGCGCAGCACCTGCGCGACATCATCGCCCATCCGGAGGTGGACCGCCTTCCACAGGTGGAGGTGCCCCGGCTGACGCCGCGTGAGTCGGAGGTGCTGCCCCTGCTCGCCCAGGGCTACTCCAACAAAGAGATTGCCAAGAACCTGGGTGTAAGCCCCGACACCGTCAAGGACCACCTGGCGCGGCTGTACGCCAAACTCGACGCCGGGGACCGCACCGAAGCCGTCAGCCGCGCGCGCAGCATCGGCCTGTTGGGGTGAAGCGGGAACGACGTGCCGCCACTGCGCGAATGGACCGCGGTCAAGGCACACCCTTCCCCTGCGCACAGCCCTGACGGCGTCCCTGTCCGGCGTGCCAGCCTGAGGGCACTGTTCCTCAGATGAGGCGACCGGGAGCCGTGGTCCACGCCGCCGGGCCTGGGGTTTGGCCTCCCGTACCGCTTCTAGCCCGCCCGGCCCACCTCTCCCCAGGCCACCTGTACCCTCTGCGGTATGAGCGGCCCCTCCTCTCTTCCCTCCCCTTTCCGGCTCTCCGCGCGTGCCCTCAGCCTCAATCCCTCGGCGACGGTGGCCGTCACGTCCCGCGCGCTGGAGCTGCGGCGAGCTGGCGTGGACGTGCTCTCGATGAGCGTGGGCGAGCCCGACTTCGATACGCCGCCGCACATCAAGGCCGCCGCACTTCAGGCCATCGAGGCGGGGAAAACCAAGTACACGCCCGTCAACGGCCTTCCCGAGCTGCGCGAGGCGATCAGCGCGAAGTTCGAACGGGAAAATGGCCTCAGCTACGCCCCCGACGCCGTGACGGTGACAAGCGGCGGGAAGCAGGCCCTTTTTAACGCCTTTTTCGCCCTGCTTAATCCCGGAGACGAGGTGCTGATTCCCGCGCCGTATTGGGTGAGCTACCCGGAGATGGTGGCCCTCACCGGGGCGGTACCGGTCGCCGTGCCGACAGCGCCCGAAACGGGCTTCCTGCTCGATCCACAGGAGCTGGAGGCCCGTGTGACGCCGCGCACGCGGATGATCGTGCTCAACAGCCCCGGCAACCCCACGGGCGCGGTGTTTCCGCCGGAGGTGCTCGCGGCGGTGGCAGAGGTTGCGCAGCGTCACAACCTGGTGATCGTGACCGACGAGATGTACGAGCACCTCGTCTACGACGCCGAGCAGGTCAGCATCGGGCGGTACGCGCCGGAACATACCCTCACGGTCAATGGCGCGAGCAAGGCGTACGCGATGACCGGCTGGCGCATCGGGTACGCGGGTGGACCGCGGGACGTGATCGCCGCGATGAACGCCCTGCAATCCCAGAGCACCAGCAACGCGAGCAGTATCAGTCAGTACGCCGCCCTCGCCGCCCTGACGAAGCACGAGGAGACGGCGCGCTTTACCGCACAGGCTCGGTGCGCCTACCGCGAGCGCCGGGACCGGATCGTGGCCGGGCTGAACGCGCTGGGCCTGCCCACCCCCATGCCGCAGGGGGCCTTTTATGTCCTGGCCGACACCACCCGGATTCACCCGAACGAATTGGAGGCTGCCCGCCGCCTGCTCGACGAGGCTCGGATCGCCGTTGTTCCCGGCACCGACTTCGCCGCGCCCGGCCGGGTGCGCCTGAGCTACGCCACCAGCCTGGAGAGCATCGAGGAGGTGTTGCGGCGTCTTGGTGCCGTGGTGGGGGCCTGACGCGGCGCTTCTGTGCGTCCATCAATCTTCCGACTCGACCCAACGCACCTTGTCCTCGACGGGGCGGCGTTCCCCGGCAGGCCACTCGCCCCGCGGGTAGCCCAGATACACCAGGCCCATCATGCTCGCCCGTTCTCCGAAGCCCAGCGCCTCGCGCGTCTGCGGATGCAGGCTGGCGGCGTTGGTGATCCACTTGCTGGCGATCCCCAGCGAGCGGGCCGCAAGCATCAGGTTCTGCACCGCGCAGGCAACCGCCCACTGCTCCTCGTGCAGCGGCATCTGCGGCTTTTGGGCGGGTTCTACGGCCACCGCCAGCCAGACGGGCGCGAGGCGCTGCCGCTCGCGCTGGGCCCGCAAGACCTCCGGATCAGGGGCCGCCTCGCCCTTCAGCCGGGCCAGCGACGCGGCAAGCACCCCCGCCAGCCGCATTCGGCCTTCTCCCGTGAACACCACAAAGCGCCAGGGTTCGGTTTTTCCGTGGCTGGGAGCCCAATTGGCGGCCTCGAGCAGCGTCAGCAGCACCTCGTGGGGAATCGGATCAGGCTTGAGGTCTTTGAGCTCTACCGTGCGGCGTTCGCGGATCGTCGTGAGCAGGTCGAGCGGTGCGGAGAGGACCGTCATGTCCACAGGGTAGGCCAAAGCGCCGCGCGGGAACTTTTCCGTATCTGTTCCCGTACCCGGCAGCATGACCAACCCTGACGGCAGTTACAGTCTCCGCGATTTCCTGGCCCAGACCGCCGAACGCGACAACCCCGGCGAGGTGTTCGAGCTGGAGAGCAGCAAGATGTTGGAGGTCCGGGTCAATGGCCGCATCTGGAGCAAGCTGGGCGCGATGGTGGCCTACAAGGGGAACCTCTCCTTTAGGCGCGAGGGCACGCTGGAGGGCGGCCTGATGAAGGCGCTGAAGCGCGCGGTGAGCCAGGAGCTGAGCCCCCTGGCCAAGATCGAGGGCCGTGGCGTGGCGTACCTGGCCGACCAGGGCAAGGAGATCCAGATTCTGCGCCTGGCGGGAGACGCCCTCAACGTGAATGGCAACGACCTGCTCGCCTTCGAGGACAGCGTGAGCTACGACATCACCATGCAGCGCCGCGCGGCGGGCATGGCGGCGGGTGGTCTTTTCAGCGTGCGGCTCCAGGGACACGGGCTGGTGGCGATTCTCAGCCACGGCAAGCCGCTCACGCTGCGGGTGACGCCGCACGAACCGATCTTCACCGACCCCAACGCGACGGTTGCCTGGAGCGGGAACCTCCAGCCGCAACTGCGCATGGACGCCTCGCTGCGCTCTATCTTCGGGCGCGGCGGCGGCGAGACGTACCAGATGGTTTTTCAGGGGGACGGCTTCGTGGTCGTGCAGCCCTACGAGGAGTTCGAGCAGGGGTTCGGCGGGGACGAGAGCCACGGCGGCGGGATCGGCCGCAGCATCGGGGACCTGTTCGACTGAGCGTCGCGGAGGGCGGCCCTCCTCAGCGCAGCATGGACTTCACGTGCCCGGCGATGGCTTCCTGACCTGTTCTGCCGAGCTGGTCGGTGGCTGTCCGGCCGTACTCCACGTCCTGATCCAGAATCAGGTAGTCCTCATCGAGGTCGGCTTCCAACGTCTCGCCCAGGAGCGTCTTGACCGTATCGATGTGGGCACCGTTCGCCGCGAGTTCGAGGGTGCTGAGATAGGCTCCGTTGGAGCTCAGCACCTCTAGGCCGTACGTGAGGGTGATCGCGCAGCTCTTGTCGGTAGACCACTTCACGCCCCGGGCCTGAAGGGCGCGCTGGAGGGCGGCCGTCATATCGCGGGCCAAGGCCGCATTCGCCTTGCCGTCCACGTACACGAGCGCAGTCGGCGTGCACAGGTCATCGGGGTGGACATCCTTCAGGCTCAGCGCCGCAGCACTGGAGAAGGAGGCGAGCAGCAGCAGAGACAGAAGGTTTTTCATGACCTCCTCATCCTAAAGGAAGTCTGGGGTGGCAGGTGCCGCCTTCGCGTTCCTCCTGCCCTCTCCCCCGTCCTGGCCGGGGCGGTACACTCCCCCCGATGAGTCTGGTGGTGATGGCAACGGGGGGCACGGGAGGGCACATCTATCCGGCGGTCGCGACCGCGTTTGAGCTGATGGGGCGCGGGCACGACGCGCTGCTGCTGGGGCAGCGGGGCGGAATGGAGGAACGGGTGGCTGCTGAGGCGGGCCTGCGCTTTCGTGGCGTGGACGCGGGAAAACTTGCGCGCAGCGGGCAGGGCCGCCCCGATCCCCGCGAGCTGCTGCGGGCGGTGCGGGGCCTGGCACAGGCGCGGGCCTTTTTGAGGGAGATGCAGCCCGGTGCAGTGGTGGGCTACGGCGGCTTTGCCAGCCTGCCCGGCGTGCTGGCCGCGCAGAGCCTGGGCCTGCCGACCGTACTGCACGAGCAAAACGCCCGGCTGGGCCTCACGCAACGGCTGGCGGTGGGCCGAGCACGCGCCGTGGGCACGGCCTACCCGCAGGTGGTCGGCCTGCCCAAGAGCAAGGCGACCCTGGTCGGCATGCCGGTGCGCGAGGAACGCCAGCCGCGGGCAGAAGCCCTTGCGCGGCTGGGGCTGCGAGCGGGTTCCCTCACCCTGCTGGTGATGGGCGGCTCGCAGGGATCGCTGGCCCTGAACCGTGCGGTGCCGGACATGCTGAGGCGCATCTTCGGGGCGGAAGGCCGCACGCCGGAAGGGCCGGTGCAGGTGCTGCACTCGACCGGGCCGCGCTGGCTTTCGGAGGTCGCCCCGCGCGTGGCGGACCTCCCCTGGTACCACGCGGTGAGCTACGTCGATGCGGTCGCGGCGTGGTCGGCGGCGGACCTGGCCATCACGCGGGCGGGGACCGGCACCCTCGCGGAGGCAGCCTTTCACGGCGTACCGCTGGTGATGGTCCCGCTGCCCGAGTCGGCAGAAAACCATCAGCTTCACAACGCGCGCCAGGTGCAGGCGGCCGGGGCGGGCCGCGTGGTGGAGCAAGCGGACCTGGCAGAAACGCTGGGGAAGGCGGTGCTAGAGTGTGCGGCGTCGGGCACGCGCGCGGCGATGCGGGAAGCGGCCCTCGGGCGCTCCCCGGCGGGCGCGGCAGGCCGTTTCGCCGATCTGGTGGAGCGGCACCTGCGCTGACAACGCGCCCTTTCCCCTTTCCCACCATGACTGACTCTCCCCCCCGCTCCAGTGATTCGGCTTCTCTCCAGTCCCCACCCCTGCATTACCACCTGATGGGCATCGGCGGCATCGGCGTCAGCGCCTTTGCCAGGCTCCTGGCCGCCCGTGGCATCCGGGTCAGCGGGTGTGACACGCACCTGTCCGAACTCACCGAGCAGCTCGCGCGCGAGGGCATCGAGGTCACGCTCGGCCATAACCCCGCCCACCTGCGGGGAGTAGATGTGCTCATCGCCTCCGAAGCGGTGCCCAAGGACCACCCGGAGCTTGTCGCCGCGCGGGCGGCAGGCGTGGAGGTCCGGCCCCGAATGGCTCTGCTGGACGAGCTGCTGCGCGCAGGTCCCTCGGTGGGCGTGATCGGCACGCACGGCAAGACCACCACGACCTCTATGATCGCGGTGGCGATGCAGGGCGCGGGGCTGGACCCGGCGGCCTTCGTGGGTGGCATCGTGCCCGAGTTCGGCGCCAATGCCCGCCTGGGAACGGGGCCCTTCGTGGCCGAAGTGGACGAGTCCGACCGGGGCTTTGCGGCTCTGGCGTGCGAGACGGCGGTCTTCACAAACGCCGAGGACGACCACGTAGGCGGCAATCAGGCGACCTATTGGGAGACGGTGGAGCAGCAGCACGCCGCCTTTGCGCGCTTCGTGGGCCAGGCGCGCCGGGTGCTGTACTGTGCCGACTGGCCGGGGCTGGAGACGCTGGTCAGGCGCGCCGGGGAACGCCTGAGCTACGGGCAGGCCGAGGAGGCCACCTACCGCGCGGTGAGGCTCCGTCCAGACGCAGAGGGCACGCACTTCACCGTCACGCGCTGGGGCGAGGTGCTGGGTGAGGCGCGCGTTGGCCTGCCCGGCACCCACAACGTGCTGAATGCCCTCGCGGCCCTGGCCGTCACCGACCTGTACGGCGGAGACTTCGGGGCCGCCGCCGCCGCGCTTGCCGCCTTCCGGGGACCGGGCCGCCGCTGGCAGCGCGTCGGAGAGCTCAATGGAGCGCTGATTATCGATGACTACGCGCACAACGCCACCAAGGTCGCAGCGGCGGTACAGGCCGCGCGGCAGACCGGACGCCGCGTGCGGGTGGTGTTTCAGCCGCACCGCTACCTCCGCACCCAGCAGTCGTGGCCGCGCCTGGCCGACGCCCTGATGGCCGCCGACGAGGTGCTGGTGCTGGATATCGCGGCGGCCTCGGAAGCCCCCATCCCTGGGATTCACGCCACGCTTGTCAGCGACCGAATGACCCGGGGCGGGCACCGCGCGGCGCGGTACCTGCCGGACCGAGCGGAGGTGGTGCGGTACCTGCGCGAGACGGCAGGGCCAGGAGACGTCATCGTGACGATGGGCGCGGGGGATGTGTGGAAGCTCTCACGGGAACTGGTGGAAGCATGACGGCCTCTCCCGTCACCAGGAGCCGCACGGGCGCGCGGGTCGAACGTCTGCCGCTCTCGCGCTTCACCACGCTGGGCGTGGGCGGCGAGGCCGAGGTGTGGTTCGTGGGCACCCATGAGCAGCTCGCGGAGGCGATGGAGGCGCCGTACCGCGTCCTGGGTGGCGGCAGCAACCTGGTCGTGGCCGACGAGGGGGTGCCCGAGCGGGTGATTCGCCTCACCGGGCCCTTTGCGGAGGCCGATCTCGTACCTGATCCGGCCCTCAGCGACCCACCGACGGTGGTGACCGGCTGGGTGGGGGGCGGCATGCCCCTTCCCGGCCTCATTCGCCGGCTTCAGAAGCTGGGCCTGGGCAACCTGGAGGGCACCGTGGGGATTCCCGCTCAGGTGGGCGGTGCGGTGTGGATGAACGCGGGCACCCGCTTCGGGGAGATGTTCGACGGCCTGCACACCCTGGAGCTCGTGACGCCGCAGGGCGTGCGGCAGGTAACTCCCCTGGACCTCGACTGGGGGTACCGCCGTAGCGGCATTCCCCGCGGCCACGTGGTCACCCGCGTGCGCCTGAAGTTGCGCTCCTCCACCCCAGAAGAGGTGCGGGCGAGGATGGACCTGGCCGACCAAGCCCGCAAGGGTCAGCCCAAGATGAAGACACCCGGCTGCGCCTTTAAGAACCCGGGCGGCGTCAGCGCCGGAAAACTCATCGACGAGGCGGGCCTCAAGGGAACCCGGATCGGCAACGCCATGATCGCCCCCGAGCACGGTAACTTCATTGTCAACCTTGGCGGGGCGAGCAGCGCCGACGTCCACGCCCTGCTGAACCTGATTCGGGAGCGTGTGGGCGTGCCCTTGGAACTCGAATACGAACTCTGGCCGGAAGAGGGCTGAGGGCGGGTGGTCCTGCTGGTGCCCAGCGTGGCAGGATAGGCGCCATGACTGACCCGCAGCCGCGCGCCCGGAATCGCCGCATCACCGCGGTCGCCGAGGTGCCGGAACCTCTTTCCAGTGCCTCCGCTCCACCTGCCGTCCCACCCGCCCAGGAGCCTCCGCAGCCCCCAAAAAGGCGCTGGGCACGGGTAGGGTGGTCTCTGGTCGCCGTCTTGGTCGCCGGGGCCTTGGTGGGCAGTTGGTTCGCGTTTCCGATTCGCACGGTGAAGGTACTGGGAAACGTCCGGCTCTCGGACGCGCAGGTACGGCGGCTGGCGGGACTCACCCCAGGGTTTGCCTGGCCCTACTACGGAACCTGGCGCGCCCAGGGTCTGCGCGAGAGCCCCTGGATCCGCTCGGCGGTGGTGACGCGCCGCTTTCCGGACACGGTGACGGTACAGGTGGTGGAGCGGGTGCCCTTTGCGCGCTGGGTACGGCCCGACGGGCAGGTGGTGACGCTGGCGGAAGACGGCAGGGTGTTGCCCGGGGCACGGAACGTCGGGGCGCTGCCACTGCTCAGCGGTTGGGGACCGAACCGGGTGCGAGACGCCCTGTTCGCCCTGCGCGCATTGCAGCGCTACAATGTGCAGTCGGTTGCGTACACCCCATCCGGCCTGACGGTGAAAACAGCCACCGGCTCGCTGTGGAGTGGCGACCTGAACACCCTGCTGAAGTATGCTGGGGCTATCGTGCAATTCCCTGAACAGCAAATCCACATCTACCCCTGGGGGGTGAGCGTCCAGTAATGAAGGACAACCCGATTATTGTGGGGCTGGACATCGGCACCACCAAAATCACCACCGTGATCGGCGAGGTCGCCCCGAACGGGACCGTTGACATCATCGGCGAGGGCAGTGTGCCCAGCGAGGGCATGAAGCGCGGAGCGGTGGTGAATCTGGAGCGCGCCACGCACGCCATTCGCCAGTCGGTGCAGAATGCCGAACGCGTCAGCGGCGTGCGTGTTGAGAGCGTGTTCGTGTCGGTCGCCGGCAACCACGTCAAGGCGATCACCAGCCACGGCCTGGCCGCTATTCGCCGCAACCAGGAGATCGCTCAGTCGGACGTGGACCGCGCCATCGAAAATGCCCGCGCGGTGCCGCTCGACCCCAACCTGGAGATCATCCACACCCTGCCGCAGGAATACGTGGTGGACGGCCAGGAAGGCATCAAGAACCCGGTCGGCATGCACGGCGTTCGGCTGGAGGTGGACGTGCACATCGTGGCCGGGACGGCCGGGCCGCTCCTGAACCTGCGCCGCTGCGTGCAGGAGGCTGGCCTCAAGGTCGAAGGCTTCGTGTTGCAGGCCCTGGCCTCTGGCCTCGCCACATTGGAGGCGGCCGAACAGGCCCAGACGGTCATTGTGATTGACATGGGCGGCGGCACCACCGACGTGGGCGTCTTCAAGCGTGGCAACCTGGCCCACTCGGCCTGCATTCCCATCGGCGGAGACCACGTGACCGGCGACCTCGCCCAGCTGCTCAAGATTCCGCACGAGGAAGCCGAGAACGTGAAGCGGCGGTACGGCGCGGCGCTGCCGGAACTCGCCGACCAGGATCTCACGCTGGAGATCACGACGGCGGGCGGCAGCACGCACGCGATCAGCGCCTTTGAGCTCTCGCGCATCATCAAGCCGCGGCTCTCGGAGATTTTCGGCATGGTCCGCGACGAGATTGATCAGGGGCTGGGGCCGGTCGAGCTTGTCGCGCAGAGCGTGGTGCTCACCGGAGGCGCGAGCCAGCTGCGCGGCACCAGCGAACTCGCTCGCGACCGCTTCCGGCTCCCCGTTCGGCTGGGCCGTCCGCGCGGCATCGGGGGCCTGACCGATATCGTGAGCGGTCCCGCGCACTCGACCGGCGTGGGTCTGGTGCTGTACGGCATCGGGCAGGACGGCAAGGTGCCGCTCTCGGTGTTCCGCGACGAACCGGAGCCGGCCCCCGCACCCAAGGCCGCGGCCAGTGGCGCCAAAGGTGCCGCCCAGTCCCAGGCCAGCGAAGTCACGGTGGTGACGCCCCCGCCGCCGAGTCCTCCTGCCAAAAAGGAGAAGGACAAGGGCAACTTTATGGACCGGGTACGAAGCATCTTCAAGGACTGGTTGTAAGCTGTACCCCAACCGAACTGACGGCTACAGTAAACTACAGCGCATGACAGTGGCTGCCCGCAAAAAAGGCCGGCCGCTTCCGAAGGAGACATGATGCAAGCGGCCAGAATTCGCGTGATTGGCTTGGGCGGGGCGGGAAACAACGCCGTGAACCGCATGATCGAATCGGGACTCGAGGGCGTCGAGTTCATCGCCGGGAATACGGACGCGCAGGTGCTCGCCAAGAGCCATGCCGAGGTTCGCATTCAACTCGGCGACCGCCTGACCCGCGGCCTGGGCGCGGGCGCTGATCCCGAGGTGGGGGAAAAGGCGGCCCTCGAGGACCGCGAGCGAATCAAGGAATACATTGACGGCACCGACATGCTGTTTATCACGGCCGGAATGGGCGGCGGCACCGGGACGGGCTCCGCGCCGGTGGTGGCCGAGATCGCCCGCGAGATGGGGATCTTAACGGTCGCCATCGTGACTCGGCCTTTTCGGTTTGAGGGGCCCAAGCGGGCACGGGTGGCTGAAGAAGGCATCGCCAAGCTCACCGAGCGCGTCGACGGCATGATCGTGGTGAACAACGAAAAGCTGCTCACCGCGGTGGACAAAAAGGTCTCGTTCCGCGAGGCCTTTCTGATCGCTGACCGGGTGCTGTACTACGGCGTTAAGGGCATCAGCGACGTGATCAATGTCGAGGGCATGATCAACCTTGACTTCGCGGACGTGCGCAACATGCTCTCCAACTCCGGCACGGTGCTGATGGGCATCGGCGCGGGCCGCGGCGAGAAGGTGGCCGAGGAAGCGGCGATGAGCGCGATCCATTCGCCCCTGCTTGAGCGCGGCATCGAGGGCGCTCGGCGCATCCTGATCAACGTGACGGGCGGCTACGACCTCTCCATGACGGACGCGAACGAGATCGTAGAAAAGATTCGGGACGCGACCGGCTTCGAGGACCCCGATATCCTCTTTGGCATCACGCCCGACGAGGCCGCCGGGGACGAGGTGCGGGTGACCGTCATCGCGACCGGCTTCAACGAGGGCTCTTTGCCGGCGGGCCTCACCCTGGGCAAGACGGGGAGCCGCGGCACCAGCATCGATACCATCGTACGCCCCGTTCGTGGGCAGTCCGGTGCGAGCGCGTACGACCCCAAGGACTACGACATTCCCGCCTTCCTGCGGAACGTCGGGCGCGACTAAGCGGGACGGAAGAGCGCCAGGGGGCCAGAGCCGCCGCTCGAGGCCCCTTTCGTCTCGGCTTTCCGGCGCAGCTCGCCGCCCAGGGAGGCCGCTTCTGGGTTCAGACGCTGAGCATCTTCGCGCAGCGGTAGAGGTCGCGGCTCACGTCCTTGCGTTTCTCCCAGGTTTCGGGCAGGGGCGTGTACGTGGTCTCACCGTTCACTCGGCCCACCATCACGCCCTTGCGGCCCTCCATCAGCGCGTACACTGCGGCTTCACCCAGGCGGCTCGCCAGCACCCGGTCACTGCTGACCGGCGCGCCCCCGCGCTGGATGTGCCCCAGAATACTGACCCGGGTTTCCAGCCCGGTGCCCGCCTCGATCGCCCGCGCGACCCCCTCCGCACCCCCGGGATACCCCTCCGCGACGATGATGATGGAGCTGGCCTTGCCCTTGGCGACGCTGTCTTGCACGATCTGGACCACACCTTCCACCGGCCGGGGATCCTCGGGGATAAAGACTTCCTCTGCGCCGCCGGAGACGGCCACCTCCAGCGCGATATGTCCGGCATGACGGCCCATCACCTCGATCACGAAGATGCGCTCGTGCGAGGCCCCGGTATCGCGCAGTTTGTCGACCGCATCCAGGGCCGTCTCGACCGCCGTGAAGTAGCCGATGGTGTGGTCCGTGCCGTACAGGTCATTGTCGATGGTGCCGGGAATGCCGATCACGGGAATGCCGTGTTCTTCCTGGAGGAAGTGCGCGCCATGAAAACTGCCGTCACCGCCAATCACGATCAGACCGTCGACCTCCCACGCGCGCAGGTGGGCCGCGCCCTTCGCCCGGCCCTCCGGGGTGCGCCAGGTCGCGCTGCGGGCCGTGAGCAGGAGGGTGCCGCCGCGCTGAATGGTGTTCGCCACGTCTCGGGGGCCGATCAGACGCAGGTCGCCGCGGTGTAGCCCTGAAAAGCCGCGGCGCACGCCCACCACCTCAATGCCCTGAAAGGTGGCGGTGCGGACCACCGCGCGAATCGCGGCGTTCATGCCGGGCGCGTCGCCGCCGCTGGTGAGGACAGCGAGCCGCTTGATCCCGGCCGGATTGGGGTGAGGAGTCAGGTGAGGAATGTCGGTCACAGGGGATCCTTGGGAAAGAGTGAGGACGTCATCTTGCCTGCGTGACCTGGAGGGCCAGCGCATAAGCGTCATTCTTACGCAAACCGTGCGCGATCAGCAATTCCCGGATTTCGCGGGCACTCTTGCCCTCTTCCGCCCAGCCGCGCGCCAGCGCCGCGTGGTTGGGCGCCTCTTCGCCAGGCGTGGCCTCACCCGGCGAACGACCCGCGACCACCACCACCAGCTCGCCGCGCACACCCGCTGCGAAGTGGGCCGCCAGTTCCGCCAGCGTTCCGCGAACCGTCTCCTCGAACTTCTTGGAGAGTTCGCGGGTGACGCTCGCCGGCCGCGTGCCCCCACAAACGCTGGCCAGATCGGCCAGGGTGGCGCAGAGGCGGTGTGGGCTCTCGTACAGCACGGTCGTCTCAGGACGAGCCGCGACGGCCAAGAGACGTTCCTTGCGTTCCCGGCCCGAGCGGGGCAAGAAGCCCTCGAAGGTGAAGCGGGCACTGGGCAACCCCGACAGGACCAACGCGGGGACAAAGGCGGTCGGGCCGGGCAGAACCTCCACCGCCATGCCCGCCGCCACCGCTGCCCGCACCAGCTCTGCCCCCGGATCGCTGATGCCCGGTGTGCCCGCGTCGCTGACGTAGGCGAGGCGAGGATACGCCTCCAGCACCTGTGGGGCACGGTGCATGGTATGGGCGTCGAGGCGCACCAGCGGCTTCCCGATGCCCAGGTGGGCCAGCAGGGCTCCTGTGCGCCGGGTGTCCTCGCAAGCCACCGCGTCACACGCCCGCAGCACCTCCACCGCCCGGAAGGTGAGGTCCCCGAGGTTTCCAACCGGGGTGGGCACCAGCCACACCCGGGGCGTGGGCACCTCAGCCGTCACAGGAGACCTCCAGGGGCCGCGCGCACACCGACTCTGCCCTAATCATTCCCCGCTTCACCTGAGCTGCCGAGCGCTGCGGCCTCGGCCACCAGGCCCGGCGTGGGTTTCAGGCGAATTCGCACCTTGCGGGAACGGGTGAGGGCGCTGGTGATCCGCGCCCGCAGCAGCTCTGCCTCACCGACGGTCACCGTGACGACCGTGCCTTCCGGGAGCCGCGCCCCGATCAGCACCACCACACCATTTTCCACGATGCCCTTGTAGGCCCTCATACGCCCCCCACTCTATTCCTCGGCGGACCCGCACGGCAGCGCACCTCACGCCTCCTCACCCTGGGCCCGGCGTTGCCGCCGCTCCGCTCTGGAGAGCGCCTCGCGCAGGGCCACAATATCGCTCTCGCGCGCTCCACCCAGCCGGGCGTAGCGGTCGATCACCTCCGCGGCCTCGCGCCGGCGGTCCAGGCGCAGCAGGATCAGCGCCAGATGTTCACCCCGCACAAAGTACGCGCGGGGATTTTCGGGATCGGCCGCCACCTGTGCCCGCGCGGCCTCAAGGCGGTCCAGGGTGGCTCGGTGGCGTTTGACCTGCCAGCGCACGAGGTACGTCGCCAGGGCAAAGGTGAGCAGCGCGCCCAGGGTAGAAGCCGTGTACACCGCGGGGACCCCCAGCTGTGTGCCCAGGCGCACCGTCAGCGGAAAACAAAAGGCCAGCACCACCAGCACCGCCAGCGTCGCCGCGTAGTTCACCGGGACCTCGGCAGGACGGCAAGCATGGGGGACAGTTTAGCCCGTGCGGAGTGGAGAGTGGAAAACGGCGGGTCCACGGCCCACGCCCTATCCTCCCTCTGATGCGTCTACACCTGATCACGGTGGGTGAACCCAGGCTCGCCTATGCCCGCGCCGGCTGGGAAGAGTACGAGAAGCGGCTGCGGCGCTACCACCGGGTGCAGGTCACGCGCGTGGCAGGCCGAACACAGGCGCAGGAATCTGAGGCGATAGCCCGTGCAGCGGGACGCGCTCCCCTGATCCTGCTCGACCCGCGCGGCGAGCAGTTCACCAGCGAGGGCCTGAGCGCCTACCTCGACGCTCAGGCCCTCGCTGGTGTGGGTGAACTCGCCTTTGCGGTCGGCGGCCCCGAAGGCCACACGAACGCCCTGCGCGCCGGGGCGCACCGCCTGTGGAGTCTCGGGCAGCTCACCTTGCCGCACGACCTCGCCATGATCGTGCTTCTCGAGGCCCTGTACCGGGCTTCGACCATCAGCGCGGGAGAACCGTACCACCGGGGGGGTGGGCGGGGATGAGGGAAAAGGCCGCTTCAGAAGCGCAGCAGCAGCCCCGCTCGGTACACGTTCTTCCCCGTTCCAAAGTTCCCCTCCGCAAAGCCCGAGAAGGGGCCGGGCAGCCCGAAACGAGCGCCGAGGGTCGTGTGGAAGCCGGTGCCGCCGCCCCCTAGGGGCACGCCCAGGCCTACACCTGCGTAGGGCCGCAGCAGCAGCAGGTTGACGCTCAGCAGCGCGTCCGCACCCACCTCGATCTGCCTCCCCGTCTGGAGGTCCACGGTACCGCGCCCCTCAATCTGCACCGGACCGAAGCCCGCGACCCGGCCATACGCGCCCGCGTGCAGGCCAAAGCCGCCCCCTACACTGAGCCCCGCCTGCACTCCAAACCGCTCTGCACCCGCCCCACCCGTCGCGAGGACTGCGAGCGCCATCATGACCTTGAGTGGCCTCATGGCCCGAGTCTGAGTGAGGCTCATGCGAGGGAGATGTGAAGCGCAAAAGACGGCACACAGGAGGAGACGGGCGGCGCATCCCACACCGCCCGATATCCTTCTGCTAGATCGGCTGCACCTCGAAGCTCAGGCCCAGCGCTTTCGTCTCGGCATTGGGGTCGCGTCCGGCGACGAGGGCGTAGCCAGCGCGGTTCGGAGTCAGCCAGGTGTCTGCGGCGCGCCTGAGGTCAGCCAGCGTGACCTTGAGCAGGCGAGCCTTGTAGGTCTCCTGCACCTCGGGGGTAAAGCCGGCCTGGTCGCTGTAGAAGCGCAACCTTCCCGCCGTGTCGGGGCTGGTGAGGGGATCGAGGACCTTGCTGGCGCCCAGAATCGCTTCCGTCAGCTCGCGTTCGCTGAGGTCCGTGTCGAGAAAGGCCCGGGCCTGGCGGAAAACCTCATAGGTACGGGCGATGTTCGGATCGCGGTAGGAGCTGAGGGTGAATACCCCCGCCCGCGCGTCAAAGGCCGCTCCGCCGCCGTACGCGCCGCCCTTCTCGCGGATTTCCTTGAGCAGGTACTCGCTGCGCAGCAGGCGCGAGAGCACAAGCAGGGCCGGGCTGTCGGGATGGATGTAGGGCACGGTGCGGTAGGCCACCGCATTAAAGGCCACCGGTGAATCGGTGGTGCGGGCCTGCGGACCACCCGGGCGGGTGCCGGGCATGGGGTGCCCAACGGGTGCCTGCCCCCTGAATTGGCGCGTGAGCGGCGTGAGGTCGAGCCCCAGGTCTTCTGCGGTCGCGGTCAGGCACAGGAGCGGCTGGCCCTGAAGGAGCAGGTCGCGCACCCGGCCAAAGCGTTCCAGCAGAGCGTCCACCTCGCCGCTCTCCACCACGCGTTCCAGGTACGCCAGCGCCGTCAGGCCGTTCCAGCGTTCCTCCACAAACCCAGCGGGGCTGACCTGCGCAGCGGCCAGCCGCTCGGCGTAGGCGCTCCCGGCGCTCACGACGCTGGCCTTGAGCCCGGCGAGGCGCTGCCGAAGCAGTTGCTCCAGCCGCTCGCGGGTGAATTCGGGAGCTTGGATGATGTCCCGCAGGACCTCCACGAGCGCGGCGCCATTGCGCGCGAGCGCCTTGCCGCTCCAGGTGAACGTCAGGCGCAGGTTGTCGAGGTCGTCCGGGCTGCCCCCCACACCCACACTGGCATTCACGCCGCCCGTGACGGCCTCGATGCGGCGGGCGAGCCCCACGTAATCCTGTCCGGCCGCGCCGCTACGGGTCACCGCGTAGGCGTACAGCGGCAGGATGTCCAGCAGCTCCGCGGGCACCTCCGGCAGCCTCACCTGCACGTCGAGGTAGGTCAGGCCCCCGGTGGGCTGCGGCACGCGGCCGATCAGCGCCCGGCCTGCCTCCTCGGTGGTGTAGGGCACGCGGGCCACGGTGGGCGGCACGTCCGCCAGCGTGAGGGTGGGCAGCACGTCCGGGTTAGGCGCCTGCCCCTGGAGTTCTTTGAGGCGCAGGCTCTCCTGCACGATCCTCAGCCGGTCCTCGTCGGTGAAGTTCGCGCTGAGGCGCGCGATCAACGCCTGCTCGGCCTGCTCGGTGCGGGCCGCCAGCTCGGGGTCGGGCGTCAGGACCAGGGTGACGCGGTGCGGATTGGCGAGCAGGCCTTCCCGGATCATGGGCTCAAACACCTGACCCCGCTCCAGGTCTTCCCGCAGGCGGTTCAGCTCGGCGTCTAGGCGCAGCCCCGTGACGGGGTCGCCCCCGTACAGCCACGGCCCCAGCAGGCGGAACATAACCTGCAGGCCGTAGGGATAGCCGCTGTTGGACACCTCGCGCTGCTGGATCTCAAACTGATGGAGGCTACTTTCGATGAGCGCCGGGTCAATCCCCTGCTCGGCGATCTCACGCAGGGTGTTGAGCACAAGCGTTTCGACGGCGTCCGCCTTGCTCGCGCTGAGCCCCTTGAGCCCAGCAGCAAAGGCGGCCTCGCGAAAGCTGTCGCGGTAGCCGGAGAGGTCCGCCAGAGCACTTCCCAGCCCCGACTCGATGAGGGGCCGGGTCAGCGGCGCGGCGGGGTTCCCCAGCAGCACGTCCGAGAGCACGCTCCAGCGCAGGTTCTCGTCGGGGTCGGTCGCAAGGCCGAGCTTCCAGGCCACGCTGACCTGCGCGCCGCGCTCCACGTCGGTCCCGGGGTAACTCACCTCCACCCGGCGCGGCGCGTCGAAGCTGGGCTGGTCGGGAATGCTCACGTCCAGGGTCTGCGGGCTGAAGTGGCTCATCACCTGCGCCTCGATCTCGCTCAGCACGCGGGAGAGGTCGAGCCGCCCGTAGGTATAGAAAAAGGCATTACTGGGATGATAGTGGGCGGCGTGAAAGGCCCGCAGCGCCTCGTAGCTGAGGTTGGGGATGTCTTCTGGGGAACCGCCGCTGTTGTTGGCATAGGTGAGGTCCGGGTAGAGCGCCTTGCCAAAAGCCCGCCACATCACCGAGCCGGGCGAGGCCATCGCGCCCTTCATCTCGTTGTACACGACGCCCTGAAGCTTGAGCGGGGTGCTGGGATCGTCGGGCGTCTCGAACTCAAAGCGGTGCCCGTCTTGCCGGAAGCTCTCGTAGCGCAGCAGAGGAAAGAAGGTGGCGTCAAGGTATACGCTCAGCAGGTTGAAAAAGTCCTTCTCGTTGCGGGTGGAGAAGGGATAGGTCGTCCAGTCGCTCGCCGTCATCGCGTTCATAAAGGTGTTGAGCGAGCGCGGAATCATGGCGAAGAAGGGGTCGGGCACCGGGTACTTCTGGCTGCCCATCAGCACGACGTGTTCGAGGATATGCGCGACGCCGGTGGAGTCCTTGGGCACCGTCGGAAAGGTCACCCCAAAGGCGAGGTTGTCGTCGTCGCGGGCGACATGGGCATGCCGCGCACCCAGGTCGTGGCGCAGCAGCACCAGCGTGCCCTGCATTTCGGGGAGGTCCTCGACGCGCTCGACGGTGTAGCGCCCCAGGCGGTCACCGGGGGCGGGCAAGGCAGGCAGGCGTTCCGTTGTGGTCATGGGGGGAAGTCTAGCGCCGGGAGGCCAGCCACTTTGGGAGATTCGCCGCCTGCGGCAGAGCTGAAAGCTCCTCATGAGAGGCCGCTAGACTGCTGGCTATGCGACAAGCCATCCCCGGGTGGACACTGCTGGCGTGCGGGGCGCTCCTTGTCTCGTGTGGCAGCAATCCCGCGAGCACAAGCGGCACGACCAGCGTGCGCGACGCCCTGTACTTTTCCACCACCTCGGTGCCTGTCGGCTACGTGGGTGAGAGCTACGAGGCACCCCTGACCGTCGCCGGCGGCGCGGGCCCCTACAGCCTGCGGGTCGCTGCCGGCACGCTGCCGCCCGGCCTCACGCTGCGCAACCTGCAGCTGACCGGCACGCCGAGCAAGACCGGCACCTACACCTTCACGCTCGAGGCGTCCGACGCCAACCTGAGCACCCGCGTGCAGCAGTACACCCTGAACGTGAATGAATTGCCCCCCCTGGCCCTCAAGCCCCAGTTGCCCACCGGTGAGCTGCGCGGCGAGACGCGCATTCCGCTGAGCATCACCGCTCCGCGGACGGTCCGCGCCGCGCGGGTCGTGTGGGACCTGCCGGAGGGCGTGACGGTCACGCGCGTTCAGACGGCCGAAGCGGGCGGCGTGCTGTTCTGGAAGCAGTCGGGCCGCACCCTGACGCTGGACGTAGGGTTCAAGAACGTGCCGCGCTCGGGAGCACGGGTCGCGCTGGTCGGCCTCAAACCGCAGAAGGTGGTCACCCTGGACACCGCCCGTTTCGCGTACGAGGCCCGGGACGGCACGGGCAAGGTGCTCGCCGAGGTGAAGATGCCCGAAGCACCCAAGCCTGCGCCCCCGGCGAGCAGCGGCACGCCGACACCGGCCACCTCCAGCACCCCTGCGGGCGCGCCCAACATCCGGCCCCCCGCGGGAGACACCACCTCGCCGGGCAGCGGAGGCCAGCCGTGAGGCGCGCGCTCACGCTGCTCACGGCGCTTGTGCTGGGAGGGGCTTCTCCCGGTGCCCAGGCGACGTATGTCCCGCTCCTCACGCTGACCCAGCAGGCGAAAAGGGCGGATGTGATCGTGCGCGCTACCCTCGGCCCGCCCACACGGGTCAAGGAAGGTGAGGTCACCTGGCTGGTCTATCCCCTGACGGTCGTAGAGACGATCGCGGGAGACCCCGCCAGCCTTCCCCAACTGGAGGGCAAGCCGGCGCTGTACATGCTCGCGGGCGTCGAAGACCTCCCCGAGCTGCGCGCCGGACAGGAGGCGTTCTGGCTGCTGTACAGCCGGCGGATGGACAGCCCCATCGTGGGCTTTTCGCAGGGCGTTTACCCCATTGAAAACGGCCGAGTCACTCGCCTGGGCGAGACGGCGAACACAGCCCCCGACCCAGCGGCAGGCACGAACACGGCGGGTTCCGCCACACCAACCACCCCTGCTGATGCCGCAGCCACCCCGCCTGCTGCGGGGGCTTCCGCCACACCCGGTGCCTCTTCTCCTACGCTGCCCGCCGGAACGGCACCCCCCCCGGCCCCTTCGGCCACCGATCCCAACGCGATTGAACGCGATCCGGCCAGGTTCCGTGACGCCCTGCGCGCCGCACGGGGGGCCCAGTGAAGGGGGCGCAGCGCGGCGGGCTGCTGGCTCTCTTGCTCCTGGTGGGAGGAACGCAGGCCGCGACCATCAAGCTGCGGCCCCAGGGCCCCGAACTCACCCGGGCGGTCCAGGACGCCCTGGCGGCCCTGAGCACCAAGGAGACGCCGGTGACGCTCGATCCCAGCGGTGGGCCGCTTCTCACGCTGGGGGGGAGCGGAGGAACGGCCGTGCCGTTTAACCCGGACGTGGTCGCTCGGAGCGTCAGCACCGGTACAGAACGCCGCATCGAGTTCAACCCGCAGGGACCGCTGCCGCTGGCTCAGGCTGTGCGCGCCGCCCTGCTCGAGGAACTCGGCCTCAAGGCGTGGACCCCAGAGGCCGCCCGCATCCGCTTCAGCGGAGCCGATCTGAACGGTGACGGCGTGATCGACCTCACGGACCTCGCCCTGCTCATGAATAACTACGGCAAAAGCGGCGTGACGGTGGGCGACCTCAACCAGGACCGCCGGGTAGATGACGCCGACGTGCGGCTCTTCAGCACCCAGTACCGGCCGTAGGGAAGCGGCGTCCCCTCCTTCGAACACCCCGTAAGGCGCTACCCTGCCCCCATGACCAGGGAAGAGCAAGACACCATCGACCTTCAGGACTTCCTGAAGCTGCGCGGCCTGGTGGATACCGGCGGCGAGGCGAAGTTCCGGGTGCAGAGCGGCGAGGTACGGGTCAACGGCGCGGTGGAGACGCGGCGGCGCAAGAAGCTGCGGCGGGGGGACGTGGTGGAGTACGCGGGCGAGCGCGTGCGGGTGGAGTGGTGAGCAGTTCGGGGTACGTCGAGACGGTCCTCGACTTCCGGCGGCGCAAGGATGAGCACTGGGCGGCGGGGCGCGGACCGCTTCAGGGAGAGGCGCTGCGAGGCTTTCGCGGCCTGAGCTACTACCCCCCCGCGGCGCAGTGGGTCTTTACCGTGCCGGTAGAGCGGACAGACGGCGCGGAGGTCATTCTGAACACGAACACCGGTGAGCCGCGGGTGATGGCCCGCTTCGGTACCGCAACGGTGGCGCTGCCCACCGGACCCCAGACCCTCACCCTATACGCTCCTCCCGGTGACGAGGCTCCGGCTCGCGCCTTTGTCCCCTTCCGCGACGCGACCAGCGGCACGGAAACGTACGGTGCGGGCCGTTACCTGGACGCGCCCCTGACACAGACCGCACAGGGGTGGGAAGTGCAGCTGGATTTCAATCTTGCCTACCACCCCTACTGCGCCTACAGCGAGGGCTGGACCTGTCCTCTGCCCCCTCGGGAAAACTGGCTCACGCTGCCGGTGCGGGCGGGAGAAAGGCTGCCGGCAGGCTAGCGGCTCACCCAGCCCGGGCGGGGCCATAACCGCAGGTTGGCCGGGCCCGCCACGTCGCGCAGCGCGACCGGACCGTAGGCCCGCGAATCGAGGCTTTCGCCAACGAGGCGGTTGTCACCCAGCACCCAGACCTTGCCCGGCGGCACGCGCTGCGGCGGCTGGTCGCTGAGGACGCCGTCATTGACGTACCTCTCCGTGAGAAGCTGCCCATTCACCAGGACGTGACCGTCCTCGATGGCGACGGTCTCGCCGGGGAGAGCCACGACCCGCTTGACGTTGTAGGGACGGTGGCGCACGCCAAGCAGCGTCTCGTAGCTGTAGGGGCTCTCGGCCGGAGCCTTGAAGATCAGCAGGTCACCCCGCCGGGGGTAGGGCGTAGCAAGGCCCCAGGCGTGCAGCCAGCGCGGGTACTTGAGCAGCAGCAGCAGGTCTCCGTGGTGCAGGGTCGGATTCATGCTGTTCCCGTCCACCCGCGCGAAGGTGGCTCCAAAGGTCGTCACCAGCCACACGGGCAGGAGCGCTCCCAGCACCCAGGTCCGCCAAAAGGCCCGAAGACCGCCGGGACCGGGCTGCTCGGTGAAGACAGACGTCACGCGGCGCATCCTAGCAACCCCAAACCGCAGCCGGATGACCTTCATGAGCTCTTCAGAGTGTGGGGAGAAACCGGCAATGGGGCTTACCCTAACCCGCATGGCCGCACAGGAACTGATCGTCGAGAAATACCACGAGGGAAGCGGCGCGCCTGCCCAAGCTGGAAAGCGGGTGCGGGTGCACTACACCGGTACCCTGGAAAACGGGCAGAAGTTCGACTCCAGCCGTGACCGCGGCGAGCCGATCGAGTTTCCGCTGGGCGTAGGGTACGTGATCCCCGGCTGGGACCAGGGGATCGCGCAGCTGCGCGTGGGCGACAAGGCTCGCCTGACGATCCCCGGCCACCTCGCCTACGGCGCGGCGGGCGTTCCCGGGGTGATTCCTCCCAACGCCACCCTGATTTTCGACGTGGAACTGCTCGACGTGCGCTGACAGGGGGGCCAGCGTCAGGTGGGGCCGCCCTCAGCCTGGCCGTCTACCACATCATTTTCGTCATTTTCGCGCCGGTAGTTTCCCTGGTCGTCGAGCAGACGGCCACCCTCGAGGTCCACCTCGGGGCTACCGGGACTGTCCTGCACCACGCCGGATGGCGGAGCAGGAAACTCGGTGGCGCTCTCAGAGGTGGTGGCGCGCTGGGGCAGCGGGACATCGGTTTGGTCGTCGTCACGGCGTCCGGTCATGGCACGCAGCGTAGGCGCCCCCGAGGTGGGCCGCGTGTGTTCGGCGTGAAGCTCAATTTACAGGGCGTTTGGCCCGGACACCGCCCTAGAATGCCCCCATGGCCTCTTCCCTGCCCGTGATTCTGGACGGCGACCCCGGCCTTGACGACGCAGTCGCCTGGCTGCTTGCTTTCGCCAGCCCAGACGAGCTGGACGTGTTGGCCCTCACCACCGTCCACGGCAACGTAGGCCTAGACCTCACCACCCACAATGCCGGGGTGACGCTTGCGCTGGCCGGGGCAGACGTGCCCGTGTACGCCGGGGCCGACCGCCCCCTCGTTCGTCCGGCCCTGACAGCGGCGCAGGTGCATGGCGAAAGCGGCCTGCCCGCCCGTCATCTGCCCAGGCCCCGGCGCGGACCGGAGGCAGAGCATGCCGTGAACTTCATCGTGAAGGTGGTGCGCGAACGGCCGGGCGAGCTCACGCTGGTGGCGACCGGCCCGCTGACCAACCTGGCCCTCGCCTTCCGCCTAGCCCCCGACCTGCCGGGCCTGGTGCGGGAGGTCGTGTGGATGGGCGGCAGTACCCAGCAGGGGAACCGCACACCCGCCGCCGAATTCAACGCGCTGGCCGACCCGCACGCCGCAAAGATCGTGCTGGAGTCGGGAGCGCGGCTGCGGATCTTCGGCCTGAACGTGACCATGCGGGCCGTGGCGACGCCCGAACGGGTGGAGCGCCTGCGAAGCCTGGGAAACCGGGCGGGTGTGGTCAGCGCTGAACTCCTCACCTTCTACGCCGGGGTGTACCGCGAACGCTACGGCCTCCCGGGTGGCGCCCTCCACGACCCCCTCGCAGTCGCCGCCGTCCTGCGGCCGGACCTTTGCCGAATGCAGCCGATGAACGTGCAGGTCGAGACGCAGGAAGGCCTGAACTGCGGGCGCACCGTCTGTGACCTGTACGGCGTGACCGGCCAGCCCGCCAATGCGCAGGTGGCCGTCTCGGTGGACGACGTCGCGTTCTTCGAGCTGCTTGCCGAGCGGCTGGCACGGCTGCCCTAGGAGGCTCTTCGCCAGCCTTTGAGCACGAAGGTGGTCTTGCCGCCGCCGATCAAGGCGTATGGGGCGTGGCTGCCGGCTTCAGGCACGGCAGTTCTCTATGCGCAGCGGAACGGGGATACCCTGCGGAAGCAGAAAAGCGGCCAGCGTGCGGGTGGAGAGGTCGGCGATCACGTAGGGCACCGAATAGGCGGCGAGCCGGGTGTCCGTACCGCTGGGCCGAGCGGGCCCCTGCGGGTGGCTATGGTACAGGGCGACGAGGGTGAGGCCGCCCGCCTGCATCGCCCGCAGCGCGCGCAGCAGGTGGCCGGGATCAGCCAGATAGGTGCGCTGCGGGTCGGGCGATATGTTGGCCAGGGGGTACAGGGCGACCGCCTCCGCAACGTTCCCCCGCACGTCCCCGCCGATGGCCCCTACACACTCGTGGGGGGCAGCACGGTCGGCGTGCGCCCACAGGGCCGCGGCCAGAACGGGGGGCAGGATCAAGGCCACAGGGGCATTATCGGGGTGGGCAGGGGCGGGAGGACCTTGACGCGCCCTTGACACCCGGACGGCCGGAGCCCCACGGCGCTCATGAAACCGTACCTCTAAAAAAGTGCGCCAGGCGCAGCACCAAAGGACCAAGACTCCGCTCCGGCTGGGGTACACTGGGCGGCATGGCGAAGGCTCGTGCAAAAGTAGCTCCACCCGTGAACCGCTTCGATGGGGAGGCGCTGGGGCTGGTGCTGTTCGCGCTGGGCATCTTCCTGGGAGTCACGTTGGCCCTGCCGCAGATGGCCGAGGGCGGCTTTATGACGCAGGCCCACGCCGCGCTGCTCGGCGGACTGGGGTGGGGGGCCTACCTGCTGCCGGTGGTGCCCGTCGCCTACGGGGTGCTCGTGTTCCTGGGACGTGACCTGTCGGGCCTGACCCGGCGCGTGCTGGGCGGAGCGCTGGTGGTGCTCTCCCTGCTCGCCCTGCACGAGGTGCTGGTACCCGGCGCGGCGGGCGAGGTGGCCAGGCGCGCGATGGCACCGCTCACCACCACCCTGAGCTACGCGGCGGCGCTGCTCCCGCTGGTCACCCTCACGCTGGGGCTGGAGATTATGCTGCGCTACCCACCCCTAACGTTGCTCAAAGGGTTTTTCCGGGTTCTGAGCGTCGCGCTGGGCGGCGCGACCAGCCAGGTGCAGAGCGTGATCGAGGCCCGGCAAAGTGGGCGTGAGGCGGCACGTCTCCGAGCAGAGCTGCGGCAGCGCCTCGCGGCCCATACCCGTGATCTGGAGGGCCTGCGCAAACTCTATCCGCAGGCCCGCGAGCTCAAGGCCCAGTACGAGGAGGTCCGGGCGGCCGGGCGCAAACCGCGGAGCCGTGAAGAGTCGGACCTGCAGGGCCTGGAACGGGACCTGGCTGCCTGGCAGGAGGGACTCAAGACCTTTGTGGGCCACGCGACCCGCGATCTGCGCGAGGCGGTCGCCAGCGAGGCTCCGGCAGCGGGCGCAGACGCCGAAGTGACCCTGGAGGAGGTGCGCGCCGGGCGGCACGAACTGCGGGTGGAGCTGCCCAGCACGCTGGCGAGCGCGGCGCTGGAACGGCTGCGCCGCGGCATGATCGCCGACCTGCAACGCCTGTCTCAGCGCGCCGGAAAGCTGGAACGGGAACGGCAGGCCGCTGAAAAAGCGTTGGTCAAAGCGGATGTGGGCGTTCTCCTGCGCGAATACCCGGCCCAGCGTGAGCGGGCGGCGGCGTGGCGCGAGCTCGCCGAAGACTTCGCCGCGTGGCGCGAGCGCGAGCGGCATTACCCCGGCTGGCCTAACCTCGCCGCGGCATTTGACCGCGCGCCCACCGAACTCGCTGCTGCCCTGGCCGAGGCGCTTGCCGCCGATCCCGACGGCACCCTCAGCGCCCAGGAGGAGTGGCGCGCCCGGCTGGAACGCGCCCAGCAGGAGGCGCTGGAACGGGCGCAGGCGATGGCGGTTCAGGCCACGGTTTCTGTTCCCCGTGAAGAGCTCGCCCCGACCCTCGACTTCGACTTCACCGCGATGGCCGCAGAACCAGACGGCGAACCCGCGCCGGCTCTTGCCCCAGCTCCTGCCGCCACCGTCTTCACCGCAGCTTCGCCACGGGGGGCCGAACCGCTGGCGGGGCCGAGCAGCGCTCCCGCCCCCACGACCCAGGCCACGCTGGAGCTGCAGGAAGAAGACAGCGCGGCCCCTTGGGAGAGCGCGCAACCCGAGCGGCGCCGTCCTACGGCGGGCGCGTCCCACCTGGCCCTGCCGGGGTACGACCTGCTCGATCCGGTGCCCACCTTGGCGGTGAATACCGCGCAGCTCGACGTGGCTGCGCGGCAACGGGCGGCGGTGATCGACCAGACCCTGCGGCACTTCGGCCTGCAGGCGAAGGTGGTGGATTTCGCGCGGGGGCCGACGGTGACCCGTTATGAGATCGAACCCGCGCCCGGCGAGAAAATCAGCCGCATCGCCTCCCTCTCAAATGACCTGGCGCGGGCGCTGGCTGTGGGCGGCGTGCGCGTCGAAGCACCGGTTCCCGGGAAAAGCGTGATCGGCCTGGAGGTCCCCAACGCCGAGCGCGAGCCGGTGACCTTTCATCAGGCGGCTGCGACGCCTGCGTTCCGTCACTCGCGCGCGCGCCTCCCGGTCATTCTGGGCAAGAGCATCGACGGCGAACTGCTCGTGGGCGACCTCGCCAAGATGCCGCACCTCCTCATTGCCGGTTCGACCGGTTCGGGCAAGTCGGTGTGCGTCAACACCCTGATCACCTCGCTGCTGTACCGCTACCTGCCCACCGAGCTGCGCTTCCTGATGGTGGACCCCAAGATGGTGGAACTCACGCCCTACGACGGGATTCCGCACCTGGTGCGCGGCGTGGTCACCAATCCGATGGACGCGGCGGGCGTGCTGCTGGGGGCGGTGGCCCACATGGAGCGCCGCTACAAGATGATGAGTCAGGTGGGTGCCAAGAACCTGGAGCAGTTCAATGCCAAGATGCGCCAGGTCGGGGAACCCGAATTGCCGCACCTCGTCATCATCATCGACGAGTTGGCCGACCTGATGATCACTTCTCCCAAGGAGGTGGAGGCCGCGATCATGCGCCTCGCGCAGATGGCGCGCGCGACCGGCATGCACCTCGTCCTCGCCACCCAGCGGCCCAGCGTGGATATCCTCACCTCGCTGATCAAGGTGAACGTGCCCGCTCGCATTGCCTTTGCGGTGTCCAGCAGCCACGACTCGCGCACCATTCTCGACAGCGTGGGCGCCGAGCGCCTCACCGGAATGGGCGACATGCTGTTTTATCAGCCCGGCCTGATCAAACCGGTGCGCCTCCAGGGACCGTACATCAGCGAGACCGAGACGGCCCGCATCACCGATGAACTGCGGCGCCAGGTCTTTGACGACGCCTTTGCCGAAGCCTACGGCACAGACTTCGACGGCACCGTCGAGGCGAGCGGCCCCAGTGTGGACAAGGCGAACATGGATTTCAGCGATCCCCTGCTGCGTCAGGCGGCGGCCATCTGCATCGAGGAAGGTCAGGGCAGCGTGTCCCGGCTCCAGCGCCGCCTCTCGGTGGGCCATGCCCGCGCCGGCAAGCTGATGGACATGCTCGAAGCGATGGGCATCGTCTCCAAGCACCAGGGCAGCAAGCCCCGTGAGGTGCTGATCACCGAAGCCGACCTGCCGGAGTATTTCGGGCGCTGAGGAGCCCGCTTCGTTCCTGCATGGCCGCTTCCCAGCCCATCCGTGGACGAAGCGGCAAGATGAGCCTATTATGAAAAAATAGTCAGGGCTCCCCGCTGTTTTGTTTAGACGTCCTGTTAGAAACATCACCGAAGTTGCTTTTTGCAGGAGGGGTGGTGAACATTGGAAGGTGACCGTCTTTCCAGAGGTGAACCCATGAACAAGCAGACCAGCCTGATCACGCTCAGCCTGTTGCTCGCCACACCTGCCCTGGCCGGCGGGGCCGGTGCGCCCGTCACGCGGCCCGCCACCCCTGCGGCCTGCCAGAGCATCGCCCAGATCGTGATGAGCGATCCGCAGTTCAGCACCCTGCGCACCGCCATCGAGGCGGCGGGGCTGAATCAGACGCTGATGACCGGGCAGTACACGGTTTTTGCCCCGACCAACGCGGCCTTTGCCAAGCTGCCCAGCGATACCCTGGCCACGGTGCTGAACGACCCAGACCTGCTCGGAAGCGTGCTGCTGTACCACGTGCTGCCCGGCAAGGTCAGCGGGGCCCAGGTCGCGAGCCTGAGGAGCATCAAGACAGCTCAGGGGGCAAACGTCGCGATCAGCAGCGCCAATGGCCGCGTGCGGGTCAACAACGCCACGGTGACCCGTGCGGATGTGCCGGCCTGTAACGGCGTGATTCACGTGATCGATACCGTCCTGCTGCCCCCCGTGCTGGCCGGTACGCAGGCGGCCACTCCAGCCCCAGCACCGAGCACGCCGGCGGCCCCGGCGGCTCCGGCAGCGAGCACGCCCGCCGCGCCAGCCACCGCCTTTGACGTCACCAAGATCCCCGCCCTGCCGCTCAGCGGGGCGACCGTCAACCCAAGCGGCACCACCACAACGGACACGGCCACCACCACAACCACCGAGACCACCACCACGACCGAGACGACGACCACCGAAACGACCACTGAGACGACCACCGACACCACGGCGACGGGCTCGGACACCACGACCACCGAAACCGAGAGCGCGGCGACCGACTCGAACACGCTCTACGACGTGATCGTCGCCGACGACCGCTTCAGCACCCTGCTCGACCTGCTCAGCGACGCGGGGCTGACCGAGACCCTCCTCAGCGGCGAATACACCCTCTTTGCGCCCACCAACGAGGCGTTTGCAGCGCTTCCGGCCGACACGCTGGCTGTTTTGTCCTCCAACCCCGAGCTGCTGCGGCAGGTGCTCTCCTATCACCTCGTCCAGGGCCGCCTCACCCCCGAACAGCTCGCCACGAGCACCTCCCTCAACGCGGTTGCTGGCGGCACGCTGACCCTGAGTGTGAATGGCAGCATGCAGATGGTCGGCCCGGCCAGCGTGACAGACAACGTCACCACGGCCAGCAATGGCAACATCTACGTGATTAACCAGGTGCTGCTGCCCCCCGGCCTGACGATCCCCGCACCCGCCGAGACCACCGAGACGACGGGGACGACCGATACCGGAACCGCCCCAACGAGTACGGCAGCGACCGGCACCACCACAACGGGCACCGCCACGACCGGGACGGCTCCGAGCAGCAACACCGTCGTCACGCTGATCACCACGGACCCGCGCTTCACCACGCTCGCCGGGCTGATTCGGCAGGCGGGGCTGGCCGATCAGCTGGCCAGTGGCGAATTCACCATCTTCGCCCCGACGAACGAGGCGTTTGCCAAGCTGCCCGCCACCGACCTCGCGGCGATCACCGCCGATCCCGCCCGCCTGCGCGCGGTGCTGCTGTATCACGTGGTTCAGGGCCGTCAGACGCCCGAGCAACTCGCGGCGGGCACACAACTCACCTCGCTGGAGAGCGGAACGCTCCCCCTAAGCCGCAACGGCAGCACGCAGGTGGTGGGGAGCGCCAACGTGAGCGAGGCGATCAACACGCCCAGCAACGGCGCGGTGTACGTGATCGATACCGTGCTGCTGCCGCCCGCTCGCTAAACACCCACTCTTCCTTCTGGCAAGCCGTCCGCTTCGCGCGGGCGGTTTGTTCAAGCGGGTTGCGGTGGGTGCTGCTGCAAAAAGGCCGCCCAAGTACGAGCGTCGCGGGGATAGCCGTGGGTTTCGGTCCACAGCCAGTAGGGCGTGTAGAGGCTGCGGGCCGTGCGAAGCTCGTCACGGAAGATCTCAGCGCTGAGGCCCGTCTCCAGTAGCCCGCTGGTCTCAAAACGCTTCAGCACACCTGTACGGTCGTAGGGCACAGCCCGGAACTCGGGCACCCACCCTCCCGGTGTCGCCGTCAGCAACAGGTACTGGGCGCGCGGGTCGCCGTTGGCAGGTGCACCGACGGCACCGGTATTCAGCACCAGCACGCCGTTTCGGGTCGCCTGAGCCGGACGGTGAATGTGCGAGCCAACAAGCACGCCCGCTTCACCCGCCAGTTCCGCGACCCGTTCCGGCGGGGTGCGCTCGCTGAGGCCCTCGCGGTAATGGGCAGGGGTGCCGTGGGCGACGCGCACTTCCGGCAGGCCAGGAACGGCGAGCGTCACCGTCGTGGGCCAGGTTGCCGGGACGTGCAACAGGCCCGCACGGTCAAGCTCCTCGGCGCTCCAGGCGGTCGCGCCCCAAAAGGGGTCGGTGAACCAGCTCCTGGGCAGCGCGTCGCTGCGGCTGTGCCACAACCGCACCAGGTCGTCGTGGTTTCCCAGCGTGAACGTCACGCCCTCCCGCGCGAGCAGCAGGGCAAGCGCCTCTACGGAGTCCGGCCCCCGGTTGACCACGTCCCCATTCACGATGACGCGTTCTGCGCCCTGTGCCTCCGCATCGGCCAACACTGCCCGCAGGGCGTCGGCATTGCCGTGAATGTCAGCGATCAGGGCGGCACGCACGCTCGGCATTCTAGGACCGGTTGCAGTGCTGGAGGCCGCACCGCTTTACACTTCAAAGTATGATTGACGCGCTTGTAGGCAACACGCCCCTGGTGCAGCTTCGTCGGGTGGTCGAGCCGGGAATGGCGGACGTGTTTGTCAAGCTGGAGGGCCTGAATCCGGGAGGCAGCATCAAGGACCGCACCGCGCTGGGGCTGATCGAGGACGCCGAGCGCCGCGGCCTGCTGAAGCCCGGCAGCACCATCGTGGAGCCGACCAGCGGGAACACCGGCATTGGGCTGGCGCAGATCGCCGCGGCAAAAGGCTACCGGCTGATCCTGTGCATGCCGGCCCAGATGAGCGAGGAACGCAAACGCACCCTGACGGCCTACGGCGCCCAGCTGGTCCTCACCGATCCCGAGCAGCGGATGCTCGCGGCCATCGAGGAGGCCGAGCGCATCGCGCGGGAAGAGGGCGCCGTCCTGCTGGGCCAGTTCACCAATCCCGCCAATCCCGCCATGCACGAGCGCACCACCGGTCCTGAGTTGTGGAAGCAGATGGAAGGACGCCTGGACGCGTTTGTGTACGGGTCCGGGACCGGCGGCACCATCAGCGGCGTGGGCCGCTTTTTAAAGCGGCAGAATCCCGCTGTGCGGGTGATTGCGGTGGAACCTGCTCGCAGCAACGTCCTCTCGGGCGGTGAGCGCGGCGAACACGGCTTTCAGGGCATGGGGCCGGGCTTTATCCCCGAGAACCTCGACCGCTCGGTGATTGACGAGGTGATTCCCGTCTGGGAGGAGGATGCCTATCCCCTCGCCCGCCGCCTCGCCCGTGAGGAAGGCATCTTTGTGGGCATGAGCAGCGGCGCCATGATCTGGGCCGCGCTCGCCGTCGCTCGCCGCCTCGGCCCCGGACGGCGGGTGGCGACCATCGCGGTGGACACCGGCACCCGCTACCTGACAACCAGCCTCTTCGACGAGACGCGGACCGGGACCCCCAAGGGCTACCAACCCTACTCGCGCGAGAAGCTGGAAGCCGCAGCGGAAACAGCCTGACCGGCGTTTCCTACCGCCGCCGCCCGCCGAACATGCCGATCAGGTCATCCAGGGCATTCCCGTCACCGTCGCGGTCAAGGACGCTGTTGAGGGTGCCGATCATCCCGCCTAGGTTCCCCATCTGGCCCATCTGACCTGTCCCGTGGTGTCCGGGATGCCCCAGGGGCTGTTGGGCCGGTGGGTGGGTGTAGCCGGGAATCACGGGCCCGCCGCCCAGCACACCCCCCTGCGGTTGCGGCGGCATCCCCCCCAACAGACCGCCAAGCAGGCCGCCCAGGTCAATTCCGCCTGTTCCTCCGGTCTGACCACCCCAGCTGCCGCCCATCTGGCCCTGACGGCGGCGGCTGAGGTACGCGAGCACAAGCGGAGCAAGCATGGAGAGAAGCTGCATGGCAAGCTGCGGATCGATTCCGGCACGGCGGCTCACGGCGTTCGCAGCGGCCTGCTGCTGGCTCCCAAACACGTGCCCCAGGATCTTGCGGCCTTCTCCCAGGTCCGGCGTCTGCCCCTGCCCAAACAGGTCCAGGGCACGCCCGTCGTGCTCGTCCAGGGCGCCCGACAGAGCCTGCGCCCCCGCGGGGTCCTGAGCGTTGCGGGTCATCGCACCGAGCAGCAGCGGCAGCGCCGCTTCCAGGGCAGCTTCCGTCTGTTGGGGCGAGGTTCCAAGCTGACGGCTGACTGTCTGTTGCGCCTGTCCCAGCCCGCCCAGCGTGTTCAAGATATCCATCATGGTGCGTTCCTCCTGGGGGAAAGCAAAACTTCACGCCCAACGTACCCAAGCCCGGTGAGCCGCGGAGCGGAAGGCATTGAGGCTTCCCTGACGTTTGCTCCTCCGCCATCCGGCGCATGTGCTCCCCAGAGCACGACCCTTATCCTCCGCATTCCCGGTTCGGCAACTGGAGAGGGGAGGAACCTTGAACGCAGCACCTCTGATACGAGCTTGCGGTGAGTCGCAGACCAACCCCACCGAAGGAAGTTTGAAGGCAGACCCTAGGGTGCTCTCCCGGGTGTTCTGGAGTCAGAGCACGTCGGGATGAGGCAGGCGGGGAGAGGACACGTCCGCCCGTATCTGAGCGCGGCCCGGCTGAGTTTCCGGCGGCAGTTCGCGTACCCGGCGGCGACGTTTTGGGGCCTCACGACCAACCTGTTTTTCGGCGCGTTGCGGCTGGCGGTGCTGCTCGCCCTCTTCGGTCTCAACCCGCAGGTGGCGGGCTACACGCCACAGGACGCCGTCACGTACACGGGCCTGACGCAGGCATTTCTGATGGCCTATAGCCTCTTTGGGTGGTACGACCTGATGCGGAGCGTTCAGCGGGGCGAGGTTGCGACCGAGCTGCTGCGCCCGCACAGTTTCCTGGGGTTCTGGCTCGCCCAGGACGCTGGCCGGGCCGCCGCACAGTTTCTGCTGCGGGGCGTGACGATCCTGGCCCTGTATGCCCTGCTCTGGGGCCTCAAGCTTCCCCAGGGAGTAGAGGGGTGGACCTTGACGGCACTCAGCGTGGGGCTCGCCTGGGCGTGCGGGTTTGCCTTCCGCTTCCTGGTGAACTGTGCGGCGTTCTGGACGCCCGACGCGGTGGGCATCGGCCGCTTTGCCTGGGCGCTGCTGGGCCTCGCCTGCGGCTTTCTGATGCCGCTGGCCTTTTTTCCGCCGTGGTTCCAGTTCCTCCTCGCCTGGACCCCCTTTCCCAGCATGCTGAATAGCCCGGTGGAACTGTGGCTGGGTGTCAAGCGGGGCGAGGAGGCCCTACGCGTGCTGGGTGTTCAGGCTGCCTGGACCGTCGCCCTGCTGGGACTCGCGCAGTTCGTGCTGGCCCGCGGCCTGCGGCGGCTGGAGGTGGCCGGTGGATAGGCGAAGAGCAGGAGGCCCACTGCTCCCGGCCGTTCGCCTGCTTCATCTTTATTTCCGTCTGCTGGAGGCACAGGCGCGTTCGCAGCTCGCCTCGCCCACCGCCTTTGTGCTCGACGCTCTCGCGGCCGCCCTGGTGACGGCGGCGGAGTTCGCAGCCTTTGCGCTGGTGCTGCCCCGCTTCGGCAGCCTGCACGGCTGGACATTGGGCGAGGTGGCGCTGCTGTACGGCCTGGCAGAACTCGCGTTCGTGCTGATGGACGTCCTGTTTGGCGGCTTCGACGCGCCGAACCTGGGGGCACATGTCCGCAGCGGCAGCTTCAGCACGTTCCTGCTGCGGCCCGTTCCACTCCCGGTGCAGGTGTTCGGGTCGGATTTCGCCCTGCGCCGCCTCACCCGGGTCCTGCTCGCGGCGGGGATCGTCGCGTACGGCGTCTTGAGGGTGGACGTGACGTGGAGCCTAGAGAAGACGCTCCTGCTCGCGGGCAGCGTGTTGGGCATGATCGCCTTTTTTGGGGGGCTCTTCGTGGTGGGTGGCACCCTGACCTTTTGGACGGTGGAGAGCGTCGAGGCCATGAATGTCCTCACCTACGGCAGCCGTACGCTGATCTCCTTTCCCATGGACATCTACGCGACCTGGCTGCGCCGCGTCTTCACGTACCTGGTTCCCGCCGCGTTCCTGAGTGCCTTTCCCGTCCTGCACGTCCTGGGACGGCCCCTTCCAGACGGCCTGCCCAGTTGGGCCGCGTTCCTCTCCCCCGTCCTTGGCTCCCTGATGCTGGCCGCCGCTTTCGCCTTCTGGCGGGTGGGGGTGCGGCGGTACCACGGAACGGGCTCGTAAAGGAGTTGCCATGATCGAAGTCGAACACCTCCGCAAATCCTTTCAGACCCGCAGCGGTGGGTTGCTGCGCGGCACGCGGCGAACCGTCGAGGCCGTGCGGGACGTGAGTTTCCGTGTCGAGCGGGGAGAGGTGGTGGGGTACCTGGGACCGAACGGCGCGGGAAAAAGCACGACCATCAAGGTGCTGACCGGACTGCTGGTGCCGACCTCGGGGCGGGTGGAGGTGGCGGGGCGGGTCCCCTGGCGGGACCGGCGGCGGCACGTGGCGCGGCTGGGCGCGGTCTTTGGGCAAAGGACGACGCTGTGGTGGGACCTGCCCGTGCGCGACTCACTGGACCTCCTGCGCGACGTGTACCGCGTTCCCCCCGCTCGCTTCCGGGAGAACCTCCGGACACTGAGCGAACTGCTGGAGTTGGGGCCCTTTTTAGGCACTCCGGCCCGCGCTCTTTCGCTGGGGCAGCGGATGCGGGCAGACCTGGCGGCGGCGATGCTGCACGACCCCGACCTCCTGTTTCTGGACGAGCCGACCGTGGGTCTGGACGTGGTGGCCAAGGAACGCATTCGCGAGTTCGTGCGGCACGTCAACCGCACGCGGGAGGTGACCGTGCTGCTCACCACCCACGACCTGACAGACGTGGAGCGCCTGGCCCGGCGGGTGATGATCATCGACCGTGGGGCGCTGCTGTATGACGGCACCCTGCCCGCCCTTCAGACCCGCTTCGGCAGTGCGCGTCAGCTTGTGGTGGACTTTGAGGTTCCGCCCGCCAACCCCCGGGTGCCCGGCCTGGACCTCGTGAGTGTAGAGGGCCCCCGCGTCACCTATGCCTTCACCGGCGCGGCGGCGCAGCCCATCGCCCTCGCTACCGCCCATGCGCCGGTGCGGGACATCACCGTACGCGAACCGGACATCGAGGCCACCATCCGGCGGATTTACGAGGGGAACCTCTTGCAGCCCGGGGCCGTACCCTGAGGCATGAGTGAGCAGCGGTCCCTGGGGCCGAGCAACGACACGAACCGGCAGGACGCGCGGCGAGGGAACTCCAACCTGAGCGCCCTGGTGCTGGCGCTGGCGACCTTCTCGCTGCTGCTGGACCTGGACGACCTCCCCGAGTTCAGTGCAGCGGGACAGGCCCTGTTTCTGCTGACCCTGCCCGTCCTGCTGTTCGGCTGGGTGGGGTGGTGGAGAGCGGGCCGCCGGGGCCAGGACAGGACTGTGACCTGGGTCGTGTACGGCGTGGCTCTGTGGCTCCGGGAAACGGCGGGGCTCGTCTCCGACCTCACGCTGGGCCGCCCCGTAGACCGCTGGGATGCCGGGTTTTCGCTGGTGTTGATCGGCCTCCTGGTCTGGCTTGTCGTGGACCGTCGGCGTTCCCACTAACCTCCATGTCTGCCCTCCTTCCCCCCAGCTTCTTCGGCCGTGATCCCGTGCGTGTGGCCCGGGAAGTCCTGGGGAGCACGCTGGTCCGTGTCCTCCCCGGCGGCGAGGTGCTGTCGGGCCGGGTGGTGGAGGCCGAAGCCTACGACTGCCCGCGCGACCCGGCCTGTGCCGCCGGCCGCTTTCACGCTGCCCGCACCGCAGCCATGAAGATCGCGCCGGGCCACTGGCTCTTCTGGATGGCGCACGGGCACCCCCTCCTCCAGGTGTCCTGCCGAGAAGAAGGCATTCCGGCGAGCATCCTGATCCGCGCGCTGGAACCCCTGACGGGCCTGAGCACCATGCTCGTGCACCGCCCGGTGACCCGTGAACGTGACCTGACGAGTGGCCCGGCCAAGCTCGTCTACGCGCTGGGTCTCAACCCGGCGGAAGTGGCGGGCACACGGGTGGACAGTCCGGCCCTGCACCTCCTGGCCCCCGCCGCCCCCCTGCCCGACGAGGCGGTCGCCATCACGGCCCGGGTTGGCCTCAAGGAAGGCCGCACGCTCCCCTGGCGGTTCCTGCTGCGCGCGAATCCCTGGGTGTCACCGGGGGTGCCCAGCATGGAATTGGCGCGGGAGCCGTGAAGGTGGCCAGCTGCGCCAAGGGCTGGCCGCAGAACTGGAGCGTGCCGGCCGTTGAGGGCTAGACCGGCAACGGCTAACGGCTGATTTCTTCCTCCCTCCACGCCTGAGCCACCCGCCGCAGCGCGTCCCGCACGCCGCTTGTCCCCTCGCGCCCGACCTGCCGCGCCGTCGTGAGCACATTCAGGGCCAGCCCCGCACGTTCCTCGGCAGCGAGCCCAGCGGGAGTAAGGGTCTGACCCCGAGCGGCCAGTTCTTCGCGGTACGCCTCCCGTAGGGCGGGGCCAAGGCGGGCGCGGTCCTGGGCGTCTAGGCGCACGTACAGCAGGTGGGCCAGGTCCTCGCCCAGGGGTGCCGCGTGGGCCTGCCCGTAGTCGATGAGGATGGGAAAGCCGCCCCCCAGCGGCCACAGCACCTGCCCAGCGTGAATGTCCCCATGGGCGAGGGTCACGCCCCGCACGGCTCCGAGCAGGGTGGGAAGAGCTCGGACAGCCCCGCGCACCGCGGCGACCTCCCCCGGTGTCCAGTCGGGGGCAGGAGTCACGCGCTCTGCCCGGCGAAGCACCCGCCCCGCGTCCCAGCCCCACTCGCCCGTGAGTTCCGAGCGGCCATACCAAAAGGCGTGGTGGCGGGCGAGCAGCCGCACGACCTCCAGCAGGGCCGTCTCACGCTGCTGATCCGTCTGGAACGCACCCCAACCGGTCGTCGTGTCCGTCAGGTCCCGCGTCACCAGGTGCGCGCGCCAGCGAACAGGGTCAAGCGCAGCATGCAGCAGCGGGGCGTGCGGCACCGGCGAGCGGGGCGCGAGATCGCGCAGGTAGGCCGCCTCCCGCGCCAACCGGTGGTAGGCCCGCTCGTCCCGCCAACCCGCCGGGAGGTACTTCAGGAAGAGGGGGCCATGGGCGGTAGCGTAGCGGGCAAAGGCGGCCCCCTCTCCCACCCACGCTTCCAGGCGACGGCGGGGCCCAGGAAAGGCGCGGCGCAGCTCGGGCGGCCAGAACCGTGAGCTGACGGCGGGGCCGCCCGCGAGCCAGCCCGGCCTCAAGCGATCAGGGAGAACACGGCAGCCGAACCGCCCGCGAGCGCGGCCCCGATCAACAAGGCCCCCAGGCAGCCCATCCGCCGTGACCGGGCCACCTGCCGGTAGTGACCGCCGCGGCTGTAGTGACCACGGTGACCGCTGCTGTGCCCCAGCACGCCGCCCAGAAACCCGGCCCCGTGACCGCTGCTGTGGCTGTGCCCCCGGTATCCGTACCCCCGGTGCCCGTGGCTATGGCTATGACCGAACGAGAAAGACCCTCCAGAAAAGCCGCTCATGCCTCAGGGTACGCGAGCCGGGGCCAGCGGGTTCCCGGACGGGAAGAGGTCCTGCCCACCGGACGCCCGGGGGTATGATGGCGAGGTCATGAGCGAACGGAAGTATTTCGGGACGGACGGCGTCCGCGCGGTCGCAGGCGAGTTTCCGCTCACCGCCGGGTGGGTGATGCAGCTCGGGGCAGCGGCGGCCGAGGTCCTGAAACGGGAACACGACCGGCCCAGCGTGGTGATCGGCAAGGACACGCGCCAGAGCGGTGACATGCTGGAAGCCGCTCTGGCGGCGGGTCTGACCAGCCGGGGGGTGACCGTGATTCACCTGGGTGTCCTCCCCACCCCGGGGGTCAGTTATCTCACGCGGCACCTGGGGGCGAATGCGGGTGTGGTGATCAGCGCCTCGCACAACCCCTACGAGGACAACGGCATCAAGTTCTTCGGGCGGGACGGCCAGAAACTCAGCGACGCCACCGAACTGGAGATCGAGGCGGCCCTTGAAGACGCGGCCCAGCGTGCTCCGGTGACCGGGGTGAAGCTGGGGTCGGTGACCAACTACACCGAGGCCGAGCGCCTGTACGTGCAGTTTCTGCTCGAGCAGGCTCCGGACCTGAGTGGGCTGAAGGTGGCGATGGACTGCGCGAACGGCGCGGCCTACCGAGTGGGCCCCAAGGTCTTTCAGGCCGCAGGAGCGGACGTGTTCGCGGTGTACACCACACCAGACGGACGGAACATCAACCGGGGCTGTGGCAGCACGCACCTGGAGCATCTGCAACGGATCGTGCGCGAGGGAGACTACGACCTGGGTGTGGCCTTTGACGGCGACGCCGACCGGGCCCTCTTCGTAGACTCGCGCGGCAACGTCGTGCACGGTGACCACATGCTTCTGCTCAACGCCCGCGCTCGGGGAGACCGTGCGGTGGTGACCACCCTCATGGCGAATATGGCGCTGGAGGTGAAGCTGCGCGAGGCAGGCATTCCGCTGGAACGCACCGCCGTCGGCGACCGGTACGTACACGAGCGTCTGCAGCAGCAGGCCCTCACCCTGGGCGGCGAGCAGAGCGGTCACATCCTCTTCCTCGACAAGAGCCCGACGGGCGACGGTGTCCTCACCGCCCTGCTGACCCTGCGGGCGATGCAGCAGCTCGGCACCACCCTCGACGCCCTCTTCGACGAGCTGGTGATGTTTCCGCAGACCCTGGTCAACGTGCGGGTGGGCGACAAAAAGGCCATTGCCCGTGACGAGGCCGTGCAGCTGGCGGTGCGGCAGGCAGAAGCCCGCCTGCGGGGCCGTGGCCGGGTGAACCTGCGCCCAAGCGGCACCGAGAACCTGATTCGGGTGATGGTCGAAGGCCCCGACGAGGCCGAGATTCATGAGGTGGCCCAACACCTCGCCCAGGTGGTAGAGGAACGGGGCCGGGTGGGTGCCTAAACCCCGCTCCGGGGAGCGACGCGCCTGGCCCACTCGCGAGCACGGGGACCTGTTCCCCTCCTCACCTTTCTCATTTAGCCGCTCTCCCCTTCCCTCTTCCAGCCCAAAGAATGAGAAAAATGTGTACTCTGGGGCACGACTAGGAAAAGCGCACAGGACAGCATGAGTCCGCCCTCGCGCCGGGAGAAGGAAGAAAAACGAGCGAAATTCACGTGAAAAACCGCACAGTGCCCCTGTGGAACCGTGCGGTTTTTCTGCAACTTCATGAGGATTAGATCATCTTCCTAATGAATCCCTTATAATCGGCGGGCAGCTTCATCCTATCTTCACGATATAGCCTCCTGTTCCCCCTTCGAGCCTCTTCCTTCTTCTCCTTGAGAGTTTCATGCCCCACCATACCCCTCTTTTTGGCCTCTGCCTGGCCCTGACCCTGGGCCTCGTGGCATGCGGCACTGCCCCCCGAGAGGAAACCAGCAGCGAGCTCACCCTCACCCCCGCCACGACGGCCACCTACCGCTATGACGGGTACAACCTCAGCCTGGCTGTGGGTGAGCGCGTCAGCGGCACCTATACGGCCGGAGCGACCTGGACGAGCAGCCATCCGGCGGTTGCGAGCGTCGTCTCGAGCACGGACGGCCGGTTCATGGTCACCGGTGTCTCGGCGGGCACCGCCTATGTCCGTGGGTCTTCCGGCGGCCGCTCGGCTGAGCTGAAGGTGACCGTGTTCGCCGGCACGGCCCCGGCCCCAGCCGTCACCGCCGTGACCCTGAGCGCGAAAAGCCTGAGCCTCACCGCGGGAAGCAGCCAAACCGTGACTGCGACCGTCCAGGGCAGCGGCAGCGTCAGTCAGGCCGTCACCTGGAGCAGCAGTCACAGTGGGATTGCCCGGGTGGATAGCGTGGGACGCGTGACCGGTGTGGCGGCGGGCAGCGCCATCATCACGGCCACCAGCGTGCAGGACACGTCCCAAAAGGCCAGCCTCAGTGTGACCGTCACCCCTCCGGCCGCTCCACCCACCCCCACACCGACTGCAGACGCCTTCAACATCACCGTGATCTTTCCAGCCAACAGCATGCTCACGGCGGAGCAGCAGGCCGCCTTCACTGCCGCCGCCAGCCGCTGGTCACGGGTGATTGCCGCTGGACTGCCGGACGTGGCCAATGTCCGCCTCTCCACCGGCCAGACCGTCACGGTGGACGACGTGGCGATCGTGGCCAGCGGCGTGACGATCGACGGCCCGGGCCAGGTGCTGGGGCAGGCGGGGCCGCGGCAGGTTCGCAGCGGCACCTCCCTCCCGCTGTGGGGCGAGATGCAGTTTGATGCCGCCGACCTGGCCAGCATGGAGGCGAACGGCAGCCTTCAGGGCGTCATCCTGCACGAGATGGGCCACGTGCTGGGCATCGGAACGCTGTGGGACGAGTTTCTCAACGCGAATGCCAGCTCCTGCGTCAGCGCGACAAAGGTGCAGTACAGCGGCACGAATGGCCTACGCGAGTACCGGAACCTGGGAGGGCAGGCGGCGGGCGTGCCGGTCGAGGACGGGTACGGGACGGGCACGAAGTGCGGGCACTGGAAGGAATCGGTCTTTCAGTCGGAGCTGATGACCGGCTTTGCCCAGCGGGGCACGATGCCGCTGAGCAGGATGACGCTGGGGGCACTCGCTGACCTAGGCTACAGCGTGAACTACGGGGCAGCCGACACCTACAGCATTCCCCAGACCGCTGCGCAAGAAGGCGGGATGGAGATCCGGGAGCGTCTGATCACGCCCGAGGGCATCACCGACCCCACCCACTGAAGACCGCGAGTCCTTTCCCGGCGGAGCGTTACGCCCACAGTAGAATGCCCGCATGACTGCCGCCTCGCCTAACACGCTGGTGCTGATCGACGGGCACGCGCTGGCGTACCGTTCCTACTTCGCGCTTCCACCGCTCCACAACAGCCGGGGCGAGGCGACGCACGCGGTGCTGGGGTTCTTGCGGCTGACCCTGCGGCTGATGCGCCAGGCATCCAACCAGGTGATCGTGGTGTTTGACCCGCCGGTCAAGACCTTTCGCCACGAGCAGTATGACGGGTACAAGTCGGGCCGCGCCGAGACGCCGAGCGACCTGCCGGGCCAGATCGACCGAATTCGGGCCATCGTGGACGCTCTGGGCCTGCCCCGGCTGGAGGAACCCGGCTTTGAAGCCGATGACGTGATCGCCACGGTCACCAAGCTCGCCGAGGGCCGGGGCTACGAGGTCCGTATCGTGACCAGCGACCGCGATGCCTACCAGCTCCTCGACGACCATGTGCGCGTGCTGAGTAGCGACTTCTCCCTGGTCGGCCCCGACGAGGTGAGGGAGAAGTACGGCGTGACGGTGGGGCAGTGGGTGGACTACCGGGCCCTGACCGGTGACGCCAGCGACAACATTCCCGGTGCCAAGGGCATCGGCCCCAAGACGGCGGCCAAACTCCTGCAGGAGTACGGCACGCTGGACGCCGTGCTCGCTGCAGCCAAAGCAGGCACGTTACAGCCGAAAGGAACCCGCGAGAAGCTGCTGGCCGCCGAACAGGAGGTGCTGTTCAGCCGTGAGCTGTCGCGGATGGTGACTGACCTGCCCCTCAAGGTGGAGCTGGGAGTGCCGCGCGGCGCGGGCGACCCGGAACGGCTGGCCGCCCTGCTCGACGAGCTCGAACTCGCCTCGGTCAAGCGGGAGGTGCTGGGCCTGAGCCGGGGGGCACCAGCCCCGGAAGAGGCCCCTCCAGCGGATTTCGGACCGCCACCCATCGCCGAGTGGCAGACGCCCGCGGAAGGCGTGACCTGGGGCTACGTCCTGTCGCGCGAGGACGACCTGACCGCCGATCTGACCGCGGCGGCGACATTCGACGGAAAGGTCGCGCGGGTCGCCCCGGTCGAGGAGCGTGCAGAAGGAAGCGCCGTCCAGGAGCTCCCGCTGATGGGCGTGGCGGGTGAGGAGGCACCCAAGAAGCTCAGCAAGAGGGAGCAAAAGGCCGCCGAGCGCCGTGCGGCCCTCTTTCCTCCCGTCGTCAGCGAGGCGGAGTTCGTTGGACAGCGGACGGTGACGGCAGCGGGAGCCAAGGCGCTCGCCGCTCACCTCAGCGTGCGGGGCACCGTGGTCGAGCCGGGAGATGATCCCCTCCTCGTCGCGTACCTGCTCGACCCGGCGAACACGAACATGCCCGCCGTCGCAGAACGCTACCTGAGGACGGCCTGGCCAGACGAGGCCGCCACCCGCGCCGCCATCGCCTACCGGCTGCTGCAAGACCTGCCCCCTCAGCTCGATGAGGCCCGGCGCCGGCTGTACGAGGACGTAGAAAAGCCGCTCTCGGCGGTGCTGAAGCGAATGGAGGTGCGCGGGGTACGCCTCGACAGCGCCTATCTGCGCGGCCTGTCGGAAGCCACAGCGGGCCGCATCGCCATGCTGGAAGCCGAGATTCACCGCCTGGCGGGGCGTGAGTTTGCCATTCGCAGCCGCGACCAGCTCGAAACGGTGCTGTTCGACGAACTCGGGCTTGCCAGCGGCAAAAAGACCAAGCTGACCGGGAAGCGCAGCACGGCGGTCTCGGCCCTGGAACCGCTGCGGGACGAGCATCCCATCATCCCCGCGCTGCTGGAGTACCGTGAGCTGGAGAAGCTGCGGGGCACGTACCTGGAGCCGCTGCCCAACCTGGTTAACCCCCGTACCGGCCGCCTGCACACCACCTTCAGCCAGACGACCGCCGCCACCGGCCGCCTGAGCAGTCTCAACCCCAACCTCCAAAACATCCCCATCCGTTCGGACCTGGGCCGCGAGATCCGCAAGGGCTTTATCGCGGAGGAGGGGTTTTGCCTGATCAGCGCCGACTACTCACAGATCGAGCTGCGGCTGCTCGCGCACATGACGGGCGACGAGCTGATGCAGCAGGCGTTTCGCGAGGGTGCGGACATTCACCGCCGCACCGCCGCGCAGGTGCTGGGGCAGGAAGAGGCGCAGATCACGCCCCAGCAGCGCCGCGCCGCGAAGACGGTCAATTTTGGCGTGCTCTACGGCATGAGCGCCCACCGCCTGTCCAATGAATTGGGCATTCCCTACACCGAGGCGGCGGGTTTTATCGAGACGTATTTCAACACGTATCCCGGGATTCGCCGGTACATCGAGCAGACGCTCGCCTTTGGGCGCGAACGCGGCTACGTCGAAACGCTCTACGGTCGCCGCCGCTACGTGCCGGAACTCAAGGCGCAAAACCGCACGGTACGCGAGGCGGGCGAGCGGCTGGCGTACAACATGCCCGTCCAGGGCACCGCCGCCGACATCATCAAGATCGCGATGGTGCGCCTGGACCACGAGTTGGCAGCGCGGGGCGCCCACCTCCTGCTACAGGTCCATGACGAACTCTTGATCGAGGCGCCGGAGGAAGAGGCCGACCGCGTAGCGGCCCTGACCCGCGAGGTGATGGAGGGGGCAGCTCAGCTCAGCGTGCCCCTCGCGGTCGAGGTCGGTATTGGACCGAACTGGTACGACACGAAGTGAGGGGGCAGGGGCTGCCCCAGCTTGGGGAAGCTGCGAAGCGCGGCTCCCCTCCAGGGGTCAGACCTTCACGAATTCCTGCACGCCCAGCACGAACATCACGGCTCCACCCACCGCCACCTCAACGGGATCGGCACTCAACCCCTCGCCCTGCTCACCCAACGGAATGTTGGGGGTGACCAACCGGGTGCGGGTGCGGCAGGTCTGCTGGACGTGGCGCTTGAGTTCGGCGAGGCGATCGTCCGCGACACCGATCATCAGGGTCGTGTTGCCCTCGCGCAGAAAGCCGCCGGTGCTGGCGAGCTTGGTGACCTCAAAGGCGTTTTCCGACAGCACGCGCACCAGGCCTGCGGCGTCAGCATCCTGAATCACGGCGAGAACCAGCTTCATGAAGCTCAGGATAGCAGAGGGGGTGTAAGGAGCCGGTCAGCGGGTCAGGTAACGAAAAAAGCCCCCACGGTGGGGGCTGGGTTGGGCGAGAGAACCTACGCGACCTGCTTCTTCTTGCCGCTCTGCGCGGGCGCCTGCTCTTGTCCGATGGCCTGCGTCTCCTTGAGGCGGAAAATCACCAGGCTGCCCACAAAGGTGCAGGTGATCATGCCGTGGGCATTGAGCAGCGAGAGCGCCTTCATCACGTCCTCACGGCTCATACGCAGCTGCTCACTCATGTACAGGGCACTGTCCGCACGGCCTTCGAGGTAGTCGCGCACCCGCTTGGCATCCTCAGTGAGGGGGGTTGCGGGCACGTCGGCCAGGCCAGGATCAGCGAGGCCGTACACCGCACGGGTCCCCGTGCCGGGCAGACGGCGCACCCGGCCTTGATCGAGCAGACTGGCCAACGCGGCGCGCAGGTGCGAGAGGGCCAGGCCGGTCGTCTTGGCGAGTTCGGTTTCAACCCATTCGGGCTTGCTTTCCAGCGCCTTGAGCACCAGCTTCTCGTTGGCGCGCCGAGTTTCTTGCAGATCTTCCAGAGTAGGGGGATTAAACATGCGCTATCCTCCGGGAAAACCAGGAGCGGCTGTGGGCGGCTCCGGTCAGAGCGTGAACTGGGTACAAGTGCGCCTGGAAGCGCAACTTTCCTATTGTGACAGGTCTCCATGCGTTTTGCATGAGCAACCTGACACCGTGTCAATGGAGGTCTACAGGAGAGGGGCGGAACAACAGCCCAAGGGAGGTTGACCCATGGTAAGCGGTTCAGACGGGAGGTACCGTAAGCCGAGCCGCCTTTCGGAGCGCTCCGGCAACGCTTGGCCCCGTCTTCGCGTACCCTCACCCGTGGAGGTGGCATGCTCGACATTCACAACCTCAGTAAGACCTACGGCAGGCACGCGGCGCTGCGGAACGTGACCCTCAGCGCCCGAGAGGGCGAAGTCTTTGGCCTGCTTGGCCCAAACGGCGCGGGCAAGACGACCCTGCTGCGAATCATCGCCACGCTGCTCAGGCCCACTGCGGGGACAGCGGTTCTGGCTGGGCACGACGTGGGGCGCGAACCGGAGGCGGTGCGGCGGGCCATCGGGGTCGTCAACGGCGGGATGGGCCTGCCCGCCCGGTTAACGGGGCGGGAGGTGCTGCGCTCCTTTGCGGGGCTGTACGGTTTGAACCGGGCGCAGGCGGACGCCCGCATTCATGAGCTGGACGCGGCGCTGGACCTGGGCCGCACGCTGGACGTCCGTGCGGGAGAGTACTCCACCGGTATGAAGCAGAAGGTCGTGATCGCCCGCGCCGTTCTCCACGACCCACAGGTGCTGATTCTCGACGAGGCGGCCAGCGGCCTGGACATCTTCGCGCGCCGGACGCTGCTGGACTTCGTCGCGGCAGCGCGGCAGCCGGGAAAGCTCACCCTCTACTCGACGCACGTGATGAGCGAGGCCGAGGAGGTCTGTGACCGAGTCGCGATTCTCCACAAGGGAGAACTCGTGACGGTAGGCAGCATTCCCGACATCCTCGCCAGCACCGGCGAGCGCAATCTGGAACGGGCCTTTTTCGCCCTGGTTCGGGGGCAGGAGGTGGCACGTGCGTCCTGAGTTCATCTGGCGTGTCGCCGCGCGCGACCTGCTCTCCACTCTACGCGACCGGCGCACCATCACGAGCACCATCCTGATTCCGCTGCTGCTGATCCCGCTCTTCACACTGGGGCTCCCACTGCTGCTGGGCCGCTTTATCGGCGGGCAGGCGCAGGAGCGGCAAAAGGTGGGGGTGGTGGGCACGCTGCCCGAGTCGCTGCGCACGGCCCTGACTCGCGACGAGAAGCTGCCCAACGGCACGGTGACGCGCGCCGGGGTAGAACTCGTGCCCGTCACCGACCCCAGGGCCGCGGTGCAGTCCGGAGAAGTGGACGCCGCCCTGCGCGCGCCCTCGCCCCTGCCCGCCCGCGCGGGCGACGGCACCGGCACGCTGGAGGTGTACGCCAAGCTGGGGAACCTGCGGGCCCAGACGGGCGCCTTTGCCAAGGTGCAGAGCGTGGTGGAAGCGTACAACCGGGAGCTGGCGGTGCAGCGCCTGGGCACGCTGGGGCTGGGCGCGCAGACCCTCACGCCCGTCACGCTTGCCCCCATCGATGCCAGCCCCGAGCAGGAGCGGCGCAGCGGACAACTGGCCTTTTTGATTCCGCTTCTGATGCTGAATTTCATCCTGACCGGCGCGATGGCGACTGCGCTAGACGCCACTGCGGGCGAAAAGGAACGCGGCACCCTGGAAAGCCTGCTTGTGTCCCCAGTGCGCCGCAGCGAGGTCGTGGCCGGAAAACTTCTCGCGACCACCCTCACCGCCCTCACCACCGCTCTTTGCAGTGTGTTGGGCTTTCTCCTGAGCGGCATGCTCGCGCGGGCTGTGCTCGCTACAGAGGGGACACCCGCCGAACTCACCCAGGCCTTTGGGGGTCAGCTCACCCTCACCCCTGCCAGCGCGCTGGCCCTGCTGGGCACCGTCGTCAGCGCCGCGCTCCTCATCAGCGCCGTCCTGATCGCCCTGAGCATCTACGCCCGCTCCTACAAGGAGGCACAAACCTACGTCACGCCCCTGAGCCTGGTGATCGTCTTTCCCGCGGTCATGCTGCAATTTAGTGACTTCCTCACCCTGAGTGACGGCATCTACACCATTCCCCTCTTCGGCAGCATGGTGGCCATCCTCAACACGGTGCGCGGGAACCTCACGGCCGCTCACGCCCTGACCGCTATCGCCGCCAATCTGTGCGGGGCGCTCCTCATTGGACTGCTGGCGCTGCGGTCGTTCGGGCGCGAAGAGGTCATTTTCAGGAATTAAGGGTGGGCCTCCTCGCGGAGAAGGCCCACCCGGTCCCTGTTTCCTCAGCTTCCTCAGCGCTGATCGGGGTCGGTGATGATGCGGCTCTGGGTGGGCCGCTCGTCCTCATCCTGCCGGGCCGGCTCGGCGCTGAGGTCCGGCTGGCCTTCTAGGGCCGCGGTGCCGGTCTCGTGGGGGCGAGCCGCGAGGGGATCGATGCTGACTTCTTCCTTGCTCACGCTGTCGAGCAGGATATCGAGCACGTCCCCGGCTCGCGCCGCTTCAACCGCCTTGTGGGTAATGATCTCACCCACATTCAGGATGATGCTGTCATCAGGGGCCAGGATGACCCGGGTGACGGGACGGCCCAGCGCGTCACGGATACGTTTTTCCTGCAGTTCCTCCTGCCGCTGTTCCAGTGCCTGCCCGGCTTCCTCGCGTTTGTCGCTGAACCAGGCTTTGGCGCGGTCCAGCAGGCTGCTGGCCCCCTCGCTGACGCTGGCAACGCCGCTGGAAAGCGCGGCGGTCGCCCCCTGCGCCCCCCCCGTGCTGCCCATGGTGGCATTGATCAGGGCCTGTTCGGCACCCAGGCGGCGAGCACGCTCCGCGATCGCGGGCGTGACGATCTGGCCCTGCGCAGCGACGATGCCCGCCCCAGGCGCGCGCACGTCCGTTCGGACCCGGCGGCCGATGGTGGCCTCGACTGTGGGGGCGGCTGCAGACGCTCCCGTTGCTCCCGGGCCGGTTCCGCCGCTGGCAGCCGCCACGAGCTCGCCCAGCTTGCCCACCTCCTCGGCACGTGCGATCTGAAAGGCGGTGATGGGCTCACCACGGTGAACAATCACCTCCTGAACACCGTCGGCCACCTCGACCGTCACGTCGTGCGCAGCGATCTTGCCTTCCACGTACTCACGCTGCCGGGCCGGCGCCGCGTTGCGCATCTCCTCATAGCTGCTCTGCACCCGGTCACGCACGGTGCCGTAGGTCTCGCTCAGCACGCCCCCGGTGGCCGCCGTCGCCAGCGCCGTCAGTTTCCCGGCGCGGTCAGCCTGCTCGGCCTGCTCGGCGGTAATGGTGTCCCCCTTGTGGACGATCACGGTGCCGTCTTCTAGAGTCACGTCGGCACCCGCCGTCTTGCCGATCACGTACTCCTTTTGGCGTTCCTTGGTGGCCGTAGCGATGTTCTCGTAGCTTTCCTTGACGTTGCTGGCCGCGTTCTGATAGGCCTCGCTGAGGTTCTGCCCCGCCGTCTGCAAAGCTCCCTTGAGGCCGCCCGGCTCCTGTTCCTCCATCGCCGCGGCGACGCTGACCGGAACGATGGCCGCATCTGCGCCGATCTGCACGCTTTCCGGCGCCGGCACAAAGGTCCGGCCACTGCTGAGATCGCTGAAGATGCCTCCGGTCGCCTCGTAGCCCTCCACCCGACCGGTGTGCTCGTCAAAAAAGACGTCGGCGATCTTGCCCAGGTTCTGTCCATCGGTGGTGAGCAGGGTCATGCCAACCAGGCTGACCTTGGAGTCCAGCACCTCGGCCAGCCGCCCGTCCTCGCGGGTGCTGGTGATCGACTCGGGGCTATCCACCATGATGGCGTCCTCTCCGATCGAGCGAATCGCCTCAAAGGGCACCACGCGCGCCGCACGAAACCAGCCGCCCTCATCCACGAGGAGGCCCAGCAGTTGGTTGGCCTGGTGGTCAAACACCAGGTCACGTACATTGTCCACACGCTCGCCGGTACTGAGGGCGACGATGGGCTGTCCAAGCAGTTCCTTGCCTTTGATCATAGGTTGTACTCCGTTGGGGACGAGGTTTGGAATGACCTTAAGACGTTACCGGCAACTTCAGAACCCCAGATTCAGGAGCCCTTGCGGCTTGAGGTACAGAAAATAGGCGAGCAGGAAGAGCACGATCAGGATCAGGATGATGAGAAGCGCGGTCTTGCCGCCACTGCCGCCGCTGCCTTGCAATCGGGCCATAAATAAATCCTCCACGTTCGAGTCTAGAAAGGGCGTCCGCACAAAGTGCGGGATCCCCGCTCACGCCAGGTTGACTGAACCTTACGTCAGCCTTAAGGCAGTCCTGCGCCCTACACTTCCGGGCATGGCCCTTCCCCACCTCCACACGTCTTCTCCCCAAACGCCGTATGAGCTTCCCCTGGCCCAGTTGCCGCTCACCGTGCTTGTCGGCGTGACCGGCGTGGGCAAAAGTACAGCCCTCGCGGCCCTGCGGGCGGCCGACCCGGGGGTGCGTGTCTTGCCCGACCGCCGCGCCCTCACCGACGAGGTGATGATCCTGCCGCGAGCGGGCCGCCCCGTCACCGACCGCGCCGAACGCTTTCGGCTGACCGCCCTTTACCGCGAGGAGCACCCCGGCGGCATGGCCCACGCGCTGGGCACCCTGAGTGCCGACACGCGCCACTGGGGCACGCAGCTCCTCTTTGACGGGCTGCGCGGACGGGAGGAGGTGGCGTACGCGGCGGAGCATTTTCCCGCCTGGCGCTTCGTGGCCCTGCTGGCCCCCGACGCGGTTCGTGTGCGCCGGTTGCTGGGCCGCGCCGACGCCTTTGACCGACTGGACCGGCCCAGCACGAGTTCCGACCTCCGGGCTGACCTCGCCGCCCTGCCCGGAGCCGCGCAGGTCTTTACAGCCAGCGAACTCAGTGGCCTTGCGGCACTGGAGGCGGAGGGCTTCGCACCCGAGGACATCCTCGCCAAGACCCGCATCGTCGTGACGGAGCGCCAGCACTACGACCCGGACGCAGCGGCGGCCTTCTTGCGCACCCTCCCGCCCCGGCGTGCGCTGATTCTGAACACGGTGGCCCTCTCGCCCGCAGAGGTGGCCGCCGCCATTCGGGAGTGGGCATGAGTGCGCCGCGAGTCGTGCGGGTCGAGGGTCTCCCCTACCGCCTGCCGCTGAAGGGAACCCTGGCCTGGGGGGCAAGCAGCGCCCTCCGTGCCGCCGAGCACGTACTCGTGCGGGTCACCCTGGACGACGGCACGGTCGGCACCGCAGAAGCCACCCCGCGCCCGACCATCTACGGCGAGACCTCCACGAGCGTCGTCGCCATCCTGCGGCACCTCGAAGCGGCGCTGACCGGGCTGGAGATCACCGACGAGGCCGCCTTAACCCAGGGGCGCAACAGCGTAGCGAACAACCACACGGCGCGGGGGGCACTGGACATGGCCCTGCACGACGCGCGTGCCCGAGCGCAGGGGCTCACGCTGTGGGACACGCTCCTTGGGACGAAGACGCGCGTACGGGTCAGTTTCATCCTGGGGATTGACACGCCCGCCGGGATGCTGGCAGAAGCCGAGCGGGTGGTCGGGGCGGGGGTGCGCTGCCTGAAGGTGAAGGTGGGCCGCGACCACACCCGTGACCTGCGCGTGCTTGCGGAGCTGCGCCGCACCTTTGGGGAGGCCGTGCAGCTCTATGCCGACAGCAACGAGACGCTGAGCCCCGAGCAGGCCCCTGCCGCCCTCGCCGCCATGCGCGACGCAGGGCTGACCTACGTGGAGGAGCCGCTCCCCGTGCGTCAGCTGCGTGCCCGCGCCGCCCTGCATGCCCGCGCCATCCTGCCCATCGTCGCGGACGATTCCTGCTTCACGCCCGCCGACCTCGACCGCGAGCTCGACTTTGATACCTTCGACATCCTGAATGTCAAAACCGCCCGCAACGGCTTTACCGACGGCCTGGGAATGCTCCGTACCGCTGCCGCGCACGGCAAGCGCGGTATGGTCGGCTCGCAGGCGAGCACCGGCCTGGGCACGCTGCACGCCGCCCTCCTCGCTACCCAGCCCGAGGTGAGCGAGCCGTGTGAGCTCAGCTTCGTGCTGAAACTGAAAGATGACCTGCTGAACCGGGACATCACCTTTCAGGACGGCTGGCTGGACGTAGCGGCCCTGCGGGGAGCCGAGCTGGACCCGGCAAAACTCGAACGGTACCGGTTGTGACGGCCGACCTTGGCCAAGCCTGTCTGGGCGACGGCACAATTGTCCCCCGCGCGCTCCCGTAAGAATGAGCCATGAGCCAAGAAATGCTCAACATCCTCGCTCTGCCGCTGCTGTTCAGCATGCTGGTCGGCACCTACGCCTACCTGCGGTTTCCGGCGCGGCGCCCCAACGTCCTGCTCACCGTGATCCTGTTCCAGCTGGTGGGCGGGTACGGCTACAGCGTTCAGCCGGGTGCCGCCCTCTTTGGCCTGCTCGCCGTGCACGCTCTGGTTGTGTTCGCCCTGCTGCTGCACGGCCTGCAAACCCCCAAGCGTGAACTCGCCCCCGAACGGGTCCGGCAAGAGTAGGAGCAGGAGGGGAGACGAGCGCGGCCCGGGTCCATCCCCGGGCCGCGTTGTCTGGTCGGCTTGACGACCACAAGCTTAAAGGCCCCCACCCAGCCACCGGGCGGGGGCCTTCTCCTGAGCCAGAGCGCTCGCCTTAGGCCTGCGCGCCGGCTTCCTGCCCACTGCGCTCGAGGATGGAGCGCAGCACCGTCTGGAGGATGCCGCCATTCTTGTAGTAGTCGATCTCGACGGGTGTGTCGATGCGGCACTGCAGGGTGACTTCGCGTACCGTGCCGTCCTGGCCGGTCACACGCAGGGTCACGTCCTGACGGGGCTTCAGGTCCTGGGGAAGAAGAATGTCAAAGGTCTCATCGCCCCGGATCCCTAGGCTGTCGGCCGTCTCGCCGTTCTTGAACTGCAGTGGCAGGACGCCCATGCCGACAAGGTTAGAACGGTGGATACGCTCGAAGCTCTCCGCGATGACGGCCTTGACCCCCAGCAGGAAGGTGCCCTTGGCCGCCCAGTCACGGCTGGAGCCCATGCCGTAGTCCTTGCCCGCAAAGACGAGCAGCGGGATGTTCTGCGCCTTGTAGTTCATCGCGGCGTCATAGATGCTCGTGACCTGGCCAGTGGTGAAGTCGGTGGTGAAGCCGCCCTCGGTGCCGGGCGCGAGCTGGTTCTTGAGGCGGATATTGGCAAAGGTGCCGCGCATCATCACCTCGTGCGCGCCGCGCCGCGAGCCGTAGGAGTTGAAGTCCTTTGGAGCAACGCCGTGCTCCATCAGGTACTTGCCCGCTGGAGTATCCGCCTTAAAGGAACCGGCGGGGCTGATGTGGTCGGTCGTGACCGAGTCACCGACTTTCACCAGCGCACGCGCCCCCTGAATAGAAGTGATCTCAGAGGGGCCACCCGCCAGGTTCTCGAAGAAGGGCGGGTTTTGGATGTAGGTGGAGTCGGGATTCCAGTCGTACAGATCGCCACCCGTCACCGGAATCGCGTTCCAACGCTCGTTACTCTTCTCGATCCCGTCATACACGCGCTTAAACATCTCGGCGTTGATCGCCTGGTCCATGATGGCCTGGATCTCAGCGCCCGTCGGCCACAGGTCGCGCAGGTACACGGGCTGGCCGTCCTTGTCTACAGCCAGGGGCTCATTCACGATGTCGTTGACCACCGTGCCCGCCAGAGCGTAGGCGACGACCAGGGGGGGCGAGGCGAGGTAGTTCGCCTTGATGTGCGGGTTCACGCGGCCCTCGAAGTTCCGGTTCCCCGAAAGCACGGAGGCGACGACCAGGTCCCCTTCCTGAATGGCCTGCACGACGGGTTCGGGCAGTGGCCCGGAGTTGCCGATGCAGGTCATGCAGCCGTACCCCACCGTGTTGAAGCCGATTTGATCGAGGTAGTCCTGCAACCCGGCGGCTTCGAGGTACTCGGTGACCACCCGGGAGCCGGGCGCCAGGCTGGTCTTGACCCAGGGCTTGGGCTTCAGGCCGCGCAGAACGGCCTTCTTCGCGACGAGCCCCGCCGCGATCAGCACGCTGGGGTTGGAGGTGTTCGTGCAGGAGGTGATGGAGGCGAGGGTCACCGCACCGTGTCCAATTTGAATATTGGTGCCGCCGATGGTGCCCCGGGCGTTGAGCTTCTCTGCAGGCAGCTCAAAGCCGCGCTGCTTGATGGGCGCCGTGAGGGCCTCGGCAAACACCGTGTGCATGTCCGTGAGGTTCACACGGTCCTGCGGGCGCTTGGGCCCGGCAAGGCTGGGCACGACGGTGGAGAGGTCGAGTTCGATGGTGTCGGTGAAGACGGGGTCGGGCGTCTCGTCGGTGCGGAACATGCCCTGCGCCTTGTAGTACATCTCCACCAACTCGATCTCGTCTTCCAGGCGACCGGTGCGGCGCAGGTAGCGCAGCGCCTCCTCATCCACCGGGAAAAAGCCCATCGTCGCGCCGTACTCGGGGGCCATATTGGCGATGGTCGCTCGGTCGGGCAGGGTCATGTTGGAAAGACCCGCACCGTAGAACTCGACGAATTTGCCCACCACGCCCTTTTCACGCAGCATCTGGGTGACGCGCAGCGCGAGGTCGGTAGCGGTCGCGCCCTCGGGCAGCGCACCCGTGATCTTAAAGCCGATCACTTCGGGCATCAGCATGTAGATGGGCTGGCCCAGCATGACGGCTTCTGCCTCGATGCCGCCCACTCCCCAGCCCACGATCCCCAAGCCGTTGATCATGGTGGTATGAGAATCGGTCCCGACGAGGGAGTCGGGGTACACGACCACGCCGTCATCCTCGGGGCGGCTCTGCACCCCCTTGGCGAGGTATTCCAGGTTCACCTGGTGCACGATGCCGCTGGCGGGGGGCACCACCCCGAAGTTGTCAAAGGCCTGCTGACCCCACCGGAGGAACTCGTAGCGCTCGCGGTTGCGCTCGAACTCCAGCTCCATGTTGTGTTGCAGCGCCAGCTCGGTGCCGAACTCATCCACCTGCACGGAGTGGTCGATCACCAGGTCAACAGGAATCAGCGGGTTGATCTTTTTGGGGTCGCCGCCCAGCTTCACCATCGCCGCGCGCATGGAGGCGAGGTCCACAACGGCGGGCACGCCGGTGAAGTCCTGCAGAATCACCCGAGCGGGCTTAAAGGGGATCTCGACTTCCTCATTCACGGGCTTCCAGTTCGCAACGGCCCGCACGTCCTCCTCGCGCACGTCATAGTTGTTGGCCTCGCGCAACACGCTTTCGAGCAGCACCTTGATGGAAAAAGGCAGGCGGCTGATGTCCGCGCCGGGGACCTGAAGCCTGTTCAGGTTGTAGTAGTACAGCTTCTGTCCAGCCTTGGTGGTGAGCACGTCGCGCGCACCGAACAGGTTCATCGCCATATCTGGGTTCCTCCTTGCCCGCGAAGCGGGATTGACGTGTTCATCATAAGCCGCCCCGCCCCTCAGCACCCCCGTTACTGTCCCAGGCACTGTGTTACCACTTTAGGAACAACAAAGATCAAGGCGAAGATGGTGTATGTCCGCACCTCTGTCTGGTCTCACGGTTCTCAGTCTTGCCCTGAATCTCCCTGGCCCGCTGGCGGTCGCGGCCCTGCGGGACGAGGGAGCCCGCCCCGTGAAAATCGAGCCACCCAGCGGGGATCCCCTCGCACGTCTCGCGCCCGAGTGGTACGCAGCGCTGACACGGGGGGTAGAGATCCACACGCTCGACCTCAAGACCCCGCAGGGGCAGCGGGAACTGCACGCCCTGCTCGCTGCCACGGACCTGCTGCTAACCAGCAGTCGCCCCGCCGCCCTCGCCCGGCTGGGGCTGGATGGCCACACCCTGGCGTCCAGCGCCCCGCAGCTCTGCCGGGTGCGGATTGTGGGTGACGCGCAGCGCCCGGAGGTGCCCGGGCATGACCTGACGTACCAGGCGGAGTCGGGGCTCCTGGACCCGAAACAGCCCGTCATGCCGCGCACCTTGATTGCCGACCTGCTCGGCGGGCAGACCGCGTACGCTGCGGCGCTCGCCCTGCTGCTGGGACGCGAGCGCGGCTCCCCGGAACGGGAACGGGTGGTCGGCCTGCGCCAAGCCGCTGCCCAAGCCGCCCTTCCCCTGGAGTACGGGGTCACCGCGCCGGGCGGCCTGCTGTCTGGCACACAGCCCACCTACCGCCTGTATGCCACGGCGGACGGCACCATCGCGGTGGCCGCGCTCGAGGCGCATTTCGCCCGGCGCTGGCAGGAACTCACCGGGCCGGATCCAGAGGCGGCGGTGCGTGCTCGGCCCAGCGCACACTGGCTGGCCCTGGCGCAGGACCATGACCTTCCGGTGAGCGCCGTGGCTGATCTTTTGTGACCTCGGGGGACAGCGGTCTTTAGGATTTCCCAACAGGGCCCCCTACCTCCTCTCCCCTTTCCGGCCTACGCTCTTGGTAAGCACACCCGAACCGCAGGCAGAAGACAGGGAGGCCCCAGATGAGTAATGGCACCGGCCCGCAGGACAACGTGCCCCAGGAGAGCATCAAGACCAACCCCAACTGGGACACGGGCGGCGAGAAGACCCCCAGTCAGGAACAGCAGGACCACCACTGGAACCAGGTCAGCGACGACCACCGGGACGCGGGGACAGAGACGCCGGTGACCGGCACTCCCAACCCTCCCGCCCCCAGCGTGCAGGGCGAACACGACCGTAACCCCAGCACCTACGGCGGACTCCAGGGGGGCCTTCCCGCGAGCGGCGCCACCACGGACCCAGACCGCACGGCGGACGGGGAAGCAAGCAGCTGACTCCGGGCGCAACCGGCCCGGCTCAAAGGAAAGCTCCTCACAGGCCAGGAAACCCAACGAGCACATGCTCGGCACTGAAGCCGGGCCCCATCGCGCTGAGAAGGCCGCGGCCCTGCGGGGAGGCACGCAGGGTCTCTTCCAACACGAACAGGACGGTCACACTGCTCATGTTCCCGTGCGCGGCAAGCACCCGGCGGCTCGCGTCCAGGGCACCGGGGGGCAGGTCAAGGGCGGCCTCGTAGGCGGCCAGCACCTTCACGCCGCCGGGATGAACGACAAAGGTGCCCACCTCTTCCAGCTGCCACCCGAACGCCGTGAGCGCCGCCTCGACGTTTTCCCGCATCATCGAGCGAACAAGCGTGGGAATGTCGCGGGAAAAGCGCACCTTGAGCCCCTCGTCCACCACGTCCCAACCCATGATGTCTTCAGAAGCCTCAATCAGGGTGGAGTAGCCGCCGTGCAGGGCGAGCAGGGGCGGCGGACCCGGCACGTCGGGAGCGGTGACCACCAGGGCGGCTCCCCCGTCAGAAAACAGCGCCGTCCCCACAAAGTTGCTCTTGGTTTCGTCACCCTTGACCAGCGTGACGCTACACAGCTCCACCGCCACGTACAGCACGCGGCGGTGCCCCGCGCGCACCAGGTCGGCCGCTCGCGCCAGACCCGCCGCGCCTCCCGCGCAGCCCAGGCCCCAGACCGGAAGCCGCGCCGCGTGCCGGTTGAGGCCCAGCGTCTCGATCAGGTAGGCGTCAAGGCTGGGCGCGCTGATGCCGCTGGTATTGACGAGAACGACCGCGTCCACGTCGGCAGGAGCCAGCTCAGCGCGTGCCAAGGCCTCACGCGCCAGGCGCAGGGTCAGGGCACGGGCCTCCTCCACAAAGACGGCGTTTTTCTCTCCAAACCCGCGTTCCTGCTCGTACCAGGGCAGGGGGCGGGCCAAGGCGCGCGTCTCGATATGGGCATTGTCGAACACGTCCAGCATGCGGGCGCGGGCGGCCAGACGCGGAAAGACCCGGCGGGCCACCTCGCGCACCTCCTGTTGCGGCACGCGGTAGGGCGGGTTCCCGGTCACCAGGGAACGCAGAACAGGGGCAGCGAGCATGCGGGCATTCTCTCGCCTCGTTGCCCACGCACCGTGCGGGAAGGCACGGTACGGCTGACTGTTCCTTTAGCCTTGGGAAGCGCGGCTGCGCGCCACCTGCTGCTGCCACTCCTCGCGGCCAAGCTCGTCGAGGCGGCGAAACTCCTCGTCGCTGAGCCGCAGGCCCGCCGCCGCCACATTCTCCTCCAGGTGCCGCACCTTTCCGGTCCCTGGAATGGGCAGCATCACCGGGCTGCGCTGCAGGACCCAGGCGAGCGCCACCTGCGAAGGCGTCACGCCCCGCCGCTGGGCGAGCTCCGCCAACACGCTCCCTTCTCCCGCCAGGCGACCCGCCGCGAGGGGGTACCAGGGCAGAAAGCCGATGCCCTCGCGAGCGCAGTAGTCGAGCACGTCTTCAGACTTGCGGTGCACCAGGTTGTAGAGGTTCTGAACAGTGGCGACGGGAAACACCTGCCGGGCCGCCTCGATCTCCTCGACGGTCACCTCGCTCAGTCCTGCAAAGCGAATCACGCCCCGGTCGAGCAGCTCGCGCACCGCCCCGAACTGCTCGTCGCGGGGCACCTGGGGGTCGATGCGGTGCAGTTGCCACAGATCGATGCGCTCGACCCCCAGGCGACGGCAAGACAGGTACGCCTGCTGAATCAGGTACTCGGGGCGCCCGCAGGGCAGCCAGACGTTGGGGCCGGTGCGGGTCAGGCCCGCCTTGGTGGCGATCACCACCGTGTCGTAGGGGTACAGCGCCTCGCGAATCAGCTCCTCGCTGACGGCAGGACCGTAGGAATCGGCGGTGTCGATCAGGTTGACGCCCAGTTCGGGCAGGCGGCGCAGGGTGGCCAGGGCCTCCTCGCGGTCTGCGGGCTCGCCCCACACGCCCTCGCCGGTCACGCGCATCGCGCCGTAGCCCAAACGGCTCACCGTGAGTTCTCCACCGATGCGAAAGGTGCCGCTCTGGGCAGCGTCTAGACTCATCTCGGTCATGTCTTCTCCTTCCGTTCGCATTCTGCCGCCCCAGGTGTGAGGGAAGGGGACGGTCTTGCCCACGCAGCCTTAAGCGTGCCCCTCAGGGCGCTTTCCTCTCGCTCTCCTCTTCAGGTACCTCGCACGTCTCGCGGCTCACGAACTGCGAAAGCCGCTTGCGGTGGCGGCTACTCCAGTCGATGGAGGGGCGTTTCTCCTCGCGGGGCAGGTAGCCCAGGCGGTAGACGGCCATCAGTTCCAGGTGATCCGGCACGCGCAGCAGTTCGCGAATGGCCTGCCACCGGTGGGGCAGCTCCATGGGCGTGCTGATGAACTGAATGCCCATCCCCAGCGCCCCGACGGCGTTCCAGATGTTTTCCATCGCCGCACCCAGCCCGAAGACGCTGTAAAAGGCGCTGAGTTCGCCCGGCCGGTACTCCTCCTTGTCGAGCAGGGCCGCGAGCAGCAGCGGGCTTCCGGCCACCAGCTTGCGGTTGTCTTCTCCCAGCTTTTTGGGCACGCCGAGTTGCCGCATCAGCCGCAAGCCCGCGTCGGAGAACACCTGACGGGTAAACGGCCGCAGCGGACCGGGCAGGTGGTCGATGTGGATGCCGTCACGCCGCTTATCCATCTCCGCCTCGCTGAAACGGAAGTAGCGGCGGTAGCGCTCGAAAAAGGCACCCGCCGCGATCAGCTCGGTCATGCTCTCGCCGGAGATGTCCGCCACCCGCTCGATGGTCGCTCGGTTCTCGATGAGCACAAAACGCCAGGGCTGGCTGTTGAAGTGGCTGGGGGCCGCCTGCGCCACCCGCATCAAGAGGTGCTGGTGCTCGCGGCTCACGGGGTCCGGGCGAAAAGGCCCATTGGTGGTGCGCCGGGCAAGCATCCCTTCGAACAGGTTGACCGCAGGCCAAGCCGCCGGGGTACGGGCCGCACCGGTCACGGAGGTAGACGAAGAAGCCATTGCCCCTAGGCTAGCGCGGCCGTACGGGGGCACCTGTCTGTGCCCGTACCGTTTTCCTACCAGGCCCCCCACAGCCCCAGACCGTAGGCCCCGGCGCAGGCCAGCGCCAGACGCCAGTGGTCTCCACGCCCGGGACGCGTTCGGGGCATCAGCAGCAGCAAACCCAGCGCGGGCAAGAGCGCCCAGCCCCGCGTACCCGCTCGCCAGCTCAACCCCGCCGAGAGCGCCGCACCCACGCAAACGGCAAAAAACAGCGCGTGGTGAAGTTCGCGCGCCACACTGCGCCCCCCGCCCAGTTGCAGGCTCAGGCCCAGCAGCAGCAGACCGAACAGCAGCGCCGCCGTGACCAGCAGGGCAAGGTGATGGGGAGACACGGCCACCATGCTGCCACAGGGCGGGGCGGCGTATGGTGCGGGCATGCAGCGCCTGTCCCTGACCCTCACGCTGGCTGCCCTGCTGGGTATCAGCGCCTGTGCGCCGAAAGCCGAACCGTCCCTGACCCGCCGCGTCCTCTTTACCGCCAGCGGCAGCTACGACGCGCAGGCAGACACCCGCGGGCGCGTGGGCGGCGGCCTGCGCCGCGTGATCTGGACCTCGCGCCCACCCCTCCCCGCTCGCAGCGTCACGGTGCAGTATGACGGCAACAACCGGACGCTCGCCTGGCAGCTGGAGGTGGTCGCCCCCCGCTTCACCGCAGCGGACCTCGCCGGAGACAACGCCCGCACCGTCAGCACCTCCCAGGGCAAGGCCCTGCGCCCCGCTGGAAACGCCCTCGGTGACGTGCTTCTTTTCTCGACCGCAGACGGCCTGCGCCTCCTCACCCGGGGGTACGCGGCCCAACAGGAACCGGAATTGCTGGAGGCGTTTCGGTAGGGAACAACAAGCAGGCCCCGGCCGGAGCCGCAGCCTGCTTCCTCCTTTCCCCTTAGGGCAACAGTTCGCCTTCTCCAAAAAACAGGCCCAACTCGCGCGCCGCGCTCTCGGGGCTGTCACTGCCGTGGGTGACATTCTCACCGGTGGTGGTGGCAAAGTCGGCGCGGATGGTGCCGGGAGCGGCGTTCGCGGGGTTGGTGGCCCCCATCATGGCGCGCCAGCCCGCGATGGCATTGGGACCCTCCAGGGCGATGGCGACGACGGGACCACCCGTGATGAAGTCCACCAGCTCGCCGAAGAAGGGGCGCTCGCGGTGTTCGGCGTAGTGCCGCTCGGCCAGCTCGCGGGAGATCAGCATCTGCTTGAGGCCGACGATGCGGTAGCCTTTTTTCTGGATACGGGCGAGAATCTCGGGCGTCAGGCCGCGGCGCACGCCGTCGGGCTTGATCATGGCAAAGGTGCGTTCCATACCGCCCGCGAGGATAGCAGGGCTGGGGGCGAGGACATGCAGGTGAGGCGCTTGCCGCCCCGTACAATGCCCCTGTGACAACTCTTTCCGACTCTCGCCCCTCGCCGACGGCGGCCAGGATTGCGCTGATCGCCAGCGCCGTCGCGGCGGCGGGCCTGCTGCTGTTCCCGCTGGCCACGCTGGGACGTGACTTCAACGCGGGTGGGGTGCTCCTGCACCTCAGCGGCTCGGTTCTTAACCTCAGTGCCACCCGTGAGGTGCCGCTGCCCCCCACCGGGACCGTGCTCGCCCTGGGCTGGGCCACGCTGGTGCTCACGCTGGCCAGCGTCTGGGGGGCTTTGCGCCGGACCCGCTGGTTCTGGCTCACCGGCCTCCTGGCCAGTGCAGCGGGGATCGCGGCCGTGCTCTTCCTGAGCGCGGACCTGGGCGCCGAGGCCGCGCGCGTGGCGACCGACACGTCCCTGCGGCCGGGATTCCGGCGACAACTGCGCAACTTCTACGGGGGAGGCGGCATGAACCTGGGCCTTTTCCTGCCCATTCTCGCCGGGCTGATCACGGCGGGCGCGGGGTTGAGTGCGCGGCCCACGTGGTGGGAACGCCTCAACCGCCTGCGCGGTCTGCTGGTGCCCACCGTCGCCATTGGTCTGGCGGTGCTGGTGGGAGCAGCCGTGGTGCTCATCGTGCAGCCCGCCGTCAATGGCAGCGGCACCCCGCTCTCCCCCTGGAGCACCTGGCTCGCCAAGAGTGACCTGGTGTACTTCGTCTATTCGACGCTGTTTGCGCCCCTCACGGCACTCAACCCCTTCCTGGACAGCCTCAAGCTCGCGACGCCGCTCATCTTTACGGGGCTTGCGGTGGCCTTTGCCTTTCGCGCTGGGCTCTTTAATATCGGCGCGCCGGGACAGCTCACGCTGGGCGCGATCGGCGCGATGCTGGTCGGCGTGTACGGCCCGGCCTCGCTGGGCTGGCTGCTGCTGCCCCTCTCGGTGCTTGCGGCGGGGCTGGGCGGTGCCCTGTGGGGCGCGATTCCGGGCCTCCTCAAGGCCCGCTTCGGCTCCAGCGAGGTCATCAACACGATCATGCTGAACTACATCGCCTCGGCGATCTTTATCTTCATGATCGGCAGCGAGACGTTCCCGTTTCTGGGCCGCGAGTATAGCCTCCCCTTCAAGGCAGAAGGCTTTGAACCCGCGAGCGAGGAGTTGCAGGCCCCGGCGCGGCTTCCCACGCTGCTTGACCTCTTCAATGTCGGCCAAAACGGCACGGTGGCCCTGACGCTCGCGCCGCTGCTCGCGCTTGCCGCCTTCTTCGTCCTGCGCCTCGCACTGCGCCGGGTGCGGCTGGGCACCGTGATCGCGCTTGGGGGAGCCTTGGCGCTGGGGCTGCTGACCTGGCGGATCGGCGTGCCGGTCGATGTGGTGGGCAGCCAGCTCAACGCCTCGTTCTTGATCGCGCTCGCCTGTGTGGTTCTGTTTGGGGTGCTGATGTGGCGCACGGCCACCGGGTACGCCCTCCGAGCGGTGGGCCTCTCGCCCCGCGCCGCCGAGTACGGCGGGATTAGCGTGGCCAAAAACACGGTTCTGGCGATGACCCTGGCGGGCATGTTCGCGGGCCTGGCGGGCACCCACTACGTCAACGGCGGCGCGCTGGACGAGTACCGCCTGAAGGGCAACATGCCCGTCAGCGTGGGCTTTGACGGGATTGCGGTGGCGCTGATGGGCCAGAACACACCGGCGGGCGTGGTGGCCGCGAGCGTGCTCTTTGGCACCATCGATACGGGTGGCGTTGAAGTTCAGCAGAAACTCAACAACGTGGACCGCAACATCGTGACGGTTCTCAAGGCGCTGATCGTGCTGTTTATCGCGGCGGGGGGCTTCCTCAGCCGCCGGGTGACCGATCCCCCGCCCCCGCAACTCGTGCGGGCCGCAGACGCGACCGGCACAGCCGAAACGGGGCGCCTTAGCCCCGCAGCCGCCGAGGCCGAGCGCGCCACCCCCAACCCCAATGTCAGCCGCAGCAGCGAAGTCAGTGCCAGGGTCGAAGAGGCCCGGAAAGGCAGCAAGTAAATGGACGGGCTCTTCACCCAACTCCTGACGACCGCCTTCCTAGCGACCTTTGTCCGCAGCGTGGTCCCGCTGCTGCTCACCGGACTGGGCGGCCTCTTTTCCGAACGCAGCGGCGTGGTGAATATCGCGCTCGACGGCCTGATCATCTTTGGCGCGCTTGCGGGAGCGGTCGTGACCTATACCCTTGACCCCACGCTGGGGGCGCTGGCCCCTTGGGTGGGCTGGCTGGTCGGCGCGCTGGTCGGCGGGCTGATCGCCTGGATTCACGCAGTCGTAAGCATCAAGTACCGAGCCGACCAGGTCATCAGCGGTACGGCCATCAACCTGCTCGCCACGGGGGTGCCCCCGGTTATCCTGACGGCGCTGTACGGCACGAGCACGGAAAGCCCCAAGGTGGCTCATCCCCTCCCGCTTTGGGGAGTGGGCGAGCTGCGCTTCAGCCCGCCGGTGTTCTTTGCGTTTGTGATGGTGCTCGTCGCGTGGTATGTGCTGTACCGCACGCCCTACGGCCTGCGCCTGCGCGCGACCGGCGAGCACCCCGGTGCGGCGGCCAGCATGGGTGTGAACGTGCCCCGCATGCGCTACAGCGGCGTCATCCTTTCGGGCCTGCTCGCCGGTACCGCGGGTGTCTTTCTCTCGATCGGTAACCTCGACTCCTACGTGCGCAACATCAGCGCGGGGCTGGGCTTTATCGCGCTTGCCGCGCTGATCTTCGGGCAGTGGAAGCCGCTGGGGGTACTGGGGGCCACCGTGCTCTTCGGCTTTCTGCAGGCGGTCAGCATCACGCTGGGCGGCACCGACCTGCTGCCTCCCACGCTCGTTACCGCACTGCCGTACCTCATCACCATCATCGCCCTGATCTTCACCGGCCGCAGCGCCGCGCCCCGCGCGCTCGGTAAGCCCTTCGAGGGCTAAAGCGCCTGGCTGTGAGCAGGTCAGCGCCGAGCTGGCCTGCTTTTTTTGCCGCAAGATCAGTTGGGCGCTGTCGGCAGAGGCAGGCGGGACGCAATTGCCCGGGCCTCTGCGGTCCCGCTTGGCATCCCCAACTTCCCGACGGTTTCCAGCACGGTGCTGTTAAAGGCCCGCAGCAGCGGCAGAGCGGCCCGGTGCGGCAGCACGGCCAGCGCAAGCGGCCGGGTGAGGGGTTCGGGAAGCGGCAGCGCGACCAAGCCGGGTGGAAGGGGCAGCAGGGCCAGCCGCGGCATCACCGTGATCCCGAGGCCGTGCCCCACCATGGAAAGCGTCACGCTGTCTTGCTCGACCTCCATCACCTGGGTGAGCGGCACGCCGCGCGCGGCGAGGTAGGCCCGCACCCGCTGGTAACAGGGATCACGCTGCGGAGGCAAGATCAGCGGCTGCGCGGCCAGCTCGCCCCAGGTGACAGGGGACTCGCCACGAGCAGCGGGGGCAACAAACAGGTATTCGTCGGGCGGAAGGGGCAGCAGGCGCAGATCCGCCGCGGCCTCACTGACGATCAGACCCACATCTACGCGACCTGCACGAACAGCCTGAATTCCGCCCCCTGACGCCTCCGAATCCAGCACCGTGACCGTCACCCCTGGATGGCGAGCACGGAAGCTGGCCAGAGCGGGCGGCAACAGGTGGGTGGCCGTCGAACGCAGGGACGTCACCCGGAGCGTGCCGCACAGGGAGGCCTCCTCCTGGGCCGCCAGCAGCACGTCGGCCGCCGCCTGGACCGCCCTTCGGGCGTGGGCCAGCACCCGCGCCCCCGCTTCTGTGGGCACCGTTCCGGCAGGCGTTCGCCGCAGCAGCGGACGGCCGGCCAGCGCCTCCAGCCGCGCGACTGCCTCACTCAGCGAGGACTGAGACACACCCAGCTCCGCCGCCGCCTCCCCAAACCCTCCGGCCTCCACCACGGCGACCAGCGCCCGGAGCTGCGCCAGGGAGGGAACCGGGGCCGGGGAGGGCAAGGAGCGGTCAGCCACGGTTCTGATTGTAGTTCCGCAGCGAAAAGACGCCATCGGCTGGCCCGATGCCCGGACCAAGACACACACCGTGGGGCCGATGTCCTGCGCGGCCCTCCCCGGCGCACCCTAAAGCCGAGGAGGTTTCACCATGACCTGCGTCCCCTTCCCCCAGATGCCCGCCTTCTCCCTGTCCACCCCGCAGGGCACCGCCGTCTTCGGTCACCTTCTGGTAGAGGTCGTGACGCCGGACGGCCGGGTGACCGCTCCGCTGCTTCCCGACTGGGAGCTGCGCGCCTGGCCGGTCGCCCGCCTCGGGGACGCCACCCTGGAAGCTCGGCCCCGCCGCCCGCACCTGGGTGCCGAGGACCTTGCCGCCGACCTGTGCCGCGCCGGGTACCTGCCGCTTGGTCCTCTTCGTGCCACACGCGCGGGGCGCTCCTCGTTTCCCAGCTCGGTCCCCACATAAATCCGCGCGTCAGCTTCGCTTCATCTGTGTGACGGGCTCCTATGCTCCCCTGGGCAGCGATGGTTCGCCGCGCCGCCCTGCTCACGCTGCTCCTTTTTCCCCTGCTGGCCAGCTCCTCCGCGCTCGCGGCAAGCGGCACGGTCACTGTGAAGAAGGGAGATACGCTCTATAGCATCGCGCGGCGCAGCGGCACCAGCGTCGAAGAGCTCAGGGCGCTTAACGGCCTAAAGGGCCACCTGATCCGGCCCGGCCAGACGCTGCGCGTGAGGGGCGGCGCGCCCACCCCGCCCAAGGGGAGCGTGTACACCGTGCGGTCCGGCGACACGCTGGGCAAGATCGCGGCGCGCGCCGGGGTGAGCCTGGCCGCGCTGCGTGCCGCGAACGGGATCACGGGCAGCCTGATTCGGCCTGGCCAGCGCCTGCGGGTTCCGCCCCGCGGAACGGGAACGGCGAAGGCGGCAGCCCGGCCCACCACCGAGGTGCGGATCATCCACGGGTACGTGCGCGTAGGGCCGCGCGAGACGCTGGACACCCTGGCCCGCCGGTACCGCACGACGCCCGACCAGCTCGCTCGGCTCAATGGCCTCGGTCGCCGGGAACGGCGCCTGTACGTCGGTCAGCGCCTGCTGGTGCCCCGGCGGGTTCCGGTGCCCATTCCGCCGCCACCCGTCGCTGCTCCCCTCACCGTCCAGCGCCTCAAGCCGCTGAATATCCCCGTTCAGGTCGTGCGGGTAGACCTGCGCCACCGCGACGTGTTGGTGACCCCGGTGCTGCCCCGCGCCGGGCTGGGCGTAGGCGCGCGCGTCAGCCGCCTCGCGCAGCAGAGCGGTGCCCAAGCCGTGATCAACGGCAGCTACTTTCATCCACGCTCCTACGCGCCTGCGGGCGACCTGGTGGTACAGGGCCGCCTGCTCGCCTGGGGCCGCATCCCCGCAGCCTTGGCGATCACGCCGGATAACCGCGCGACCATCACGGTGAGCACCACGCCGCTGCTGGGCCGTCCGCTGAACGCCACCTGGCGCGGCATGGAAACCGTCATCGCCACCGGGCCGCGTATCCTGCGGGGGGGAGCGGTGGTGCGGCAGTACGCGAGCGCCTTTCGTGACCCCGCCGTCTTTGGCCGGGCCGCACGCAGCGCCGTCGGCCTGAAAAGCAACCGTGACCTGGTCTTTGTGACCACCCATGCCAAACTCACGACCACAGAAATGGGCAAGGTGATGGCCAGGCTGGGCCTGCAAGAGGCCCTGCTGCTGGACGGCGGCAGCAGCGCCGGGATCGCCTGGAAGGGCCGGGCCGTGCTCGACAGTGTTCGTAGCGTCGCGTACGGCATCGGGGTGTTCACGGGGTACAAGGGGCGGCGGTACGCGCGCTAGGGCAGCCGGGTCACCCACGCATCTGCCTTACCATGCCTCCATGGCAGCTTTTTTTTCCCAGGCCCGGAGCGCCGCATGAAGCCCGCCCAGGTGGAAGCGCAGCTCTCGCGCGTGCTCGCGGGGGCCATCGCGGACCTGCGGGACCCGCGGGTCCCCCTGATTGTGACGGTGGAGCGCGTGACCGTCACGCCTGACTACGGGCTCGCGCGCGTGTACGTGAGCGCGATGGACGCGGACATGCCCGCCCTCCTTGACGCCCTGACGCACGCGCGGGGGCACCTGCAACGGGAGGTCGCCGCGCACATGCGGCTCCGGCGCACACCGACCCTAGAATTTCGCGCGGCGAATGAGCGGGGCATGCTGTGACGGCGGGCCTCGAAAGCCGCAGCACGCTGCGGGTGCGCTACGCCGAGACGGACGCGATGGGCGTGGTTCACCACGCCACCTACCCGGTGTGGTTCGAGGTGGGCCGCAGCGACCTGATGCGTGACCTGGGTCTCCCCTACGCGGAGGTCGAGGCGCGGGGCTACTACCTGATGCTCTCCGGCCTGAACGTGGAGTACCGCCGCGCCGCCCGCTATGACGACCTCCTCACCCTGGTCACGCGTGTGGCGAGCGTTCGCTCACGCACCCTGACCTTCCGCTACGAGGTCTGGCGCGGCCTCCCAGAAGGGGGAGACCTGCTCGCCACCGGTGAGACGCGCCACATCGCCACCGACCGGAGTTATCGCCCGGCGCGCCTGCCGGAGGACGTGCTCAGGGCGCTTCAGGGCGCAGGCCAGGGCTGACCTGCGGTGCGGTCCACACCCATTCCTGTCGCCTGGCCGCTAGACTGCCCCTCACATGAGTCATCTGTCGCGCACCCTGCCCATCAAGCGCGCCGCGCATGTCTACCTCGTCCGGGGCGAGGAACTGTTGCTTGTCGAGGAGCGCATGGATGACGGCAGCATCTTTTACGGCCTGCCGGGCGGCAAGGCCAACGCCGGTGAGAGCCTGGCTGACGCGGCCGTGCGTCAGGTCAAGGTCGAGACGGGCCTCACCGTGACCGACCTGCAATTCGTGAGCCTGCTGGAGGGCGAGATGCTGACGGGCACCCGCAACGAGTGCTACGCCAACTTCGCGCGCTTTACCGCCCACTTTCACGGTGACCTCGACCCGACCGATCCCGAGGTCGTCGGCGTGAAGTGGGTGCCCTTTGCCCAGGTGGAGGCCCTGATCCGCTACGGCCCGCCCCCCGAGTGCGAGGAAAGGAATCCGCTGATCTGGGTGCCCACGCGCGACTTTCTGCACGGTGAGGCCCGCACCTACTACCCCATCTAGGGCCTTTCCACCTTCCCCCTTTGGGCGGACGCCCCGCTTTCCCGCAGGCCCTACCCTGCGGGCATGATGAACGTGATGAGCACCTCGCCGCCGGAACAGGGACGCCGGGAAGGGCCGCTGGCCGACCTGCTGGCGGCGCGCACGTACCGCACGGCGCTGTACGTGGGGCTGGCGCTGCCGCTGGGCGCGCTCGTGTTCGGCCTGCTGGTGGGCGGAGCGCTCGCGGGCGTGCTGACGCTGCCGCTGCTCGTGGGGGCACTGCTGCTGCTGGGAACCCTGTGGCTGGTGCCCGCGCTGGCGGAAGTCCAGCGGTACGTGGCGGGCCTGCTGGGCGTACGCTTTGCGCCCCGCTTCCCCCCTCCCGCCTACGCGGGCGTGCTGCCGTGGCTGCGGGCGACCCTGGCGGACGGGGCAACGTACCGCGCGCTGATGTTCCACCTGGTGCAGTTTCCGCTCGCCGTGGTGTGCTGGCTGGTCCTGGGCGGGCTGCTGGCCGCGTGCCTCGCGGCTCTCGCCGCCCCGTGGTGGGCGAACACACTTCCCGTGACCTGGCAGGGCGGGCGGGTGGCGCTGACCACCCTTGGCCAGCTGGGGCTGATGCTGGCAGGACTGGGGGGCTTGCTGGTCACGGCGGGCGTCTTGAATCTGCTGGGGCGGGTGTGGGCCTGGCTGGCCTACGCGCTGCTGGCGGGCGGAGCGGACGAGGGCAGCGCGCGGCGCGAGGTCGTGGCGCTGCGCCGCGCGGCGGGGCGAGTCGCGCTGGGAGACGACCTAGGGGCGACCCTCGCGGACCTGGCCGGACAGGCACAAACCGCGAGCACGGCGCTCGCCGTGGCCCTGACCACCCCCGACGGGACCCTGCGGGCCCGCAGCGGCCCGGAACACCCCGCCCTCTGCGGACCCACGGGGTCCCCCCCGGCGGGCGGCGCGGACGTGCGGTACGTGGCGGGGGGCGGCACGTTGGTGACACTCCCCGTGGTGGCAGGCGGGGCAGACGGCGGAACACTGCGGGCCCTGTACGCGCCGGGCCGTCACCCGCCCGCTGAGGAGCTCGCCTTTCTGCTCTCCATCGCCGACCATGCGGGCACGGCCCTCCACGCCGCCGAGCTCATTCGCCGGGCGGGCGAGCGCGCCGGCGAGCAGGAGCGGGCGCGGCTGGCCCGCGAACTGCATGACAGTGTCGCGCAGGCGCTCTACGGCATCACCCTGGGCGCCAAAACCGCCCGCGCCGCTCTGGGCCGCGACCCTGAAAAAACGCGCGCCAGCCTGGACTACACCATTCGGCTGGCCGAGGGCGGCGTCAGCGAGATGAAGGCCCTGCTCTTTAGCCTGCGGCCCGACGCGCTCGAGGAAGGCGGCTTGGTCGCGGCCCTGGCGCAGAATGCACATGCCCTGGAAGCCCGGCACGGCCTCACGGTTCACGCCGACCTCCACCGCGAGCCCGCCCTCTCCCCGTCGGGGCAGGCCGCTGCCTACCGGGTGGCACAGGAGGCCCTTCACAACGTGGTCAAGCACGCCCGCGCCTCCCAGGTATGGCTGAGTGTGACGGAGGAGGATGGCCGGGTGACCGTGACGATTCGTGACGACGGTCAAGGCTTCGACCCGCGTGCCCGGCCGAGCGGCACGCTGGGGCAGCGGTCCATGCGCGAGCGGGCCCAGGATGCGGGGGGCACCCTCACCGTGCAGAGCAGGCCAGGCGGGGGAACCACCGTCACGCTGACCCTGCCCGCCGCAGCCGCAGAGGTGCGGGCATGATCACGGCCGAACGCACGCCGCCCCAGGCGCTCGCGCCGGTCCTGGCCCGCATCGCCCTGGGGCTGGGGGTGGTGGCCGTGGGGACCGGGCTGGCCTGGTCAGGACTGCGCGTGAGCCCTACGCCCGGCCTCGACGCGGTACAGACTCCCCTCGCCCTTTCGCGAGAGGGCGCGGCAGCCCTGAGCGTACGGCTGGAGGGTGACCGCACGGACCTCGCCGTCGCGGGGCTTCCCTGGCCGGGGCGCGAGGCGCTGAAGGGCGCGGCGCTGCACCGGAAACGCAATCCCTTAGAAGTTCGAACGGCCCGCGAGGGTGACAGCCTGAACGTGGAGCTGCGCCTCAACGTCCGGCCTCTGGAGGAAGGAAAGGTGCGCCTGGGACCGCCGTCCCTTCAGCACCGGCTCAACCTTGAGCTCACGCGGGGAGTGCCGGTCACCCTCACGACCGACACGCAGAGCGGCGACACGCGGCTCGACCTGCACGCGCTGCGGATCCGTGCCTTAAACGTCCGAAGCGGGTTTGGGGACGTCGTCGCAACCCTGCCCGAGCGGCAAAGCGGCCCCCTCACCTTTGTCACGCTGAGCGGCGACGTGAAGCTGCGCGCTTCTGGCAGCTGGCGTGCTCCGTCCCTGCGCGTCAATACCGAGAGCGGCGACGTGACCCTCGACCTGGGGCGCGCCCGCGCCGAAGCGCTCAACATCGGCACCCGCAGTGGCGACGTGACCGGCACCCTGCCCCGCGCCGACCATCAGAGTGTGACGAGCGGCAGCGGTGACCTCACGCTGGCCCTGCCCGCAGGCGCCGCCGGTACCCTCGACCTGCGTTCGGAGGGGGGCAAGGTCGCCCTCCGCCTGCCCCCCGGTGTGCGGGCGCGGGTGCGCTTTACGGACCGCACCGCCCTCCGCCTGCCCTCCGGTCTCGTGCAGCAGGGCAATGCGGCCGCCACCAGCCGCGAAGCGCTGAATGACCCTGACCTTGACCTCTTCGTGGACGCGCCCGCCCTCACCTTGACGCGGCGCGAGCCGCCCACGCCCGAAGGAGCACCATGACGGACCCCCTTCCCCTGCACCCTGTCCGCGTCCTGCTGGTGGACGACCATGCCGTCGTTCGGCAGGGCCTGCGCCTTTTCTTGAGCCTGGATCCCCTGATCGAGGTTGTCGGTGAGGCCGCCAACGGCGAGGAAGCCCTCGCCCAGGCCGGGCGCCTGCGCCCCGACGTGGTCGTGATGGACCTGATGATGCCCGTGATGGACGGCATCCAGGCCACCCGCGCCATTCGCCGCACCTTGCCCGACACCGAGGTCATCGCCCTGACGAGCACCCTGGAGGAACACAAGGTGAACGGCGCGATCGACGCCGGGGCGATGGGCTACATGCTCAAGGACGCTTCGTCCGACACCCTTGCCGAGGCCATCCACGCCGCCGCGCGGGGAGAAGTGCGGCTGCACCCGGAAGCCGCCCGCCGCCTGGTGCGCGACTTCCGCACACCAGACATGCGCGAGAGCCTGACGCCCAAGGAGGTGATCGTCCTGCAACTGATCGCGCGGGGCTACTCCAACCGCGACATCGCCGCCGACCAGAACGTCACCGAGGCGACCGTGAAGACGCACGTGAGCCGCCTCCTGAGCAAGCTGGGGCTAGAAAGCCGCACCCAGGCGGCGCTGTACGCGCTGCGCCACGGACTGGCGACCCTGGAGGAGTAGGGCTGACGATCTTAGAACACCTTGCTGCCGAGCTTCGCCTCCCGCGCGGGCGTCAGGAACGTCGCCTCGCCGCTGGCCGCGCCCGGCAGTTGCACACCGAGAATCAGCACCTCGCTCAGCACGTCCCCCACCCGCCGCGGCTCGAAATTCAAGACGCCCACCACCTGCCGCCCCAGCAACTCTTCGGGCGGATGCTGGGTAAAGCGCCCCACGCTCACCCGCCGGCCGTACCGCCCGAAATCCACCGTCAGGCGGTAGGCCGGGCGCGGCGCACTGGGCTCCGGCACGACCTCCACCACCCGGCCAAGGCGAATGTCCAGACGGGCCAGCGTCTCCTCGTAGGGGACCGTTCCTTTGAGTTCCGTCGCCATACGACCTCAACCCAAGTCGTCCAGCACGCCGGTGAGTTCCTTTTTCACGCAGGTGAACATCGGCGTGTCCCGCAGCGTGTAGTTGCTCGCCTCGGTGTAGCGCAGGCGGTGAACGAGGTCCACGAACTCCTGCGGGTAGTCGGAGTCGAAAGACACCACGAACTCCTGATCGTCGATGCCGTAGGAGTACGAGGTGTTGATCCGAACGCCCTTGAAGGGACCGGACGCGTAGATATGCTCGTCCATCATGCCCTGGCGCGAGTGCGGGGTGAGGTCATACCACGCCCGCGTTTTCACGAAGGGGTAGATGAAGAGAAACTTGCCCTGCCCCGGCAGGATTTCCAGCCCGTGCCCGCTCCCCTCGATGCGGTTGACGTACTGGCTGCGCTTCTGCATGGAGATGAAGTTGTAGGGCTGGGTGAGGTACCCCATCAAGCGGGTGCGGTTGAGCCGGGCCTGCGCCTCCTGAAAGTCGCGCACGTCAAAGGCGATGCGCCACAGCATGAAGTCCACGTCCCCCCGCACGCCCACCAGCGAGTAGCTGCGCTGGATGATGCCCTTTTCGGCGGGAGCGTCCGCGACCCAACCTTCTGCCGCTGCGAGAAACTCGGCCTTGACCTCCTCCCGTTCGCCCTGCGGAAGCCGCCGAAAGGCGGGGTCGAGCTTGTAGAAGGCATAGTTCAAAAACTGCCGCTGGGCGCGGTCGGGCTCCTTTTGTGTGACCTGACCGCTGGGATCGAGGTCCACCATCATCTTGGGACGCCCTCGGGAGCTGGGCGGCGTCTCCGCTGGCGGCTGGCCGCTCATCCTGCCACCGCCTGACCGCGCAGGTCGGTCTCCAGGCCGAAGTTGGCGCGGTAGAGGTCCTGAATGGCGCCGTATTCCGCGTCCGTCAGAGGCGCGGCGTCAAAGGTCCGCACGTATTCCTCCAGCCCCTTCTCGTCGTAGATGTTGGGGAGCACACTCGCCATCGCGGGGGAACGCAGCGCGAACTGAATGGCGAGCTGGCCGATCGTGCGGCCGCGGCCCGTCACAACCTCGCGCTGCAGCTGCTCGACCTTCTTGAGGCCGTCCTCCATCCAGGCTTTGCGGCGAGCATTGGTGGTCATGCGCCAGTTGCGGTGGTCGCCCGGTTCGAACTGGGTGTCGAGGGTCATGTAGCCCTCCAGCAGCCCAGACGCGTGCGGCACACGCGCCATGACGCCTACGCCCTCCGCCTCCGCGACAGGAAGGATCTGCTCGCCCAGCACCTGCTCCAGCAGGTTGTAGATGATCTGGGTGGGCGCGCGGCGCAGGCGCAGGCTCTCGAGGCCCTCCTCGATCTGCCGCTCGTTGAGGGCCGGGCCAAGGGCGGTGCCGTAGGCGCGGATCAGCCCTTCCTGCCTGAGGTTTTCCAGCTCAGCCCACAGATCGTCCTTGCGAATGGCGTCGAGACGGGGGTTATGCAGCTGGTAGTAGTCGATGTAATCGGTCCCCAGGCGCCTCAGAGACCCTTCCAGCGCCTTGCGGAGGTACTCGGGCGTCCAGTCGTGCGGGCGCTCCTGCTGGCCCGGCCGTTCGGGGTGGTTGTAGATGTCGTAGCCGAACTTGGAGCCGATCACGATCCGGTCACGCACGTCTCCCAGAGCGCGGCGCTGGAGTTCCTCCGCCCGGCCCGAGGCGTAGGTATCCGCATTGTCGAAGAAGGTGATGCCCAGGTCAAAGGCGCGGCGCAGCAGGCGCAGGGCCATGGCCTCATCCTTCACGCCCCACCAGGTCGTGCCCACCGTCCAGACACCGAAGCCGACCGCGCTGAGGGTCAGGTCCGTACCGAGGAGTTTGCGGTATTCCATACTGCCTACTATTCCACCCCTCCCGAGGGACAATGCACCCCGACCGGACGGTCAGGCAGAAGTCAAGACGCTCGAGGAAGAGCCTTGACGCTACCCTCTCCCTCATGCTGAAACATGTGTCCTTTCTGACGAGCGACCTGCGAGCTGTCCTCGCCTTCTACACCCGGCTGGGCGGCGTGGTGGAAAAGGAACAGAGGACCCCGGAGGGATTGTACAGGGGCGTGGTCCGGCTGGGCGAAGGCCGCCTTCAGTTCTTTGAACTTCCCGGCGAGACGCCCGCAGCACACGCCCACTGGGCAGAGCACGTCGCCCTGCACGTCTCCGACCTTCGCGCCCTCCTGCCCCAGTTGCGTGCCTCGGGCACCGTGATCACCCGTGATCTTCAGGCCAGCCCCGGCGGCCGGGAGATGGCCTTTGTCCTCGACCCCGACGGACGGCAGGTGGAGCTGCTGGGCGAGCCACTCTAGAGGCTGGGCCGGGGTCAAGGGCCGTCGGTGTACACCCGACTGGGGTAGTAATACTTTTCCAGCAGCAGCTTGCCCAGCGCCACCGCGGGCACGGCGAGCAGCGCGCCCACAAAACCCAGCAGGGACGCGCCGACCAGAATGGCGAGCAGCACCGTGACCGGGTGCAGATCGGTCGTCTTGCTGAGGATGTAGGGGCTTAAGAAGTTGCCCTCGATCTGGTTGGCGGCCACAAAAACCACGACAACAAGCAGCATCTTGACCCAGCCGAAGGGCAGGGCCAGCAGCAGGGCGGGCGTCGCGCCGATGATGGGGCCCAGATACGGGACGATATTAAAGGCGCCCGCCAGAAAACCGATGGCTGCCGCGCTGGGCACGCCGATCAGGGTCAGCCCCAACCACACAAACACCCCGATGAACGCGGCGATCAAGAGTTGACCCCGCACGTAGCCGCCGACCGACGTTTCAACCAGCCCGGTCAGTTCGAGCACGCGCGGCTGCCAGGGCCGGGGAAAGGCGTGAAGCAGCGCCGCATTCACCCGGCTGTAGTCGAGCATCAGGTAGATACTCAGCAGCAGGATCAGCACCACCTGACCGAGGATTCCACCGAGGGAGACCAGGCTACTCAGGATCGTGCCGGTCGAGCTCAGCAGGTTTTGCAACAGGGGGACGAGGTTTTGTCCCAGGTCCTGTAAGGAGTTCTGAAGGGCTTCGGTCAGCCGCACCCGCACGTTCTCGGTGCCGGGAACCCCGTGCGTGCCGAGCCAGCCAAAGACGCTGTCGAGCAGATCGTTCAGTCGGCCGATCTGGGCAGGCAGGCCCGTGATCAAGGCGATGAGCTGGGTCGAGACCGTCACGACCAACGCGGCCGCCAGCCCGAAGATCCCCAGGAACAGCAGCAGCACGAAAAAGACACCCAGACCGCGCTTGACCCGTCCACGTTCCAGCCAGCTCAGCATCGGGTTGGCGAGGTAGGCGATCAGGTACGCTACCGCAAACACCACCACCACGGTCCTGAGGTGGCCCAGCAGCCGGTACAGCGTGTAGAACAGCAGCAGGAACACAGCCACGCGCACCCAGGGGCTGCGCCACACGTACTGAAAGGCATTGGGAGCTTTCGGGGGCGAGATCACCCGGTCATCATACGGAGCGCCGAGCGGGAACGCGTTGAAGGCGCCTTATGTTCTCTCCCCAGCTTTGCTAGAGTGGCGGCATGACCCGGTGTTGCCTTCCCTCGCGGTAAGCAGCGCCCACGCCCTGCCGCCGCGCCCTCCTTGTTGTGGCGCGGCGGCTCTTTTTGTTTCCCCAGGAGGCTCCATGACCCTACCCCCTTCATCCACTCGCCAACCTGATCCCGAGATCTACCTGTACGACACGATGCAGCGCCAAAAGGTCCGCTTTGTGCCCAGCGTGCCCGGCCGTGTGGGCATGTACCTCTGCGGGCCGACGGTGTACAGCGACGCGCACCTGGGCCACGCGAAAAAAGAAGTCGCCTTTGACGTTATCCGCCGCACACTGCTGCATTTCGGCTACCAGGTGCGGTACGTGACCAACGTGACCGATGTGGGCCACCTCCAGAACGACGCGGACGAGGGCGAAGACAAGCTTCAGGCCCGGGCCCGACTGGAGCAGCTCGAACCGATGGAGGTGGCCGACAAGTACTTCTGGTCCTTTGTGAGCGACATGGACGCCCTGAATGTGCTGAAGCCCTCGATCAACCCCCGCGCGACCGGGCACATCCCCGAGCAGATCGCCCTGATTGAAGAGCTGATCGCGCGGGGCCACGCCTACGAGTCCAATGGCAGCGTGTACTTCGACGTGCGGTCCTGGCCGGAATACGGCAAGCTCTCGGGCCGCCGGCTGGACGACCAGGAGGAAGGCACCCGCGAGGCGGTGCGCGAGGAAAAACGCGACCCCCGCGACTTCGCCCTGTGGAAAAAGGCCGAGCCCGGCCACCTGATGCGCTGGGACTCTCCCTGGAGCGTGGGCTTTCCCGGGTGGCACATCGAGTGCAGCGCGATGAGCCTGAAGTACCTGGGAGAAGGCTTTGACATCCACGGCGGCGGCCTGGACCTTCAGTTTCCACACCACGAGGCGGAGATCGCGCAGGCAGAGGCAGCGGGGCACCCCTTCGCCCGCTACTGGCTCCATAACAACATGGTGACCGTCAACGGCGAGAAGATGAGCAAAAGCAAGGGCAACTTCACGACCCTGAAAGAGCTCTTCGCTCAGCATGACCCCATGGTGGTCCGCTTCCTGCTTGTCAGCAGCCATTACCGCTCGGTCACCGAGTTCAGTGACGCGGCTTTTGAGAGCGCCCGCAGCGGGTACCGCCGCCTTACCGAGGCGCTGCACGAGGTCGAGCGCCGTCTGCCTGCCGCCCCCGAGCGCGACGACCCGGCCCTACGTGCCAAGATCGCCACCCACGTGGCGGAGTTCGAAAACGCCCTGCGCGACGACTTTAACACGCCCCGCGCGGTCGCGGCCCTCTTTGGCCTCACCACGGACGTCAACGCGGCCCTCAACGCGGGGGAGGTGGGCCGTGAGGCCCTGACAGCGGCCCGCGACGCCTACCGTACGCTGGGGGGAGACGTCCTGGGGCTTTTTGCAAAAAGCGCGGCAGAACGGCAGGATGACACGCCACTGGTGAGCGCCCTGATGGACCTTGTGCTTCAGGCGCGGCAGCACTACCGCCTCAACAAGCAGTACGCCCAGGCCGACGCCCTGCGCGATACCCTGGCCCAGGTCGGCGTGACCGTCGAGGATACCCGGGAAGGGCCGCGCTGGCGGCGCTGAGGCGCGTGTCAGAAAGCTGTGATAGCGGCGGCTTATCCTGTCTTTCGAGCGGTGACTTTAACCCTCATCCTTCCCCCCCGGACGCGCCAGCCCCCCAGGCGCGTCCTTTGTGCTGGCGGGCCACCTGCCTCACCAGAGAGCGGTACACTCGCGCTATGTTGCCCCCTCTCGTCAGGCAGGTGCTGGACAACTTCAACCTGGATGTAGACCCCAACCTCTCCCCCGAGGAGAACGCCGAGGAGGTGATCAAAAGCGCGGCGCTGCTCTCGGGCGCGATCGCGGTAGAACCCATTCCCTTTGCGGATATCCTGCTGATTACCCCCGTACAGGCCAAGATGGTCTTGCACATCGGCAAGATCTACGGGTTTGAGCTCACGGCCGAGCGCGCCCGAGAGATCGCGCAGGAACTCGGCGCAACGGTCGCCTACGGCCTGCTGGCCCGGCAGGTGATGCGCGGCGTGGCCAAGCTGGCTCTGCCCCTGATCGGCGGCCTGATCACGGCACCGGCGGTGTACGGCTGGACCTTTGCGCTCGGCCGCCTCGCGCAGAACCACTTCGAGCGCAAACGCGCGGGCCTTCCCTTCGAACAGCGCCAGCAGGTACGGGTGATTCAGGAGGCCAAGGGCCAAGCCCGGCGAGTGCTGCCCAGCGCCCAGGACTTCAGTGATCTCGCTGCCGAGCTGCGCCGCCGCGCCGACGAGAAGAGCCGGGGCCAGGGGCGGGGCGAATTGAACTGAGGCCGCTTGACCCCCGCTCCCCTTCTGCGCCACACTTCTGGCAGCGTTGATCCGCAGGAGTAGCGGCACACGTGCCCAACGGCCCGACTCGTCTCGGGCCCCGAGCGAGCCTGTGATGGTGCGAGTCAGGCGGGTGGCGGGCCGTGAAGGGCGGCGGGGAGCGACATAACCTGAAAAGTGCCGAGGTGGGCGCAACGCCCCCTGGGAACTGGGGTGGAACCGCGTAGATGTCAGCTTCTGCGTCCCCAGGCGAGCCGTCGCCGGGGCGTTTTTCTTTTCCGGCGGCGGGAAAGGAGAAGACATGCCCGCACAAACCATGGAAGAACTCGTTTCTTTGTGCAAGCGTCGCGGCTTTATTTTTCAGGGATCAGAGATCTACGGCGGCCTGCAGGGCTTCTGGGACTACGGGCCCCTCGGCGTAGAGCTGAAAAACAACATCAAGGCGGCCTGGTGGCGCACAAACGTGTACGAGCGCGACGACATGGAGGGCCTCGACGCCGCCATCATCATGCACCGTCTGGTGCTGCGCCACTCCGGCCACGAGGCCACCTTCAGTGATCCCATGGTGGACAACCGCAAGACGAAGAAGCGGTATCGCCTCGACCATCTGATCAAGGACCAGAAGCCGGACGTGGTGGCGAAGGTGGCGGACGGCATGGGCGAGAGCGTCGAAAACTTCGCGGCGGTTGTCGCGGCGCTGGTGGCCAACCCCACCAGGGCCAGCGAGGTGTTGGTGGCGGCGGGCGTGCGTGACCCCTTCAGCGGCGAGGTGGGCGACTGGACCGAGCCGCGTCCCTTTAACATGATGTTCAAGACGAGCATCGGCCCGGTTGCCGACGAGGACGCCTACGGCTACCTGCGGCCCGAGACCGCGCAGGGCATCTTCACCAACTTCAAGAACGTGGTGGACTCGACCTCGCGCCGCCTCCCTTTTGGCATCGCGCAGATCGGCAAGGCGTTTCGCAACGAGATCACGCCGCGCAACTTCATCTTCCGCGTGCGCGAGCTTGAACAGATGGAGATCGAATTCTTCTGCGCGCCCGGCACCGACGAGGCCTGGCACCAGCACTGGTTGGAAGCCCGCCTCACCTGGTGGGAGGCGCAGGGCATTCCGCGCGAGAAGATTCAGGTGCTCGACGTGCCCAAAGAGGATCTCGCGCACTACTCCAAGCGCACGTATGACCTGATGTACAACTACCCCACGCTGGGTTACGAAGAGATTGAGGGCATCGCCAACCGCACCGACTTTGACCTAGGAAGCCACACGAAGGCGCAAGCAGAACTGGGCATCCAGGCGCGCGTAGAGGAAAACCTCGACTCGGTGGCCAAGCTGACGATTCCCCACCCCGAGACGAACAAGCCGGTCGTGCCCTTTGTGATCGAGCCGTCTGCCGGTGTGGACCGCGCGATGCTCGCGGTATTGGCGGAAGCCTACACCAAGGAGACGCTGGAGAACGGCTCCGAGCGCATTGTGCTCAAGCTCAAGCCGCATCTGGCGCCCATCAAGGTGGCGGTGATTCCACTCGCCCGCAACCGCGAGGAGCTCACGAGCGTGGCGAGAGCGATCAAGGCCGACCTTCAGAAACTCGGGCTGGGCCGCGTGCTGTACGAGGACAGCGGCAACATCGGCAAAGCCTACCGCCGCCACGACGAGGTGGGCACCCCCTACTGCGTGACCGTGGACTTCGACACTGTGGGCAAGGGCGAGGACCCGAGCCTCACGGACACCGTGACCGTCCGCGACCGCGACACCCTAGGGCAGGAGCGGGTGAAGATCAGCGAGTTGAGTGGGTGGCTCCAGGCGCGCCTGCGCTAGGCGCTCGCCCAATCAGCACAAGCCCCCGCGTGGTGCGGGGGTTCTTGTGCCGGTAGACAGGGCTCCTCAACGGCGGGGCGGCGTTTCCCCACGCTCGCCGTACTTGCTTTCCAGATACCGGTGCTGGGCCTCCAGGGCGCGGAGCTGCCGTTCTTGGCGCTCCCGGGTGATCTCCTTCATGCGGCGCTCAATCAGGGTCAACTGCCCGAGCAACAGGCGCTCGGTCTCGGGCGTGTGGGGGGCGGCGCGGTAGGTGCGCAGCAGCTCGGGCAGGTCCTCGCGGGCAGCCTGCTGGGCATCGAAGGCGTCGCGCCCCAGCGCAGCATCCTCGGCGGTGGCACGCAGCGCGTCACGGGTGGCGATCACGGTGGCGTGGAGCGCGGCGCGGCCCGCAGCAGGCAGGGCGCGTTCACCCGAGCGCAACAGCGTGAGCAGGCGCGTTTCGTCGTCGGCCACGGTGGCGAGGCTGGAAACGCCGGACCGCGCCGCGGGGTCCGGCAGCGGCTGGGGCGAGAGCAGCCGAGCGCCGCGGATCACCGCGCGCAGCAGGCCCAACAACGCCAGGAACAGGGTCAACCCCAGCAGCCAGCCCGCCGGGTCCCAGCCCAGGGCCAGCAGTAGGCCAAAGAAAAACAGCAGGGGCAGCACCACGAACAAGCCCACCACCCCCTGCACCACCAGCCAGGTCAAAGCGCGCGTGCGGCGGCCGAGGTCGGGCAGCAGCGCGGGACGCGGAGGGGTCGCCCAGGGATCACGTGGCCAGGGTGCCAGACGGTGCCGGACCGGCCGGGTCAGGGACCGCACCACACGCGAGCCCAGACGCGCAGCGGTGAAAACGGTCGTGACATGAGGAGCCATAGCTCAGGGTACGCGTTCAGGATGAAAGGCGTTCCCACCCGAGGCCGCGTTCCGAAGCCGCGCCACCCGTTCCGCGAGCGCCTGCCATGGCCCAAGCTGAAAGTGGTTGTGACCGAGCGGGCTGGTGGAGGGCAACACCCAGAGCTCGCAGCCCTCCAGTGGCAGCAGTTGCGGGCCGTAGGGCAGCTTCCCGGTGGGAAGGCCCAGCGTCTCCGCCGCGCCGCGCTTGCTGGTAAAGGCGACGATGGCCGGACGGTAGTGCCGAAGTTTGGCGCGCAGCTCGTGGGGAGCCCAAGCCTCCTGGGGCAGGGCGGCGTCTACGCCGCTGTGCCGTTTGGCGACGTCGGTGAGGCCGATCCCGTACCTCGGCAGGGTCGCGTACTCGTGCGGGGCGAGCAGGCGGGGAGTGAGGCCCGTTTCAAACAGCACCCGCCAGAATTTGTTTTCGGGGTTGGCGTAGTACGCCCGTGCCCGCGCACTGATGCGGCTGGGCGCCGTGCCGACAAGCACCAGCGTCAGACCGGGTTGCAGCACGTCCGGGACGAGGTACCCCTCCCCCTCAGTCATCGTCGTAGCGCTCCTCCTTGAAGGGGTCGCCCCGCATGTGGTACCCGTTGCGCTCCCAGAAGCCAGGCCGGTCCTCGGCCATGAATTCCAGCCCGCTGAGCCACTTGGCGCTCTTCCAGAAGTAGAGGTGCGGCACGACCAGCCGCAGCGGGCCGCCGTGCTCGGGGGCCAGCGGTTCGCCGTCAAAGGTGTGGGCCAGCAGATTCTCGGGCCGCAGGAAGTCCTCGAGTGGGAGGTTGGTGGTGTAGCCCCCCACGCTGTGCTGCATCACGTAGCGGGCCGCCGGGTCGAGCCGCACGTGTGCCATCAGGTCCACGACGCGCACACCGGTCCAGGTCGTGTCGAGCTTGCTCCAGTGGGTGACGCAGTGGATGTCATAGGTCAACGTCGTCTGCGGCAGGGCCAAGAGGTCGTCCCAGGTGAAGGTCTTCTCCTCGGCCAGCCCAAAGATGCGTACCCGCACGTCCTGGGGCGCGTAGTGCTGTGAGGGACCGTAGGTGAGGACCGGAAAGCGGGTGGTGAGGGTCTGCCCCGGAGGAATCCGCCCCCCCAGGTCATCCTCCGGCTTCTTGAAGAACTTGCCGAGCATGGAGGTATTTGACTGTTCCTCAAGAGGCGGGCGGTAGAGCGAGCAACACCTTTGCGGCGATCGGTAAAGGATTTCGGTAGGTCCCGCTGGGGGACAACCGTCCGCCCCGAGCAGCCCCAAAAGGTGTACAGTGTACACAAAGCCGGGGCATTTCTGCCTTCCCCGGCCGTGCAGACCCCGGCCCCGGCGTTCCCGCGCCAGGAGCCCGACCATGAGTGAGACCCATCCCCGCCTTCAGGCCCGCCACGAGGTTGAACGCGCCCGCTTTCTGGCGGACGTGTACGACCTGCTGGCGATTTTGCGCCGTGAGCCCAACGAGCTGCTGCCCTTTGACTGGGTTTGGCACCTCGCCCCAGAAGGTGAACACCCGCTGGGGGTCCAGGCTATCCCGGTCGACCAGATCATCGGCTCTGTGGACCGCTACCGTGAGTTCGACCGGCACTACCTGCCCAAAGAGCCGCACCTCGACGAGCGCTGGATCGGCGTGCGCGCTGCGCAGCTTCAGGGCAAGGAGCTGCCGCCGATTCAGGTCTACAAGGTGGGCGAGCTGTACTTCGTCAAAGACGGAAACCACCGGGTCTCGGTCGCCCGCCGTCAGGGCCAGCACTACATCGACGCGCACGTGATTGAACTCCATGTCACCGTGCCGCCGGACGAGCACGACACCCTCCGCGACCTGATTATCAAGGGGGAGTATGCCCGCTTTCTCAAGGCCACGGAACTCGGCCGGGTGGTGCCGGGCCACCGTGAGATTCTCTTTACCACGCCGGGCCGCTACGACCGCCTGCTGGAGCACATCCGCACCCGGCAGTACTTCCTCGACCGCAAGCCGGAGCGCGCGGGGTTGCCGCCCGTGAGCTGGGCGGAGGCTGTGGAAAGCTGGTACCGCCGCCTCTACAGCCGAGTGCTCGAGAACATCGAAAAGCACGACGTGATGGCGCGGTTTCCGGGCCGTACCGAAGCGGACCTGTACCTCTGGATCATGGATCACCGCTACTTCCTGACCGAGAAGTACGGCCACGACGTAGGCAGCGAAGCCGCGACCCGCGACTTCCGCGCCCACCATGCCCCGCCCCTGTACCGGCGGGTTGGGCAGCGAATGCGGCTGATGTGGCGGGGACGGCTCCACCCGGCGGCGTAACCGTCACCGCCCCAGCACGTACCCCACGAGCGTCCCTACGCCCCAGCCGGTCGCCCGACCTGCCTTCATCGCGTTCCCGGCCATGTCGAGGTGCGCCCAGGGCCGGGTCACGAATTCGCGCAGGAAGAGGGCGGCCTTGATGCTGCCCCCCGCAGGGACCAGGTCAGAGTTGCGCAGGTCGGCGAGCGTCTCTTTCTGGAAGGCCTGGAGGTAGGGGGCGTGCAGCGGCATCTCCCACACGAATTCACCGGCGGCCTCGGCGCTGGCCTTGAGGCGGGCGGTCAGGCCCGCATCGGTGCTGTAGAGGGCCGCGATCTCGTCTCCTAGGGCGGTGACCTTGGCCCCGGTCAGGGTTGCCAGATCCACCAGCTCGGTCGCGCCCTCGTCACAGGCGACGGCCAGGGCGTCCGCGAGAATCAGGCGGCCCTCTGCGTCGGTGTTCAGCACCTCCACCGTCTTGCCGTTGGCGGCGCGGTAGATGTCGCCGGGCCGCATCGCCTGGGGACCAACCATGTTCTCGGCGGCGGGCACGTAGGCGCGGACCTCTAGGCCCTCGGGCAGGCGGTCACGCGCCTCGGCCAGCGCGCGCATCGCGCCCAGAACGGCCGCCGCGCCGCCCATGTCGCCCTTCATGGTCGCCATCCCCTGCGCGTTCTTGATGGAGTAGCCGCCCGTATCGAAGGTGATGCCCTTGCCCACCAAAGCGATCACGCGCTGCGCCGCGCCGCGCGGCGGCAGGGTCACGCGAATCAGGCGGGGGCCCGAGGCGCTGCCCGCCGCGACCGCCCGCAGCAGGCCCATGCCCCGCGCCTCGATCTCGCTCTCGTCCCAGACGTCCACGTCTGCTCCCAGCGCCTCCAGGGCACGCGCTTCACGGGCCAGGGTGACGGGGCCCAGGACGTTTGCCGGGGCATTCACCAGGTCGCGAGCAAAACGAACGCCCGCGGCGAGAGCAGCCACGTATGCTCGGTCCGATAGGCCCTCCACCGCGAGCTGAGCAGGCCCGGGCTGCGCCTGGGAACGGTAGCGCGCGTCGCGGTCGCCCGCCGCAAGGGCGGCCAGGGCCAGAGCCTCCCCGTACTCCGCAGCCTCGACCCGCACGCGGTGCGCCCCGAGGTCACTGGCCAGCCGCATCAGCGCCGTGCCGACCTCCCGAGCCTCCGCGGCGTTCCTAGGCGACAAGGCGACCGCGACGTCGCCCGCCGCAGCGCGCGCGAGCACCTGCACGGTCCCCGGCTTCAGCGCCCGCGCCACCTGTGCGGGCAGGTCCGCCCCCTCTTCAGCAGAAAACGTCAACGTGAGGTCCACTCGGTCCAGCGTGCTGACAAGGTGCATGAAGGGCAGTAAACCACGGTTCCGGCAGCCTAGGCCGAAAGACTTAACACTCCGAAATGATTGACCTAAGTGAATTATTGCCGTATTTTGGTTGGATGATTTCTCCAGCCCTTCCCCCACCCCCACGGGAACAGGTCGCGCGGTTTTTAAGCAGCATGTGGCGGTTTCAGCGCCGCCTCAAGCAGGAGCTCGATCCCCTTCTGGCGGCTCGGCACGGCCTCGACTTGCGCAAGTTCTTTGTCCTGCGGGGAATCCAAGACGGCCATCAGTACCCCAAGGTGCTTGCTGAGCAGCTGCAGATGCCCGCCACGCTGCTCAGCCGTTATCTCGATCAACTCGTCAAGCAGGGCCTGATCGAGCGGCACATCGACGCGCAGGACTCGCGCCGCACGCACCTGACCCTGACCACGGCAGGCGAACACGTGATTCGCGACACGCTCGACACCGCTCAGGCCCTGACGGGGGCACGCCTCGCTCGGCTGGACCCCGCCACCCTCTCGGCGCTTCTGAGCGCCCTTGAACTTCTTGCCCAAGAGGACTGCGCATGACTGTCTCCACACCGTCCCTTCCCCAAACCAGCTGGAGTGACCAGGAAAAACGCATCACCCTGATCGGCCTGTTGGTCGTCTTTCTGCTCGCCGCGCTCAGCCAGACCGTCGTGGGCACGGCCATGCCTCGCATCATCGAGGACCTGCACGGCTTCAACCTGTACTCCTGGGTCACCACCGCCTACCTGCTTTCCAGCACGGTGATGGTGCCCATCTACGGCAAGCTCTCGGACCTGTATGGCCGCAAGCCCGTCCTGGTGTTCGGCATCGTGGTGTTTCTGTTGGGCTCGGCCCTCAGCGGCCTCGCGGGCGAGGCGTTTCTAGGTGACTTTCTGGGCGGCGGCATGAACCAGCTCATCGCCTTCCGGGCGGTCGCGGGCTTCGGCGGCGCAGCGCTCTTTACCATCGCCTTTACCATTCTGGCCGACATGTTTCCTCCCGCCGAGCGGGCCCGGTTCGGCGGCCTCTTCGGCGCGGTCTTCGGCCTCGCCAGCGTGATTGGCCCCGCGGTGGGCGGCTTTCTGACCGACCAGCTCTCCTGGCGCTGGACCTTCTACGTGAACCTGCCGCTGGGGCTCTTGGCCCTCTTTCTCATCCTGGCGAAGATGCCCCGGCTCACCCACCGCTCGGGCGGAAAGATCGACTTTCCCGGGGCGGCGCTGATCTTGGCCATGACCGTTCCGCTGCTGCTGGCCCTCACCTGGGGCGGCGTGACCTATCCCTGGGACAGCGCACGCATTCTGACCCTGTTCGCCGTGAGCGCGGTCAGCCTGATCGCCTTTCTGCTTGTCGAGGCTCGCACCAAGGACGCCATCATTCCCCTCACCCTCTTTCGCGTGCCCATGTTCTCGCTGGGCAACCTGGCCTCCTTCATCATGGGGATGGCCTTTATGGGCGCGATCCTGTTCCTGCCCCTCTTTATGCAGATGGTGCTGGGCGTCTCGCCCACCAAGAGCGGCTTTTCCATGCTGCCGCTGATGGGCGGCCTGATCCTGTCCAGCATCGGCGTCGGGCAGATCGTCGCCCGAACCGGCCGGTACAAGCCCTGGATGATCGGCGGCGGCCTCCTGCTGATGCTGGGGATCTACCTCCTCACGCAGATCACCGCCCATACCACCCTGGCGGACCTCGGCTGGCGCATGTTCGTCGTGGGCCTGGGCCTAGGGCCTGCCCAGAGCCTCTTTACGCTCGCCATTCAGAACGCCGTGCCGCTGAGCCAGATGGGCATTGCCACCTCGAGCTCACAGTTTTTCCGGCAGATCGGCTCGACGATCGGCGCAGCGGTTTTCGGCACCCTGCTTCTGAATAACCTGCACGCAGAACTTCCCCGGCACCTGCCGCAGGTGCCCGGTATGACGCTGAACGCCAGCAACTTCGACATCGGCACCCTGCGGGCGAGCAGCAGCGGGGGCGGCAACCCCGCCGAGCAGAAGATCCAGGAAGCCTTTGCCGCTCAGTACGCGCAGATTGCCCGGGCGCTCAACGGTGACCGGGCCGCCGCGCAGGCCCTGGCCGCCAACCCTGCCCTGCCTGCCGAGCTCAAGGCGCTTGTCACGGGGGGCGGCCTCCAGGCCCAGGTGCATCAGAAGCTGACGGCGCAGGCCACCCAGATCGCCAATGTGCTGAAAAACGGCGAGGCGGGCCGCCAGGCGCTCCTGCACAGCAGCCAGACGCCCGAAGCCCTCAAGGCACAACTCCGGGCCCTGCCCGCGCAGGCCTTGGCTACGCCGCAAGCTGCACAGGCCACCGCCCAGCGCGTGCAGCAGGCTCTCTTGGCCCAGGAGCCCGCGCTGGTGAAGCAGGCCACGCAAAGCACCTTGAGCCAGCTCAAGACCCGCCTGAACGAGCAGGCAAAGACGCTGGCCGCGCAGCTCTCCACCGGCCTGAAAGAAGGCTTTACCGCCGCCATGACCAAGATGTTCGGCACCAGCATCTGGATCGTCCTCGCTGGCTTCCTGGTCACGCTGTTCGTCCCGGTTCTGCCCCTGCGGAGCCAGGCTGTCCCCGTGCGCAGCGGTCCGGCGACCGAGGCCCAGCTGGGCGACTAGCGGGAGGCCAGTCTGTGGGGCGGGAGTCCCTCGCGTATACTCCTGTCTACTGTGACTGGCTCCATCGTGATTTCCGAGGCGGCGCTCGCCTCTCTGATCGGCCTGACCGCGCACGAGATCCCCGGCGTGGTCGGGATGGCCCCGGCCACCCTGAAAGAAGGGCTCTCGCGCGTGCTGGGCCGCGCCAACGCCCGTGAAGGGGTGGTCGTCTCACGCGAGGGCGGCGAGTATGCGGCTGACCTGTACGTCGTCGTGGCCTACGGCGTGAGCATCCCGACCGTCGCCCGCAACATCAAAGATCGGGTCGAACACGTCGTGAAGACGCAGGCCGGGATCGAGCTCAAGGCCACCCGTGTCCACGCGGTGGGGGTGCAGCGTGTCTGAGGCTGCTCGGCATGGACCTGTCACGGCCCTCCAACCCGCCGACCTCGCCCACATGCTGCGGGTGGCGACCGACTGGCTGGGGGTGTACCGCGAACAGGTCAACGCGCTGAACGTCTACCCGGTGCCCGACGGCGACACCGGCACGAATATGCACCTCACCATGCAGTCGGTGCGGCGCGAGCTGGACACCTGCGACGAACAGAGCATGCCGTCGGTTGCGCGCGCGATCAGCTACGGGGCGCTGCTGGGCGCACGCGGCAACAGCGGCGTGATCCTCTCGCAGCTGCTCAAGGGCTTTGCCGAAGCCATTCGCGACAAGGCGGAGATCGGCCCCGAGGCGCTGGCCGCGGCCTTTCGCGCGGCCCAAAAGGCCGGCTACGGCGCCGTCATGAAGCCGGTAGAGGGCACCATCCTCACGGTCGCGCGGGGCGTAGCGGACGGCGCGAATGGCCCGCGCGAGCGCGACACGGTGGACGCCGTACTGGAACAGGCCCTCTTCGAGGGGCAGCGGCTTCTGGACCAGACCCCCGAGATGCTCCCGGCCCTCAAGCAGGCGGGGGTGATCGACTCGGGCGGGCAGGGCTACCTGTACGTGGTGCAGGGGATGCTCGCGGCGCTGCGCGGGGAGGCGCTGCCCGAGGCACCGTCCGTCACGAGCTACGCGCAGGAGCAGTTTGAAACCGAGGAATTCGGCTACTGCACCGAGTTTTTGATGTCGGACGCCACCAAGCCCATCGAGGAGATCCGCGCGCTGGTCAGCCCCTTTGGGGACAGCCTGCTCGTGGTTGGCGCCGAGGGCTACGTGAAGGGCCACATCCACACCAACGAACCTGACGCGCTGCTGGCAACGGTGGGCCGCTACGGGCGAATGCTCAAGACCAAGGTCGAAGACATGTCCGAGCAGCACACCGAGATTCTGGGCATGGCGGGCGCGGCGGCACGGGCCGAGGAGGAGGTGCCGCCCGCGGGCCTGGTCGCGGTGGCCAGCGGCTACGGGCTGGTCAAGCTCTTTCGTTCGCTGGGGGCCCGCATTGTGTCGGGCGGGCAAACGGCCAATCCCAGCGTTCAGGACATCGTGGACGCGGTGCGCTCAGTCAGCGCTGAAAAGGTCCTGATTCTGCCCAACAACAAAAACGTGCTGATGGCCGCCGAAAAGGCGACCGAGCTGCTCGAGGGCCGCGCGGTGGTCGTGCCCACCCGCACGCTGGGGCAGGGCATTGGCGCGGCCCTCGCCTTTCAGCCTGACGCCGACGCGGAGAGCCTGAAGGCCGAGATGGAGGCGGCCGCCGCCCGCGTGACCACCTTTGAAGTCACCCGCGCCAGCCGCACGACGACGGTCACCACCAAGGAGGGGACCACCCTGGAGATTGCCGAGGGCGACGTGATCGGCCTCAAGGACGACGAACTCGTGCAGGCGGGCGGCACGCCCGAGGGCAGCGTGCTGGAGATGCTGAACCGCAGCTACGCGGGCCAGGAGATCGTCACGGTGTTCGGCGGACCCCAAAAGACGCAGGAGGATCTGGACGCCCTCGCTGCGCGCATCGCCAAAGAGTTCCCGATGGTGGAGGTCGAGGCCCACCTGGGGGGACCGGACCTGTACGACTATCTGGTCACGCTCGAGTAGGCGTTCGTGGGCAGGCAGCCGCCTGCCCTTTGCTACCTTCCCCCCATGCTTGACCCCCACGCGTCCCTCCCCTTTCCCGCCACCGTTCACCCGCAGGCCCGGCCCGCGGCCCGCCTGACCTGGGATTCCCGGCAGGCTTCGCCCCAGGTCGCGTTCGTGGCCCTGCCCGGCGAGAAGACGCACGGCAACCGCTTCGTGGAGGCGGCGCTGGCGGCGGGAGCCCCCTTCGTGCTGACCGACCTCGACGTTCCGGGGGCAGTACGAGTGCCCGACGCGCGAGAAGCCCTCCTGGCCTGGGCCCGCGCCGAACGCGCGCGGAACCCCCTGGTGGTGGGCATCACCGGCAGCGTGGGCAAGACGACCGCCAAGAGCTACGCGGCAGCGGCGCTGAACGCGGCCTTTATGCCCGTCTACAACACCATCCCCGCCATCGCCTGCTTTCTGATCGAGTTCGGGAGAAGCGGCGCTCCCCTGGTGGTCGAGATGGGGATTGACCGCCCCGGCGAGATGGCCGAACTTGTGGACCTTGTGCAGCCCGACGTGGGGGTTGTCACCAGCGTGGGCGCCGCGCACCTGGAACAGCTTGGCAGCGTGGAGGGCGTGGCGCGTGAAAAGGGCATCATTCTGGCCGGACGGCGCGGGCTGGTGGGCACCCAGGCGGCTCCCTTCTATCCCGGTGTGGACACCTACGGGTTTGGCGAGGGCGTGACCTACGCGGGCGAGGGCCTAGACGTCACCCCGGCGGGCGCGCAGTTTACCTTTCGGGGCGTGCCCGTCACACTGCCGCTGGCCTCGCGGGTCCAGGCCGAAGCCGCGGTGCTGGGCCTCGCGCTCGCCCTGGAGGCGGGGATGCCCCTGCCGGAGGCGGCGAGGCGGCTTGCGGGCGTACAGGTACCGGGGGGCCGCTACCAGGTTCATCCGGGCCGCTTCACCGTGATCGACGACGCCTACAACGCCTCTCCGCTCGCGGTGACGGCGGCGCTGGACGCCCTCGCCACCTTTCCGGGCCGCCGCATCAGCGTGCTGGGGCGGATGCTGGAACTGGGCACGACCGAACGCGAGCTGCACGCCCAGGTGGGAGCCCATGCCCGTCAGAAGGCCGACCTCACCTACGGGGTGGGGGCCTTTGCCGCCGAGCTCGGCGAGCGGGCCTACCGCACGGTGCCCGAACTGCTCGCAGACCTGCTCACGGAGATTCGGAACGGTGACGTGGTGCTCGTCAAGGCCAGCCGGGGCATCTCGTGGACGCCCGAGAGGCGCGCGCAGGAGGGCGTGGGGCTAGACGTGGTGGTAGAGGCGCTGCTGCGGGTGCGGGACGGCGAAAAGGCCCCCCGGTAGACCGCTCTGCCCTTCAGGGCCCGCAAAGAGAACCCCGGGCCTGGGAAGCCTCATGCCCCACAGCGTCCCTTCCTGAACAATGCACCCATGCGCCGCTCTTTGCTCGCCGCGTTCACCGCCCTGTCCCTTCTCAGCGCCTGCGCTCCGGCGGCGGCCCCGCGCGGGCCTGCCGTGGCCTTTGACGCGGCCTTCTCACCGGAGGGCGCCACTTGGCTGGACAACGGACAGGCCTGTGTGGCCCGCGCGCCCTCCTACCGGCCGGTCTGCCCCCAGTTGCCGGGGAGGGCGGTGGCGGTCGCCTGGCAAGGCGGAGACGCCTGGGCCGCTCTGCCGGGAGCAGGGCTGCTGGTCACGCTGGACCGCGCCGCACGGTCGGTGCCGGTGGGGCGGGTGGTGACCCTCTCCTCCACTCGGGCGTACCGCGAGGACGGCAGCGCGGTGACCTATGCCGGGCAGCCCGCAGGCGGCGTCTCCGGCGCACCCACGGCGGCCCTCACCGGCGGCGACGGCGAGGATTACGTGTTGCTGGCCGGGACGCTGCGGCGCGTGGCTGACGGCCTGATCGTCGAGACGGCCCCCGGGCCGCTCCTCGAAGTCACCCCCACGGGCGTTCGTTCGGCGAACCTGCCCAGCGTGACCACAGCGGCGGGCACGTACCGCCTGACGGGAACAGCCCTTCAGCGGCTGGACGCGTCAGGCCGGGTCCTGGCCAGCGTGCCGCACGGTCCCGGCCGGGTGGGGGTGGTGGGAGCGGACATCGTGACCGTCGCGCCGAGTGGCCTCGTGCGGGTCTTCGGTGTGGACCTGACGCCGCTGAGCCGCTGACGCCTTCTGCCCGGGCATCCGGTCTTTATCCTTCGGGGGGGTTGCGCCCTGGGCGTCGCCCTGGATTCAGGGCACTCCACCCCGTCCCAGACGGGTCTTTTGGGCTGTCAGAGTTACGTAAGTGTGGGGGTGGTTGCATGAGACGCTCATGCAGCCGCCTTTCGTCTTTTCTCTCTCCGCTTCTTCCCTGCCTCCTGGAGCGGTTTTCCCCCAGATGAGCCCCTGCTAGAACCCGCCCCTCGGAGGACGCATGTCGACCCTGTTTCAACGCCTAAGCAAGCCGCGCCCGAGTGCCATCGGCGTGGAAATCGGCACGAGCGCCATCAAGGTGGTGGCGCTGCGCCCGGGCACGCCGGCGGTGCTTCAGCATGCCGTGATGGTGCCCACGCCCATCGGCAGCATGCGCGACGGGCTGGTGATCGAGCCGCAGGCGGTCGCCCACGAGCTCAAAAGCCTGCTGGCCGAGCACCGCATCTCGGCCCGCTATGCCGTCACCGCCGTGCCCAACCAGGCCGCCGTTACGCGCAACATCATGGTGCCGCGGCTAGACCGCCAGGATCTCCAAGAAGCCATCAAGTGGGAGGCGGAGCGCTACATCCCCTACCCCATCGAAGAGGTGAACCTGGATTTTGACCTGCTCGACGACCCCGCCGCCGTCCCAGAAGACGGGCAGCTGGAGGCGGTGCTTGCCGCCGCACCCAGCGAGGCGGTGGCTCGGCAGGTCGAGGTGCTGCGCCTGGCCGACCTAGAACCCGTCGTGGTGGATCTCAAGAGTTTTGCAGCGCTGCGCGCCCTGCGCGGGAACCTGCTCGGTGAACACCTCAACAAGACCACCCTGGCGGGCCTGAACTACACGGAGGCAGGTGAGGTGGCGCTTGTGCTGGAGATCGGCGCAAGCAGCAGCGTGATCAGCCTGGTGCGTGGCGACCGGCTGCTGATGGCCCGCAACATTGGGGTGGCGGCCGACGACTTCACCACCGCGCTGCAAAAAGCCTTTGATCTGGACTTCAGCGCCGCTGAGGAGGTTAAACTCGCCTGCGGAAGCGCCGTTACGCCCGGACAGAACGAGGACACGCCGCTGCGCCTGGGCGCGCACGAGCAGTACAGCCCGGCGCGCGTCTTCGAGGTGATTCGCCCGGTGCTCGCCGACCTGATCACCGAGATTCGCCGCTCGCTGGAGTTCTACCGGGTACAGTCCGGGGACGTGGTGATCGACCGGACCTTTATCGCGGGAGGCGGCGCGAAGCTGCGGGGCCTGGCGAGCGCGATCAGCAGCGCCCTGGGCTTCCGGGTCGAGGTCGGCAATCCCTGGCTGACCGTGCAGACCGACGCGGCCAACGTGGATACCGGCTACCTCCAGGCCAATGCACCGGAATTCACGGTGCCGCTGGGTCTGGCGCTACGGGGGGTACCGCATGGTTGAGATCAACCTGCTGCCGCACACCGAGCGCCGCAGCACGCGCCCGAACGCCTGGCGATACGCGACCGCCGCCGTCTTGGGCCTCACCGCCGCAGCCATCCTGGTGCCTGAACTGTCGGTTGGCGGCGAACTGCGGCGGCTGCGCACCGAGCAGGACCGGTTGCAGGGCGAGATCGTTGCCCTGACCCCCGCCAAGCAGGAATACGACCGTCTGCTGGCCACCCAGCGCACGCTGGAGGAGGTCACGAAGGTGGCCGGAGAGCTGCGGGACCGCAAGACGTACTGGACGAACGACGTGGCTGCCTTCGCCGCGCAGCTTCCGGGCGCAGGCAGCGTGGCGATCACGTCCATGAGCGTGAAACCACTCGATCCCAGCGCGCTCGCCAGCCTGCAACAAAGCGGCATCTACACCGGGAAAAACGTGGTGCGTGAGATCGACCTCTCGGGCACTGCTCGCAGCCAGCAGTCGGTCGTCAACTTCCTGAACACCTTCGAAAACAGCCCCAACTTCGCCGTCAATTTCCGCAGCCTGGAGCGCGAGGGCGAGACAGGCCGCTATACCTTTGCCGCGTCTGTGGGTCTGGTGGGTTCAGCAGCCACGACGGACACGGCCGGTGCTCAGCCCGGTGTAGGGGCGGCGGCAGGAGGTGCCGATGTCCAGTAAAGTCGCCCCACGGCCGCTGTTTCTGCTTGTCGTTGCCGCCTGCTTGCTGCTTCTGCTGCTGTGGTACTTCCTGCGCTTTCAACCGCGCCAGCAGGAAATCTCACTGCTGAAGGGCGAACTCGAAACCACCCGGCTGAACGCCGAACGTCACCGCGCCGCTCAGCGCGAGCTGCCGGAATTGCGCGTGGCCGTAGCCCGGCTTCAGGTGGAACGGGACCAGTTCCTGCGGGCGCTGCCGGCCACCGCACAGTTCGGCGTGGTCCTCGACGAGGTGCGGCGCAACATCAGCGCGGCAGGAGCCGAACTCACCACCTTCACCGTGCAAAACGGCACGGCCAGCGGCCTGCCCGGCGGCGTGCGGCCCATCAACCTCAACCTGGGCGTGAGCGGTCAGTTCGCCGAAGTGTTCCGCGCCCTGCGGTCCCTGGAAACCATGAACCGCTTCACGACCGTCAGCGGCCTGAACCTGCAGCTGCCGCAGGCAAGCACCTTTAACCCCACGCTGGAGGGCACCCTGAACCTCACCGTCTACACCTTTGACGAGCAGCAGGCGAGCGCGGGCACCGCCCCCGCAGCACCGGCGGCACCGCCCGCCGCGCCCACGGGAGGTGCCCAGTGACATTCGGCAAACGTCTCCCCGGGCAGCTCAAGCTCTCGCGCGAGATGAAGCTGCTGCTCGTTCTGCTGCTGATCCTGACCCTGAGTGGCGGCATCGCCGTGTGGAACGCCAAGCGCCACGCAGCTGACCTCGTCCAGACGCCCCCAGCGAGCGATGAGGTGGCTGGAACAGGAGGCGCACCGGCCCCCCCGGCCAGCAGCAGCGGCGGTACGGTGACGCAACCGAGCGGCGCGGTGGAGGTACCGTCCATCCCCGCGTTCGGGCAGGCGGGCAGTGGCGACACTCCTCCTACCCCGAGCGGCATCAACCCTGACACCCCGCTGGCCGCGATCCCCAGCGTCAATCCCTTCCGGCCCCTGGCTCTGGAGAAAAAAGATGAGCCACCGGCCCAGCAGGCGGCGAGCATCACCCCCGAGCCGCAGACACCCGGAGCTCTTCCCAGCGCCCCGCTGAACCTGCCCCGTCCCACAACGGCTTCTCCGGTCGCCACTGCCCCGCGCGAATCCCTTACCCTTTCTCCCCTCCCCCAGACACCCGAGCGCGTGACCGTCGAGCGCCCTGCGGTGAATGGCGCTCCCTTCCCGCCCTCCACCACGCCGAGCCCGGCGAGCGAGGCGAAGACCGAGCCGGTCACGCCCCCACAGAACCTGCCTGCGCCGTCCACGCCCCTTCCAGCTCCCGTCCGGCCACCCGCCGTGGCGTTGAGCGTGCCGCGCGAGCCCCTTGATCTGGGAGCCGGCAAAACCGACTCGGATGCCGCAGCAGCGGACGGTTCGGGCAAGACGGCGCTGCCCCCCGCCACGGTCCTGCCCACACCGGGGACGCCGAAGCCCATCACCCAACTGGGGGCAGCGGACCCCGCGGCGTCCACGAGCGACCTTGACCGCTGGGTCCAGAGCCGCGGCCTCTCGCTGGCCTCCGCCGTGCTCGGCCCGGTCAACACCGCCATCCTGCACTCACCAGACGGCTTTTTTGTCGTCTCCACCGGGCAGACCCTCCCCGACTCGGACGTGACTGTCCGTGAGGTGACCGCGGAGAGCGTCACCCTCGCGCGGGGCAACGACACCACCACCCTGAACCTTGAAGAGAAAAGGTGAGCCGTGAAGAGATACGTCCTCCTGCTGACCGCCGCGCTCGGTATGGCCGCTGCGCAGACCACCCCCGTTCCCGCCACGCCGCAGACGCCGGAGGCCGCCACACCTGCCCCGAGCCGCTTCGTGGACCCGCAGCTGAGCCCCGTCCCGGTCTCCGTCAACACCGGAAGCTACCGGGGTCCCCTGTCCGTATTGCTCGCGGCCGTGGCCAAGAGCGCAGGGTACGAGGTGGTGTTTAACTTCAATGTCGACGCCCTCGCGCTGATCGAAGGCCGCCTCTCCACCACGTCTTCCACCACCACGAGCACGGAGACGGACACCCGCACGTCAACCGTCACGGCGACAGGCGGCGGCAGCTACGCCTCGCCCACGGGCCGCCCCCAGGAACTCAGCGCCAAGCCCATCGCGTACAACTTCGTCAGGAAGCCCTTCAACGAGGTCTGGCCGCTCCTGATGGATATCTACGAGCTGCAGTACAGCGTGGTCCGCGTCGGCAACAGCCAGGTTCTGCGCATCGGCCAGCGGCCCGCGCAACTCGCGGTACCCCTCAGCCACATCAACGCCCAGTACGCTCACCAGAGGGCGCTGGAGTTTTTCGGAGAACGCATCTACACAGAATTGCCCATCCGGGATTCTAACGGGACGATCGTTGACAAGGTTCGGCAGTTCGACGGCTACGCCCTTACAGGAACGCTGAAGATTGTCCCGGACACCGAGAACAATCGTCTGATTGTTGGCGGTACCACCGAAGAGACGGCAAAGGTTCGCAGCTTTATTTCTACCATTGACGTTCCCAAGGCAGCGGTACCGGCCATTCCACAAAGCCAGGTGATCTATACCGTCAAGGGAAGTCCGGTCGAGGCCATCAACCTGCTCAAGGCACGTTATCCGAACCTCAACCTGACACAGTACGGTTCGTCGCCGCAGATCATCCTCAGCGGCGTCAAGAGTGAAGTGGATGCGGCCCTGGCTCTCCTCGCCCAGGTGGACCGTCCCGCACCGCCGGAACCCGCGACCACACAACGCCTCTACACGGTCAAGGGGGTACAGGCGGATGTGGCGGCCCTGCTCGCCGCCCAGTACCCTAGCCTCAAGGTCACGCCCGTCGGACAGACCGGGCAGCTGGTCATCACCGGCCCGCAGACGCAGCTCGACGCGGCCCTGGCTCTCCTCGCCCAGGTGGACCGTCCGGTAGCAGCCGTGCCCAAGACCGTGCAGCGCGTCTTCCAACTGGTGAATGCGAGTGCTGAGGAGGTCAAGGCAACGCTTGAGGGGACGCTGGCGCGTGACCTGACGGGGGACAGCGACCCGCAGAAACTGGTCAACGTGCCGGTGAACGCGACCGACGCGAACGGAAACGCAGTCACGGTCACCGTGCCGACGGCAGGAACAAGTGCCGCACAGCCGGAAGGGCAGAGCGCACAACAGTCCGCCCAAGCGGCGACCGACGCCAGCGGCGCGACGATCATCGCGGACAAGCGCACGAACACGCTGATTGTGCGCGGTACCCCCGAGCAGGTCACGCAGATCGCCGAACTGGTCCCCCAACTCGACCAGGTGGTGCCGCAGATCAACGTGCAGGTCCGCATTCAGGAGATCACCGAGACGGCCGCGCGCAGCCTGGGGCTGGACTGGAAGGTGAACTTCGGCGGCTTCAACGTGAGCGTGGGGGGCAGCGGGTTGGGCGCCACCTTTGACCCCACACGCTCGCTGGTGGGCTTCAACATCTTCCCCACCCTTCAGGCGCTGGAGAATCAGGGCTTCACCAAGCGCGTGTACGACGGCAACATCTCCATGCAGAGCGGGCAGCGGTCGCTGGGCACCGGCACGAACTCACAAAATGCCTCGGCCAACGCCGCGGCGAGCATCAAAAGCGGCGGGCGGCTGGAGATCAACATTCCGTCCAGCAGCGGCAACATCGAGAAGCAGATCGACTACGGCCTCAACCTGGACTTCTTCGATCCGCAGGTGGCACCGGACGGCACCATCACGCTGCGGGTGCGCGGGCAGGTGAGCAATATCGCCGGGCAATTGCCGACCACTGGCCTGCCCAACCTGCTGAACTTCACCAACTCCGAAGCCCAAAGCACCGTGACGTTCAAGAGCGGACAGACGGTCCTTATGAGCGGCCTGCTGGGCGTGGCGGAATCGCGCACGAACGACGGCGTGCCCTTCCTGAGTAGCCTCCCGGTGATCGGCGCGGCCTTTGGCCAGCAGACGACGCGCCGAGAGCAGAGCCAGCTGCTTGTGATCATCACCGGCTCCGTGGTGAAGTAGAAGGAGGCGCGGCGCACCGGCGGGCGGCTTCGAGCACGGGGCCGCTCGCCCTGTTTGGGCAGCCCACCCCGTTTTCGTCGTGCGCGGCGCTACATTCCCTCCATGAGGTATCTCACCGCCGGGGAGTCGCACGGGCCGCAACTGACGGCCATCATCGAGGGGTTGCCGTCGCAGTTGCCGCTGGGGACCGGTGACATCAATCCCTGGCTCCGCAAGCGGCAGGGCGGCTACGGACGCGGTCGGCGCATGGTGATCGAGACGGACGAGGCACAGCTTCTCAGCGGGGTCCGCGCGGGCCGCACCACCGGGGCGCCGGTCACGCTGGTCCTTCCCAACCGCGACCACCGCAACTGGGTGGAGATCATGTCGCCCGAGCCGGGGGGCGAGCCGCGCAAAAAGGCGCTGACCGATGCCCGCCCCGGCCACGCCGACCTCACCGGCGGCATCAAGTACCGCCACAAGGACCTGCGCGACGTGCTGGAACGGGCCTCGGCGCGGGAGACGGCGGCGCGGGTTGCGGTGGGGGCCGTGGCCCTCAAGCTGCTCGCGGAGCTCGGTGTAGAGGGGGCAAATTACGTGGCGAGCCTGGGCGGAATCGAGACGCGCGTGCCCTTCTCCTGGGACCAGCTCGGCGCGATCGAGGCATCGGACCTGCGAACCCCCGATGCGGACGCGGCCGCGCGGATGCGCGAGCGGATCGACGAGGCGAAAAGGGACGGCGATACCCTGGGCGGCATTCTGGAGGTGCGCTTCCGGGGCTTGCCGGTCGGCCTGGGGAGCTACGTGCACTGGGACCGCAAGCTGGACGGAAAGATCGCTCAGGCCTGTCTCAGCGTGCAGGCGATGAAGGGCGTGGAGATCGGACGGGCGTTCGAGAACGCGGTCAAGCCCGGCAGCCAGGTGCATGACCCGGTGTACTACCGGGAGGGCACCTATGCCCGCGAGACCAACAGCGCGGGCGGCCTGGAGGCGGGCATGACGAACGGCGAGGAACTCATCGTCCGCGTCGCCATGAAGCCCATCGCCACCCTGATGAAGCCGCTGCCGACCGTCAACGTGGTCACGCACGAGCCCTCGGACGCCGCCCGTGAGCGCAGCGACACGACGGCCGTGCCCGCCGCCGGAGTCATCCTGCAGTGTGTGATCGGCTGGGTGCTCGCCGACGCGGTGCTCGAAAAGTTCGGTGGAGACACGCTGCCCGAGCTTCAGGAGCGGGTTCAGGCGGCGAGGGCCTATGCTCGGGCGTACTGATACTGAGCTGGGATGGCGGGTCGAGACGGCCCTTGCCGCGTCGCTGCTCGAGCTTGACGAGCCAGAGGGTGACCTGTGCACGCTGACAAACCGGCTTTCCTCTAGACTGTCCCCCATGAACGGGTCCAGCCTGATCGTGCGTCCCGTCACCTGGGTGGCACTGGCGGGCTTTATGGGCACCGGAAAAAGCCGCGTCGGCTGGGAACTGTCGCGCGCGCTGGCGCTGCATTTCGTGGACACCGACAAGCTGATTACACGCGTGATCGGCAAGAGCATTCCCGAGGTGTTTGCGCAGGAGGGTGAAGGCTACTTCCGCGCCTGTGAGGCGGAGGTGGTGCGCCGCGTCACCCGATTGGACTACGCCGTGGTCAGCCTGGGCGGCGGCACCTTTATCCACGAGGCAAACCGCCGCATGCTGCTCGAACGTGGCCCGGTGGTGGTGCTGTGGGCCTCGCCCGAGACGGTGTACCAGCGTACCCGTCACAGCGACCGGCCGCTGCTGCAAACCCCCGACCCCCTCACGCGCATCCGTACCCTGATGACCGAGCGCGAGGAGCACTACCGGCAGGGCACCATCCATATCCACAGTGACGGTCGCCCCGCCGAAGAGATCGTAGAAGAGGTCATCGAGCGCCTGTGGGACTGGGCAGACAGCCAGGCCACCCGAGGAAACGAGCTCCCCGCGCACCCCCTGGAGGAACGTGCGGCGGATTGAGGTCGGTGGGCCGCAGCCCTACGCGGTGGAGGTCGGCCCCGGCCTGCTCGCGCGGGTGCGGGTGCCGCAGCGGCAGGTCGCCCTGCTTCACCCCGTAGACCTGCCCCCCGCCTATGTCCAGGTGGTCCAGGCCGCCCTCTCTCCCTGCGTGACCGTGCCGGTCCCCGCTCGCGACGACTGCAAGACGCTCGCGGTGTACGCGGACGTGCTCTCGCGCCTCGCCCAGGTCAACCTGCCTCGTGACGGCGCCGTCGTGGGGCTGGGCGGTGGAGCCGCCACCGACCTCGCGGGCTTCGTCGCCGCGACCTACCTGCGCGGCGTGGCCTTTTACACCCTGCCCACGACGCTGCTGGGGATGGTGGACGCGGCAGTGGGTGGCAAGACCGGCGTGAACCTGCCCGAGGGCAAGAACCTTGTCGGCGCGTTCTGGCCGCCCAGGGCCGTGTGGTGTGACACGGACACCCTGGCCACCCTGCCCCGTCCCGTGTTCGCAGAGGGCGCCGCAGAGGCGTACAAGCACGGCCTGATTGCCGACCCGACCCTCCTTTCCCGCGTGCTCTCGCCTGGCTTCTGCCCCGGGGGACCAGGGCTGCAAGACACCCTTGCGGACGCCGTCGCCGTCAAGGCCGGGGTGGTGAGCCGCGACCTGACGGAACAGGGTGAACGCGCTTTTCTGAATTTCGGCCACACGCTGGCACACGGGCTGGAGGCAGCCACGAACCACGCGGTCACGCACGGCGAGGCGGTCGGGTACGGGATGCATTACGCGGCCCTCCTCAGCCGGGCTTTGGGCGGCGCGGACCTCAGCGGGCACACGCTTGCCTTCCTGCGCTGGCAGCGGCCCCAGCCCCTCCCCCCCCTCACCTTTGACGACGTGTGGCCCTATATGGCCCGCGACAAAAAGGCGGATACGCAGGGCGTCCGCTTCGTGCTCCTGCATGACCTGGCTCAGCCCTATCTGGCACGCGTTCCCGAAACGGTGTTGCGGCGGGCTTTTGAGACGTGGCAAACAGATGTCACCAGCCTGAGCTAACCCGGTAGGCTGAAGCATGATCCTCGTTCTCAACGGCCCCAACCTCAACCGTCTCGGCCTGCGCGAACCGGACGTGTACGGCTCGCAGACGCTCGAAGACCTGGAACGTCTGTGCGAGACGTGGGGCGCCGAACTCGGCGTGCCGGTGACCTGCCGCCAAAGCAACTACGAGGGGCAACTGCTGGAGTGGATTCAGGACGCGCAGGAGCACGGCTTCACCGGCATCGTCCTCAATCCGGGCGCGCTGACGCATTATTCCTACGCGCTGCGGGACGCGATCGCCGGGCAACCCCTTCCCGTCGTCGAGGTCCATATCTCCAACGTAGACGCCCGCGAGGCGTTTCGCCATCAGTCGGTGACGGCGGCGGTCTGCCGGGGCAAGATCAGCGGGCTGGGCTTTCTGGGCTACCGCCTGGCGATGGAGGCGCTGACGGAGGGGAGCGCCTAACGCTCTTCCCTACCCTTGCCCCTTCCCCCCTTCCTCTGATACCTTTTTCTTTAGTGTCTCGTGCTTGGTAGGGCCGAGGCGACCGGGAGGCCCCCGGACACGCACGCAGAGGCTTTCCCCGAGGCCGCGGGGCGTGTCGCAGCCAAATTCCCCTTTTGGAGTTTCACGGTGAAAACCTTTTTTCCCAAACAAGGTGAGCAGAACTGGGTCGTGGTGGACGCGGCGGGCGTGCCGCTGGGCCGCCTCGCGACGCTGGTCGCCAGCCGCATTCGTGGCAAGCACCGCCCCGACTTCACCCCGAACATCATTCAGGGGGACTTCGTGGTGGTCGTGAATGCCGAAAAGGTGGCGTTGACCGGCAACAAGCTGGACGGCAAGGTGTACACCCGCTACACCGGCTACCAGGGCGGCCTGAAAAAGGAAACGGCGCGCCAGGCCCTGGCCAAGCACCCCGAGCGCGTGATCGAGCACGCGGTCTTCGGGATGCTGCCCAAGGGCCGCCAGGGCCGCGCGATGCACAGCCGCCTGAAGGTCTACGCGGGCGAGACGCACCCCCACGCCGCCCAGAAGCCCCAGAAACTCGAGGTTCGGTAACTATGGCGACCCCTGAACAGTTCTACGGCACTGGCCGCCGCAAGGCCGCCGTCGCGCGGGTGTTCCTGCGCCCCGGCGAAGGCAGAATTCTCGTGAACGGCAAGGAGTTTCAGACCTACTTCCGCGGTCTGCTGCGCGCTGTCCACGCCCTTCAGGCGTTTCGCGAGACCGGCACCGCGGGCCGCTATGACGCCGTCATCACCGTGACGGGTGGCGGTCCCAGCGGTCAGGCCGACGCGATCAAGCTCGGCATTGCCCGCGCCCTGCTGAAGGTCAACCCCGACTTCCGCGCCCAGCTCAAGCCGCGAGGCCTGCTGACCCGTGACCCCCGCGAGGTCGAGCGCAAGAAGTACGGCCTGAAAAAGGCCCGCCGCGCGCCCCAGTTCAGCAAGCGCTAGGCGGACGCGAACACACCAAGCCCCTTCCAGACTGGAGGGGGCTTCGTTGTGGAAACGGAAAAGTGCCTAGACTCCTGGGGATGACGGGCAAGCCAAGCAAAACGCCGCTGGTAGACCTGCGGGACGTGACGGTACGTGCCGGTGGGTCCACCCTGCTAAAACAGGTCACCCTGAACGTTGCACCCGGCGAGGCTGTGCTGCTGCTGGGCCCCAACGGCGGCGGAAAAACCACGCTGTTGCGCCTGCTGGCCGGCGAAGTGGCTCCGGTGCGGGGCGAGCGGGTGTACGGGCTGGGCGGGGAGGTGCAGCGGTCGGCGGTGCGGGCGCGGCGTACCCTGTCGGTCACTGGACCGGACGCCGAGGCCTTTTATCTGACGCGCGACTGGGCACAGAGCGTGCGGGACGTGCTGCTTGCCGGGTTCGAGGGCGACACGCTGCGGCTGTGGGAGCCGACACCGAGGGCACTCGCCCGGCTCGGCGAGGTCGCGGCGCGAACAGGGGTCACGGACCTGCTGGAGCGCGACTTCCGCACCCTTAGCCACGGGCAACGGCGACGGGTGATGCTGGCCCGGGCGCTGATGCCCCGCCCAGAACTGCTGCTGCTCGACGAGTTCACCGACGGCCTCAGCGTCGCGGCACGCGCCACGCTGGGGGAGATCCTGCGGGAACTTCATGCCTCGGGGGTCGCCCTCGTCCTCGCCACACACCGCCCCGCCGAAGCCCCGGCACTCCCCTGGCGAACACTGCGGGTGGAGGGGGGACGGATCAGGACGGCAGACCGCCTGGCTACGGCCCCACGTCGGGGCCCCCTCCTGCCCCCGCCCCCCGGTGCCGGCGATCTCGTACGGCTGCGGCAGGTGGAAGTCTACCGCAACGGTCAGCGAGCGCTGGGGCCACTCTCCTGGACGTGGCGGGCCGGGCAGCACTGGCTGGTGACGGGCGAGAACGGGAGCGGCAAGAGTACCCTCGCCCGGCTGCTCGCCGGGGAACTCCACCCCGCGCTGGGCGGCCGGATCGAACGCCCCTTTCTGCGCCGCGACCTGCTGAGCGAACGGCGGCGCGCGGTCGGGCTGGTCGGTGCGGAGATCAGCTGGCGCCAGCGCCGCGCTTGGACGGGCCGCGAGGTGATTGGGAGCGGGTGGACAGGCACTGAGGGCTTCACGCCTGACCTCACGCTGGAGCAGGCCGCGCAGGTAGAGGCGCTGGCCGCGCGGCTAAACGCGGCGGACCTGCTGGAGCGGCCAGCCGAGACGCTCTCGCAGGGGCAGCTTCGCCGCCTGCTGCTCGCGCGCGCGGTGATCCACACCCCCCGCCTCCTGCTGCTGGACGAGGGCCTAGATTTTCTGGACGCCGAGACCCGTCTGTGCTTCCTGGCCCTGCTGCCGGAACTGGTACGGCAAGGCACCCACGTGCTGGTGATCGCACACCGGCCTGAGGACGCGCCACCGGGACTCACGCACCATCTGCGGCTGGAAGGCGGGCGCAGAGCAGAGGAGGGCCCGCTCTAGGTCTCCGCAGCGGCAGCGCTTCTCGCCGCGATTCGGTCGGCCAGCCCATGCAGGTACGCGCCGAGCGCCTCGGGGGAGGCCACCTGTTCATGGGCGTGGGGGGCGAGCAGGGGAAGGGTACCGAGCTGCACCGCGTGCCCGGCGAGTTCCAGCATCGCCTGATCGTTGTCACTGTCGCCAAAGGCCACGGTGCGCTCCAGTGGAATGTCCAGCGCCTGGGCAATCAGCGTGAGGGCCGCGCCCTTGTGGGCCCCGACCGGTGTGACCGTCAGGAACTCGGTGTAGGGGGGCTGCGCGCCGGTAAGAACGAGGTGCGGGTGACTCGCCCGCAGGCGGGCCGCGAACGCCGCAACGTTGGGATGGTAGAAGCCGACCTTGACAATGCCCTCGCGCGGCGCTTCGGCAAGAGGCCGAAAGCTCCGGGCCTGCATCCAGGGTTCTGGCTCGCGGCCCGGCGGGAGGTCGACGTACAGGCCACCTGCCGTAAAGACCACCACCCGGGCGTCTGCGAGCTCATGGGCGAGAATCGCCTCCAGCTCAGCCGGGGTGAAGTGCGCTTCGGCGTGCAGCTCGCCGCCCACCTCGATGCGACCGCCGTTGTTGGTAGCGACGGCGTCGGGCTGCACCGCCTCACGCACGGGACGGGGCGGCGTGTCGCGCCCGGTAATGATCGCAAGCCGCACGCCCAGGGTCCGCAGCCGGGCGAGCGCCTGCGCCGTAGGACCGGGCACCTCGCGGCCCTGGTCGGGGATCAGGGTTCCGTCGAGATCAAAGGCGAGCAGTAGCGGCAGGTCGGTGGGGGGACGAGCACTCACGGGCGGCAGCCTAGCAGCGCCAGCGGCAAAAGAAAAACCGCCCACCACGGGGCGGGCGGCCGAGGGACGGGGCTTTACTCGCCCAGCGTCTGAACGGGCTCCACGCCGCTTTGGGCCTCGCTGGGACTGCTGCCCTGGTCGGCACCCTTGGCCTGCTGAACGCGGGCAGCGTCCTTCATCACGCGGCTGCGGTCACTCTTGATGCGAGCAGCCTTGCCACGCAGTTCGCGCAGGTAGTACAGCTTGGCACGGCGCACCTTGCCGCGCTCGAGCACCGTGATCTTGGCAACGAGCGGGCTGCTGAAGGGAAAGACGCGCTCCACACCCTCACCAAAGCTGATTTTGCGAACCGTAAAGCTCTTGCGGCTGCCCGTGCCGTTGATGGCAATCACCACGCCCTCAAACGCTTGGTTGCGGGTACGGTTGCCTTCGACGACCTTCGTTTCGACCCGCACGGTGTCGCCGGGCTGAAACTCGGGGTGGTCCGTCTTGATGTGGGGCTGCTCGACCGAACGCAGGATCGCGCCGCGGTTCACTTTCACGTTTTGCATCTCGTTCTCCTTTGCCAGCGGACCGCCCCACCTCCTGCCTGGGGCAGGCAGGGACGTTCTTGGCCTGATGGACGCACCCGCGTTGCGGCGGGGCTGACCGAAGGAGTATACGCGGGCCGCTCGCTCAGCTCAAGGGGAAGCCTCAGGCCTTCATGCAGTCTTCAGGAATGTGGCTCACTTTGTCTCATACAGTGGGAACGGCAACATGTCGTGGTGAACGACTCCGCAGAGAAAAAAGACATTCTGCTCGTCGAGGCGCGGCAGGCAACGAATGCGCAACGTCGGCGTATCGCTGAGGTCCGGGCCAGGGAGCACGTGGGGGCAGCGGGCTGGGCCCAGACCCGCGCCCTCGAAGACATCATCCGAGCGGGCCGCGAAGGTCTGGCCGTAACGGACACGCTGCGGCAGGTGGTGCGGCTCGCGACCGAGCAGGTGCGGGCCCTGCCCCTCGCAGCCCGCCCGGAGGACCGTGAGAGCCAGGCACGGATCCTGCAAGAGGTTGTGCAGAGCGGCGAGGCACAGATCAGGGCGGCCGAGGCGCTGGACGAGTTGATTCAGCAGGCCCTCGAGGACGTGATGCGCACCCCCGTCGGGGAGGTCAATGAACGGACGCTGCGGCAGATTCAGGGCCGCGTGCAGGGGCAGGTGGACGCCCTCAACACCATCATTGCGGCGGCGCAGGCACAGGCGGACACACTCGAAGAGATCGCACGGCTCGAGCGTCTGAGCGCCGAACATCAGCAGCGGGTGGAAGCCCTGCGGCAACTCAGCGCCGGAGAGGAGGTGCAGGCGCTGGCGGGCGTGGGCACGGACATTGTGGAGCGCATTGCCGAACTCGACGAGGCCGGAAGCGGGCAACTCGAGGCCCTGACCCAGATCGGGGAGGCGGTGGTCGACAAAGTCACCGAAACGGCCGTTTCCCTCCCCGAGCAGGTGGAAGCCCTCGACAGCCTGGCGCAGCGGGTACACCAGAAAGCCGAAGAGCTGCGCGAAGGCTGATACGGATCCGTTCCCAGCCACCACAATCCGGAAAGGGCCGCCGGTCGCTCGACTACGTGGCAGGCCCATACCGCTTCGGCCAGGTCTACAGGTTCACCTTTTGGAGCCCGTGGGCGTCAGAGTTCAATTCAGTCGCGCCGAATCGGCCTCTCGTAGCAAGCAAGCCTGAACTCGCCCTCCAGCTCGCCGCCGTTCGCCTCGATCACGCCGCGTCAGGCCGAGTGCACGGGCACGGTCCAGCGCGAGGGCGAGGAGCAGCTTTCCGTATCCCTGCCGCTGGACGGACGGCCGGATTTCATAGCCGATGTGACCGCCGAACTCGCGCAGGCGGGCATTCAGCGTGTGGCGGATGCTGACCCGGCTCAGGTAGGTGTCCCCCTCGACCAGCCAGCGCGTCTCGGCGTGGACGTCACTTCAGGCAGCGAGCGACTCAAAGCGGCGCAACGCGGCGACGAACGCCCCGAAGTCGGCCCCCGCCTCCTCGATGTTCCGGCTCAGAGGGTCACCCCGCCCGCTCCCGCTGGCCTGTGCCTCGCGCACGGCGTCCAGGAAGCTCGTCTTGTACCGCTCGGATGGGGGAACGAGAATCGGCATGACCCAGCCTAAGGGCCGAGGGCGCGGGGGCACCTCGGCCAGAAGGCGGAGCTCCGCCTAGCTGTCCCCCTGGGGCGGACACTCGCGGCCTCACCCTTTTCCCGTCCTCACCACTGCGCGGCGCTCCGGCAACCAGTACAGCTGGTCAATTCCCCCCGAATCTGGCCCTCCGGCACGTTGGTCGGGGGAGCCGGGGCGTACAATCGGGCCGTGAAGGACGCACCATTCGACGTGCTGGACCTGGGCGTGATGCCCTACCGCGAGGCGTGGGACGTGCAGCACGAGCATCATGCGCGCGTCGCCGCAGGTGGGCGGCCCACGCTGCTGCTGGTCGAACATCCACCCGTGCTCACCCTGGGCCGCAAGGCGAAGGAGGGCCGCAACATCATCGTCACGCGCGAGTACCTCGCCAGCCAGGGCATCGAGGTGCTCGAGGTCGAGCGCGGCGGCGACGTGACGTACCACGGCCCCGGTCAGCTCGTCGCCTACGCGATTTTCCCGGTGGGTCGGCGCGTGCAGGACTTCCTGCGGCTGCTGGAAGGGGCCACCATCGCGGCGCTCAACGAACTCGGCCTCCCCGACGCACGGCCCAACCCCGGCTACGCGGGCGTGTACGTGGACCCGCGCGAGATCAATGGCCGCGAGTACAAGCAGAAAATCGCGTCCTTTGGCGTAGCGGTGCAGCAACACGTGGCCCTGCACGGGCTGGCCCTCAACGTCACGACCAACCTTGGGCACTTCGAGCTCATTGTGCCCTGCGGCCTTGCGGACACGCAGATGACCAGCCTGGAGCGCGAGTACGAGCTGCGCGGCCTGGCCCGTTCGGCCAGCATGGCCGAGGCCCGGGCGGCCCTGGTCCGCGCCTTTCACACCACCTTTGCGAACTACGACTGGACGCTGCCGCAACCTGCCGCAGCGGGGAGCTAAAGACATGACCCAACCCGCCAAGGAACCCAAGTTCGTCAAGAACGGCATCTACCGCAAAGACAGCGTTCCCGTGCGCGACAAGAAGCCCGAGTGGCTCAAGGTGACCATCCCTACCGGGCAGGTGTACGGCGAGGTTCGCAAGATCGTCAAGGAACACCGCCTGCACACCGTCTGTGAGGAGGCGATGTGCCCCAACATCGGCGAGTGCTGGAGCCGGGGCACGGCGACCTTCATGCTGATGGGTCACATCTGCACCCGCGCCTGCCGCTTCTGCGCGGTGGATACTGGAAACCCCATGGGCCGGTTGGACCTCGAAGAACCCGCCCACGTGGCTGAATCTGTGCGCCTGATGGGCCTGAAGTACGTCGTGCTGACCTCGGTGGACAGAGACGACCTCCCCGATGGGGGCGCGTACCACTTCGCCAAGACGGTGCAGGCGATCAAGCGTGTGAACCCCGAAACGCGCGTCGAAGCCCTCACGCCTGACTTCGGCGGCAACCCCCACTGCGTGGACCTGGTGCTGGAAAGCGGTGTGGACGTGTACGCGCAGAACCTGGAAACGGTCCGGCGCCTGACCCACCCGGTGCGCGATATCCGCGCGGGCTACGAGCGCACGCTGGGCGTGCTGCAGCACGCCAAGAAGAGCCGCCCGGACGTGATCACCAAGACCTCTCTCATGCTGGGTCTGGGCGAGACGCGCGAGGAGCTGCGCGAGGCGATGGCGGACTGCCGCGCCCACGGCGTCGACGTGATTACCTTTGGCCAGTACCTGCGCCCCACCATGCACCACCTCCCGGTAGAGCGCTACGTCTCCCCCGCCGAGTTCGACGAGATCCGGGAAGAAGGGCTTCGTATGGGCTTCCTCGAAGTGGTCGCCGGGCCCCTTGTCCGTTCCTCCTACAAGGCCGAACAGATCGTGATGGACAAACCCGGCAACCTGCCCGAACACCTCGCGCACCTCGAGGGCAGCGAGCAGCTCAGCCTGATCTAGCTGATCCCAGGGCAAGCTGCCCTGTGGGCCTCCGGGTCAGCGAACAAAACTTGACTAATTCAGTAGGTTTAGTTCATGCTACCGCTCATGACCAAGCCTCTGCTCTTTCTCACGCTGGCGCTCGGCACGGCCCTCCTGCCGGCGCAGGCTCAGACCCTGACCATTCGCCACGATGAGGGCACCGCCACGGTGAAGAAAAATCCGCAGCGTGTGGTGGCGCTCGATGAGGAGGCGCTGGGCTGGCTGGCAGCGCTGGGGGTGAGCGACCGAGTGGTGGGGCTAGGCAGCACGTACTTCACGCCCTCGGATCTGAGCGGGGGCCGCATCAAGAGCGAGGTGCTCAAGCGGGGCTTCTATGGCCACATCAACCTGCTCCAGCCCGCCTACATCGGAAGTTGGCAAGCGCCCAACCTGGAAACCATCACGGCGCTCAAGCCTGACCTGATCGTGCGCCTCACCTGGGACGGCAACCAGAACTACGACAAACTCAGCCGAATCGCTCCCACCATCGGGTATAAGGAGGCGAGCCCGGGCTTCTGGCAAAAGGGGCTGCGCGACCTCGCCAAGCTCTTTGGCAAGCAGGCAGAAGCAGAACGGGTCATCAAGCAGGTCGCGGATACCCACCGCGCCAATGCGCGCAAACTGCTCGCGGCGGGTGTGTTCAAAACGTACCCCAAGGTCGTGGTGATCGCGCCCTTTGCCGGAGGCAGCAACTGGATCTACACCAGTGTGCGCCTGATTCCCGACCTGCGCGCCCTGGGCTTCAAGGACGGCCTTAAGCCCAAGGAAGGCGCCTTGGGCGTTGGCTCGCCCATCAGTGACGAGGCCCTGCTGGGCCTTGACCGGCAAACGCTGGTGGTGCTGTTTCCTCCCGGCGGCAAGTACAACGGCGTGGACGCCTTTCTGAAATCGCCCGTCGGTCAGCGCCTCCGGGCCCAGAGCGTGGTGTACGTGCCCGAAGACTTCAGTCCCTACAGCGGGCCCCTGGTGAGTATTCGCAACAGCAACGAGCTGACACGACTCATCCTGGAGAAGGTGCAGTGAACCCGTCCTGTGGCGCCCTCCAACGATGACGGCCTCATCATCCAAATTGCCCCTCTGCGCCGACGTCTCGCGGGCTCTTGCCGAGGATCCCATCGGCACGGCTCCGCACTGGGCCGAGGTAACGGTATTGGAACTTGACGTTCGCACCTGGGCACAACTGCGCGACTTCGAACACTGGACCCCGGAACAGCAGGCGCTGTTCGCGCAGCTGCGCGACAAGGTTGAAGCCAGTGGAGCGGGCTTCGGTCTGCTCATGAGCGCTCCGGCGCAGCGAGAACAGCCCCTGCGGGTGCGGCACTACACCTTGGCGGGAAACGGGTATGTTCGGCGCGACTACGCTTCGACGTGGCCGCAACAGGCCTGGGCGCGGGGCCTGCGCGATACCCTCCTTGAACCGGCCAACCTGCGGCACTGGCAGCCACTCTCTCCGCCAGACGGCCCTGACCTGCACGTCTGTACCCACGGAAGTGTGGACGCCGCCTGCGGTAAATACGGCGTGCCGGTTCATCACGCCCTGCAACAGGCGGGCCTTCGCAGCTGGCGCACCGGTCACTTTGGAGGTCACCGCTTTGCCGCCACAGCCGTCGAGCTGCCCAGCGGTCTGTGGTGGGCCCACCTGAGCCCCGAACTGGCGGTGCGGGTGGCCCGGCGCGAAGTCTCGCCCGCCGAGGTCCGGGGACACCTGCGCGGCTACGCTGGTTTGCCGCCCCGCGCGCAGGTGCTTGACCGTGAGGTGCTCGTCCGCTACGGCTGGGACTGGCTCACCGCCCACCGGCAGGCAGAGGTCAATGGCGAACGGGTGACCCTGACCTACAGTTGGCGGGGTCACGTTGGGCGTATTGAGGCTGATGTCTCGGTCAGCCACACCCTGCACCTGCCGGGCAGCAGTCACCACCCGGAGCGCAGCGATGTGCCCCAGTACGAACTCTCTTGGCTGGGGTGAACGCGCCCGGTCGAGAGAGCGCGCAGGTTCCAGAGGGGTTTGAGACGCATCGGCAGCACAGTGCGCGAAAAGCCTACTAAGGAGTGATCAGGAGGCCGCAGGACACGGCCTCCTGGCAGCTCCAGCCAAGGACAAAAAATCCCAGCAGTCTGCCGACCGTCTGGGACACTTGGTGCGGAAGGGCAGACTTGAACTGCCGACCTCACGCTTATCAGGCGTGCGCTCTAACCAGCTGAGCTACTCCCGCGCACTCTTTTTGCCTGCCCCCTTGCGGACAAGCGGGTGACACTGTACCAGGAAGGGGGCAGGGTGTCAACGTCCCAAGGCGTAAGAGCCGGACAAAAGTCTGAGTATTCACGGCCAGGCTGGCCTTTTTCGGTGCCTGTTCGGGCCGGAGGCTGAACAGCTCAGGCGCCACTTGCGTCAGGGGCGAACAAGCCCTCAAGGGCTGCGGCGGTGAGGCATATGTAGCCGGATACGGGGAAAATGAATATGCAGCCCAGGAGTATCAACCCCGACGGCTTTCCTCGGCTCAACTGAATGTTGTCCGGCTCTCAAAAAGCCTGGGGCAGGTCCCCCGCTGGGGGTAGGGTCTTTTCCCCCAGCACGGTGGGGAGATGTCAGGTTCTGGTGAGGCCGAGCGTGGTTCCCTGGCAGCATATGCGCGAGCCCTGCCAGCCGTTCCCCGAGGCCCTGCCCCTGTCAGCTGCTTGGCGTGGCGGTCGGGTGTTCCGTCGGAACGTGGACCGGCGGGAACTGTACCAACTCCTTCTCCCTCTGGCGCTGCTGGGCATGCTTCTCCCACTGGCGCTGCCCGTACCGGGAACGTTCCTTGCTGCTCACGTTCCGTGGCTGGCGGTGCCGCTGGCCCTGACGCTGCTGCTGGCACTGGTGCCCCGCTGCCCGCTATGGGTTCTGGACCTGCTGCTGCTGGCCGGAGGGTGGAGCGCCATGCTGGGCCAGGTGGCGGCGCTGCTGCTCTTGCCGAACGTACCTGGGCGAGTCACGGCGCTGACGCAGGTGGTTCCGTGGTTCCTGGTGCTGCTGCTCGTGCCGACCTGGGTGCTGGGCGAGCGGCGGGGCCAGATCGTCAGCGCTGCGGCGCTGGGAACGACGCTGCTGCTGGGGATCACCTTTGTCATCGGGCCACTGCCCGCCTGGGGGGACATGGGAAGCGCGCTGCTACAGCTGCTTGTGCAGCTTCTGCTGGCGGGCGGAACCGCGCTGCTGGGGCAGCACGCGGCAGCGCGCCGGGCCCGTGTGGTCGCGCGGCAGGGTGCGGGGCGGGGCCTCCCAGACCATGCCCGTGACCCCCTGACCGGACTGCCGGGGCGCCGCGCGCTGGAGCGGGTGCTGGCCGCGCAGCTGCCGCACCGGGGGGCAGGCCTGGCGGTGGCGGTCCTGACGATGGACGGCCTTCAGGAGGTGCAGGAGGAACGGGGGGTGGCGTTTGCCGAGGCCCTGCGCGCCCATGTGGCCCGTACCCTGAACAATGCCCTGCGTGACGAAGACGTGCTGGGATGCTTGGGTCAGGGAGCGTTTGCCGTGCTGATGCGAGTCCCCGATGCCCGGTTTGCACGGACCAACTGCGAGCGGCTGCGGGTGCGGGTGGCGTCACGGCCGCTGGGGGGCGTCCTCCCCACCGTGAGTGTCGGGGTGGCGGTGTGGTCGGGCGAACCGACGGGCGACGCGCTGCTGCAGCACGCGCGGGATGCCCTCGTCTGCGCGCAGCAGGACGGGGGGAACCGCGTGCACCTCACCCCGAACCCCGAGTCTCCTGCCCACACCGCTCCAGCCGCCTGAGTCCTGAGCAGCGCCCCCCAACAGCAAGGAACCGCTTACACTCAACAGGACGCGGGAGGCTGAGGGCATCTCGCTTTCGCTGCCCTGCCCGCTCACGGGGCAGAGGCCTGACACCGGGCTGACAAAAGGGCAGAGAATCGGAGGGGATTATCATGGTGTTGTCAAGATTCATGCCCAAAAACCCGCAGTTCAGCGCGAAGTTCGCTCAGGCTGCTCGGAATGCCCACGCCACCGCCCAGGCCTTGGTGGAGCTGCTCGAAAACTACACCGACGTGGAACGCAAGGTGCAGCGGATCCGCGACCTGGAACACGAGGGGGACCGCATCAGCCGCGAGATCACCAACATGCTCGCCGAATCGTTTATCGTGCCCTTTGACCGCGAGGACATCATTGCCCTCAATCACGAGCTCGACGACCTGGTGGACAACATGGAGGAGGCGGCGCGCCGGCTTAGCCTGTACGGGGTGGAGCGGCCGCAGCCGGAGATGGCGCAGCTGGCCCGAGTGGTCGAGCAGCAGTGTGCCCTTTTGGCGCAGGGCATGCCCCTGATCGAAGACACGGGGCGCCGGCGTGAACTCGCCGCCCTCGCCGTACAGATCCGCCAACTGGAGGACGAGGGCGACACCATCAGTGACAACGTCCAACGCATGCTGTACCAGGGCGTGAACGACGTGCCGGGCATGATTCGCGCGATGCGTGGTGGTGAGATCGTCAACCTGATCGAGGACGCCAGCGACCAGGCGCAGCGCGTCGCCAAGACGGTCGAGAGCATCCTGCTCAAGAACGCCTGAAGCGGGGGCTTTTGCAGCATGGAATTCGCCCTGATCGGCCTGATTGTTGTCCTCGCGCTGGCTCTGGCTTTTGACTTCATCAACGGCTTTCACGACACTGCCAACGCCATCGCCACCTCCGTTGCCACCAAAGTGCTCACGCCGGCGCAGGCCATCGGCATGGCGGCCCTTTTCAACGTCGTGGGCGCACTGACCGGGACCGCCGTCGCCAAGACGATCGCCACCGACATCGTTCCGCAGCGCTTTGCTACCCTGGAACTCGTCGGGGCGGCCCTCCTCAGCGCTATTGGCTGGAACCTCTACACCTGGTGGAAAGGCCTGCCTTCCTCCTCCAGCCACGCGCTGATCTTTAGCCTGGTGGGCGCAGGCGTCGCGGCGGGCGGCTGGGGCATCATCATTCCCAAGGGCGTGACAAAGACGCTCACCGGCCTCTTGACCAGTCCGCTTCTAGGCTTCCTCGTGCCGATCCTACTGATGGCCCTCCTCTCCTGGCTGGTGCTGCGTTGGATGCGGCCGCGCACGGTGACGCGTACCTTTCGCTGGCTCCAGATCGGCTCGGCGGCGTTTATGGCCTTTTCGCACGGTGGCAACGACGCGCAAAAGACGATGGGCATCATGACCTTTGCCCTGAGCGCCTACCTGGGCACGCAGCTTGACCACGTGCCACTGTGGGTGATTCTCTCGGCGGCTCTGGCGATAGGCCTGGGAACCGCCATGGGCGGCTGGCGCATCATCAAGACGATGGGCTTTAAGGTCGTGGACCTGCGGCCCGTGGACGGCTTCGTGGCAGAGACGAGCGCGGCCCTGATCATCGAGACGGCCAGCCGCCTGGGCATTCCGGTCAGCACCACCCACACCATCAGCGCCAGCATCATGGGTGTGGGCACCACCAAGGGGTTCCGGAAGGTCAAGTGGCAGGTTGCCGGGCGCATCGTCAGCGCATGGGTTTTTACCATCCCCACCTGTATCGCCCTGGGGTGGGCGATTCACAAGGCGATTCTGCTGCTGGGGGTATAGGCAACATGAAGGGATGGGGGACGACTATGACGTCCCCCTCCTTCTTTTCTCTCTCGGCCACAAGCTACAGGCCTTCCTCCCGGAGGGCCAGGAGGTCTGCCAACAGGGCACGAGCCGTGCGGGAGGGAACCTCCGGGGTGAGGGCGGTGAGGTCCCGTTCTAGGCCGGGCAGGGCGAGGGCGGGGCTGGCGAGTTGCCCGGCGGCGCGTTCCCGGCGTACGCTCAGCTCGGAGACGAAGGCGGCACCCAGGCCGCTCATCACCGCCTCCTTGATGGCCTCCGTCCCGGCGAGTTCCAGGACCGGCTGCACGGTGAGCCCCGCCTGACGCAGCACGCCCTCGGCCACCTCGCGCGTGCCGGAGCCGGGTTCGCGCCAGATGACTTTCAGGTTCTGAAGATCGCCCGCCTCCAGGTGGGGGCGGTCCAGAGGGTGCCCCGGCGGCAGGATCAGGCGCAGGACGTCGCGACCGATCACCGTCGCCTGCACACCCTCTGGAAAGGGCTGGACCGGCCCCTCGATCAACGCGAGGTCGGCCTGTCCTTCCAGCAGATCGCGGACGGCCTCGCGGGTGTTGCCCGTCTGGATATCGAGCGTGACGGCAGGGTAGCGGGTGTGAAAGGCGGCCAGCGGGCGCGGCAGGACGTGGGCCGCGAGGGTCGTGCTCGCCACCACCCGCAGCCTGCCCCGCTGAAGGTCTTGCAGGTCGGACGCGAACTGCCGAGCACCCTCCAGCGCCCGCCCCAGGGCCTGGGCGTGGGGCAGCAGCGCCTCCCCCGCCGGAGTCAGCCGGACGCCCTGGCGGTGCCGGGTAAAGAGCGGCTCGCCCACCGCCTCCGCCAGCAGCTTCAGTTGTGTGGAGACCGACGGCTGGCTGAGATGCCGTTCACGTGCCGCCGCTGTGAGGCTCCCGCTGCGCGCGACCGCGGCGAAGGTCAGTAGATGCTCGGCGTACAGGGCCATGCTTCAATTATAGTTATTTTTGTAATGGTCTACCAAAAACTTCGATTTGATTTATATCTCGATGATTTCTAGCCTCAGTGCATGTTCAAATCGACCTCGTTCCGTTCCCTCCTTCCGGGCCTGGCCCTGGTGGCCCTGCTGACCGCGGGGGCCTCCCTGCTCTCGACGCTACCGGGGTTGCGGGTGCTGGGAGCGCTGGGGCTGGCGCTGCTGCTGGGGCTGGCGGTGCGCGGGCTGTTCGGGTTGCCCGCCGGGGTGCAGCCGGGGGCGGGGTACGCGGCCCGGACCCTGCTGCGGCTGGGCGTGGTGCTGCTGGGCGTGCGGCTCAACTTCGTGCTGTTCGCGCACGCGGGCCTGCGGGTGCTGCTGCTCGATCTGGCAGTGATCGCCGTGGGGCTGCTGAGCATGACGTGGCTGGCGAGGCGGCTGGGGCTGCCACCTGGGCTTGGGCTGGCCGTCGCCGTTGGTTCCAGCATCTGCGGGGCCTCGGCCATCGCCGCCGCCGCCCCTGTGATCGGGGCCGACGAGGACGAGGTCTCGGTGGCCGTCGCGGTGTGCAGCCTGCTGGGAACGGTGGGCGTGGTGGGGTACAGCCTGCTGGCGCTGCCGCTGGAGCTGGGGGCGCAGCGATACGGCCTGATGACCGGCTCCAGCCTCCACGAGATCGCGCAGGTGCTGGCGGCGGGGGCGGCGCAGGGCGACCAGGCCCTTGACTTCGCCATGCTGACCAAGCTCACGCGGGTGGCGCTGCTCGCGCCGGTGCTGCTGCTGCTGGGCGGGTTGCTGCGGCGCCGGCAGACGGTGAGCGCGGGAACACGGGTCGCCCGGCCTCCCCTCCTCCCCGCCTTCTTGGTGGGCTTCCTGCTCGTCGGCGTGGTGAGCAGCGCGGGCTTGCTGCCCAAGCCGGTCACGAGGGGCATACAGACGGCCAGCCTACTGCTCACGGCGGCCTCGATGGCAGGCATTGGGCTGGGGGTGGACTTCGCTGTCCTGCGGCGCCTGGGAGGTCCGGCGCTGCTGGTGGGAGGGCTGGGGTTCGGCCTGCTGGTGCTGGTGGCGTTTGTGGGGACGCTCTAGGCGCTCAAGGCACCTGCACGCTCTCTCCCTCGCGGGCCTGGCCCCGCAGCAGGTCGGCCAGCACCTCCGCGCCCCTCACCGTGCCGAGCGCGGGGCGGCTGAAGAGGGCGTTCGCGTCCACGGCCCAGAGCTGGCCCTCGCGGACAGCGCGCAGCTCTGGGCCGTTCCGCAGGGTGAGGGCAAACTCTACATTCGCGCGAAGGCCGTAGCCGCAGCACATGACCACGATCACATCGGGGTCAAGGGCGGCCACCTCCTCCCAGCTCGTGCGGCCGGAATCGGAGCCCGCTTGACCCAGCACGTTCACGCCGCCCGCCCGTTCCACCTGCTCGGGGACCCAGTGGCCGCCAAAGAAGGGCGGGGCCACCCACTCCAGCGTCAGGACGCGCAGCGCGCCGGGTGCGGGTTGAATGTTCTCCCAGCGTTCCTGCATCGTCCGGGCGAGGGCCTCTCCCCTCTCTAGCACCCCGGTGGCCCGCGCCAGCGCTCGCAGGTCGTCCAGAATTCCGGCAAAGGTACGGCCCTCCAGGCTCAGCACCTGAGTGGCGGGAAGGCAGCCGGGCAGGTAGCGCACCGCCGTCTCCAGCGTTCCAGGCGTGACCGCACAGACCTCGCAGACGCCCTGGGTCACCACCAGATCAGGAGCGAGGTGGTCTAGCAGCTCACCGTCCACCTGATACAGGGCGCGGCCCGCCTGCACCGCCTCGCTGACCGCGCGGTCGATCTCGACCTGGGGAGCGTCCGGATTCACGATGGAGCGGGTCAAGACCGGCAACCCCGCTGCCCCCGGATGGTCACAGGAGTGACTGACGGCCACCACGCTGCTTCCTAGTCCCAGGTCAAACAGCAGGTCGGTGGCGCTGGGCAACAGGCTAGCGATTCTCACAGGGTTCTCCCGATGCCTTCCCGGCTCGCCCACAGCTCCACCAGCCCGCGCAGCGTGAGCGTCTCGTCATAGAAGTCAATCTCGCGGCAGATGCCCTCGATGGTCCGGGCAAAGCCCCCGGTGGCGATGGCCACGGCGGGGGCGGGCAGCTCGGCGCGGATCCGGCGCAGCAGGCCGTCTACCATCTCGGCGTAGCCGAAGACCAGGCCGGATTGCAGCGCGTGGACGGTGTTCTTCCCGATCGCGCTCGCGGGCGCTTCGAGCGTGATGCGCGGGAGTTTGGCGGCGCGGGCAAAGAGGGCGTCGGCACTGACCTGCGCACCGGTGGCCAGAATGCCCCCCAGGAAGCGCCGGCCCCGTCCCACCACATCGAAGTTGGTGGAGGTGCCGAAGTCTACGACCACCGCGTACTCGTACCCGTTGAGGTACCGCTCTGCGCCGAACAGGTTGCACAGCCGGTCTGCACCGATGTTGCCCGGCTGGTCAAGCTCAACCGTCACGTCAGGGAGGTTCCCGGCGGTGACCTCGAAGGCTTCCACCCGGAAATGGCGGCGCAGGGCCAGCGCGTAGTTCGTACCCAGCGGCGGGGCCACGCTGCTCAGGACCGCCGAGCGCGGAATGGGCGCCCCGGTGAGGGTGAAGAGGCTATGCAGTTGCAGCGCGAGGTCATCGGGCAAGAGGTCGCGGTTGGTGCGGACGCGCCAGGTGTGGGTAAGGGTCAGCGAGGCGTCCGCGAGACCCAGCACGGTGCTGGTGTTGCCGATATCCACGGCCAGGAGGGGAAAGGAGGCGGGCACGGGGGGATTGTACGAGCTGGCATCCCTCATGTGGACGCGCTAGCGTGCGGCACAAGCACAACCTGCCCCTGGAGGTTTTTCCGTGGACCCATCGCTGCTGGAGTATCCGCTTGTGCCGCCCACCGACGCCCTCAAGGCCGCCGCGCCCGTCTCGTCCGAGGAGGCCGCGCGGCTGCTGGCCCTCGATCCACCGAGCTACTGGCTGGAGATCGCCCGCGAACTGTGCTGGGAAAAGCCGCCGAGCGTGGCGCTAGAGGGTACGCTGGGAGACTTCCGCTACTACCCCGGCGCGACCGGCAACGTCAGCGTGAATTGCCTCGACCGTCATCCCCCCGAGCGCACGGCCCTGCTGTATGAGCGCGAGGACGGCCTGCGTGAGACGTGGACCTATGGCGAACTGACGGACGCCGCAGCCCGCTTCGCCGCCGCCCTGCAAGACCTGGGGGTGCAGAAGGGTGACCGGGTCGCGATCTACCTCGGCAACGTCCCCGAAGCCTTTATTGCCATCCACGCCTGCTACCGCATCGGCGCGATCTACAGCGTGATCTTCGCGGGGTTCAGCGCCTCGGCGGTGCGCGACCGGCTCACCGACGCCCGCCCAAAGGTCGTCGTCTGCACCGACGCCACCCTGCGCCGGGGCAAGACGGTCCCCCTCAAGGCCACCCTGGACGAGGCGAAGGAGGGTCTAGACATCCCGCAGGTGATCGTCGCCCGGCGGGTGGACCGGGCGTCCCCGCTGGAGCCGGGCGAACACGACTTCCACACGCTGTTGAGGAACACCACCCGCCGCGCCGAGCCCATCTCCCTGGAAGCGAATGACCCGGGATTCATCATCTATACGTCGGGCACGACCTCCAAACCCAAAGGGCTTGTCCACGCGGGCATCGGCTTTTTGGCGGGAGCCTACGCAAACGTCAAGTGGGCGCTGAACCTCCAGCCGCGGGACGTGTACTGGTGCACGGCGGACGTGGGCTGGCTGACCTTTCCAATCTTCGCGCTCGTCGGCGGGCTGGCGCACGGGGCCACCCACGTGATCTTTGAAGGCGGGATGGATACGCCCACCCCCGCCCGGCCCTACGAGATCATCGAACACTACGGCGTGAACAAGGTCTTCACCGCGCCGACCGCCCTGCGGATGCTGCGCCGCGCCGGGGACGCCGCGCTGAACGGGCACGACTTAAGCCGCCTGGAGCTGATTGCTCTCGTCGGCGAGCCGCTCGACCCCGAAACGTGGCACTGGACGCGGGAACGGCTGGGGGCGGGCCGCGTCTTCGTGAACAACACCTACGGGCAGACGGAGACCGGTACGGCCTGGGCCAGCGCCATGGTCGGGGTGACGCCCACCCGCCCGGGGAGCTGCGGTCATCCCCTCCCCGGTTACCGCGCGCGGGTGGTCCGCGAGGACGGTCAGGCGGCTGCCCCCGGCGAACTCGGCGCGCTCACGCTCACCGAGCCTTTTCCCTGTCTGGCGCGGACGGTGTGGGGTGACCATGACCGCTACGTACAGACCTACCTCACCGACTTTCCGGGGAGCTACGCGGCCAGTGACGCCGCGCTGATCGACAGAGACGGCCAGCTGTGGGTCACGGGCCGCCTGGACGACGTGATGAACGTGGCCGGGCACCGCATCGGCACGATGGAATTGGAAGCGGCCCTCATCACCCATCCCGCCGTCAGTGAAGCCGCCGTGGTCGCGCAGCCCGACGAGGTCAAGGGCGCGGTGCCGGTGGCCTTTGTGGTGCCGCGGGGGGACGCGCAGGTGGGGCCGGGGCTGGAGGACGAACTCGCAGAGGCCATCGTGCGCGGCGTTGGCCCCATCGCCCGCCCGGCTCGGGTGATCGTCACACCCACCGTGCCCCGCACCCGCAGCGGCAAGATCATGCGCCGTCTCCTGCGCGACCTGCTTATTCGCGGTGAGGTTAGGGGCGACCTGACGAGCCTGGAGAACCCGGACGCCATCGCGGTGGTGAGGGAAAGGATTGCGGGGAGCTGAGCAAAGCTGTTGGCCGTTCGTCCTGGGCAAACAACCACAGGCGAGCGGCCAACGGCGCTGAGGCTGAAGGCTTATTGGAAGCTGCCCAGGTCCAGCGTCACGCTGTAGGCGCAGTTCGTGTCCGCCTCGGTCCGCAGCAGCAGGTCTACCTTGTCGCTCGCGCCGATTCCGGCCTTGAGGGGTTCGAAGTAGTAGACCAGGGTGCCGGACCAGGTGCCCGCCTCCTGCTTGAAGTCGTTGACGTAGCTGCGGCGGGTGGGCGCGATCAGCTTGCCGTCCTTGCCCCGCAGCCGTGCGAGGTAGGCGTCACGGGCCTTTTCGGTGGGGAGGCCGCGCACCTGCACATCCACGCGCAGCAGGCCGTCCGCCATGCGTTTGGCGCTCAGGTCCGCACCCAGGGCTTCGGCAACGCTGAGGTTGCGGAAGTTGTCGCGGGCGTCCACCGCCTGGAAGTAGAGCTGATCGGCCTGACCGCTGACGATGATGCCGACAGGACGGCTCCCCTGCTTGAAGTCGCTGGGCGCGGCCAGCCAGTCCGCCAGGCACCGGTCACCCCCGTCGAAGACCTTGACCGCGCCCTCTCCCGCAGCAAACCGACCGTCTTTGACGCTGAGGTCAAGCATCTGGTAGGTGGGCACCGGGTCGCGGCGGCCATACGCGCCGTCAATCACGTTCTTGGCGGACGTCTCCTCCAGCTTGGGCACCCAGGCGAGGGCCGGGGCAGAGAGCAGGACAGCGAGGGCAAGGAGGGAAGTTCTACGCATAGAGCACCTCATAACAGGGGGGAATGACGGGAGGCTGATGGTTACGGGTCTTTCAGGTACACGACGCGGCAGGCTTTCCCGGCCGAGCGGAACTGCGCGGCGGCGCTGGCCCCCAAGACGGCGTCCGTGATGTAGCTGCTGCCGGGCGCGAACTTGGTGGCCTGCACTTTGGCCGCCTTGACGCGCGTGACGTTCTGGAACTGGCTGATCTGGCTCTCGGACGTGATGTAGGTGTGGAGGTTGCCCTCGTTCACCAGCTGCGAACTCACCCCCTGGATCAGGGCGGCGTCGGGCCAGAGCTGGTTGCCGTTCTCGTCGAAGACGAAACTGGACGGCGCACGCGCGAAACGGCGGTCGAGGCCCTGCACGTCCACCACCACGGTGCAGGTGAGGGGACGGTCCTCCGTTCCGGCCACTGTGCCGCCGCCACCCGCCCGCGCCGTCTCAGCGCCGCCCGGGCCTCCCCCAGTCGGCCCGCCGGAGCCGCTGCCGGAGCGTTCGGGCACAGGCGCTTCGCCCGTTCCAGACGGGCCGCCATTCCCGCTTCCGGCCGCGCCGCCGCGTCCGCCCGCCGCCGGAGCAGGCTCGGGAGCCGTCCCCGCGCCGCTGCCCCTCCCGGCCGAGGCCCCACGGGGAGTGGCCGGGGCTGCGGCCTGGGGGTCAGCGCCAGCGCCACTGGGGGTACTTCTGCTCTGTGCGGTGGGGCTGGAGGTCTCCTCCCCCGTTCCCGCCGGGGCACCGGACGTGGGCGCTGGCCGGGCCATCTCGGCCACGGGGGCGGGACCGGAGGCCTTGGCCGAGGCACCGGGCGTACGAACAGGTTCGGTCGCTTGCGGCGTAGCCGGGACAGGCGTCCGAACCGGAGCCGAGGCCAAGGGTTCGGAGGTGGCGGGGGTGGCCGGAGCGGTGTCGCGGGAGGGGGCCGGGGCATCGGGCGCACTGACCTGCGGCGTACGGGCGACGGTTCCTTCCCGCCCCGCCCCCGCCTCCGGGGTTCCCGGGGCAAGGGTGTCACGCTCGGTCACGGGCGTTTCGGGGGCGCCGCCCTGCGAGGCACTCTGGGAACGTGCCGGAAGCCGGGCTACGGGAGACTCGGTCTCCGGCGCCGCAGAGGGGGCTGCGGCCCCGCGTGCCGGAGCGGGCTCCTCCGTGGCGGTGGCCGTGCCCCGGGCGGGCGAAGCGGTCTCGGTCACGCTCACGGGTGCAGCGTCTTCCCGGCGCGGGAGGGCCGTCACGGGTTCTGGAGCGGGGGAAGCGGGACCGGCAGGTGTCTGCGCAGCCTGCGCCTGCGGCTCCGGATCCAGCGTGCCTGCCCCCGCTGGTGCAGCTGCCTCGGGCGCCGGGGTCACGGTGTTTGCCGGGGTGGGGGCTGAAGTCTGGGGCACGGGAAAGGGCGCGACGTCTTCGGGCACCGCAGACTCGACCTTCACCCGCTCGGGCGTCTGCGGCAGGGGCTGGAGCGCCGAAGCCGGGGCACTCGCCGGCCCGCTCGGAGCCGTGGTACGGGCGGACGGCTGGGGCGCGGCGGGCGCGGGCTGGGCCTGGGCCGGGGACGGGGCGGGCGCCACCTGCCGCGCCGGGGCCTGCGGGCTGGGCAGCGTGGGCTGAGACGTGGGGGCAGGCTTGGGCTGAGCCTGTGGCGCGGGCTTCGGGGTCTGCGGGGCACGGGGTGTGGCCGCAGTTGCCCGGGATGGGGAGGAGACGGGAGGGGTCGCCTCTGCGGGCGGCGCAAGCGTCACGACCTCCAGAGGGGCGCGCTTCAGATCGGGGGGGGTGGAGAGAAGCGGGGGCCGCAGGTCGGGGCGCGCCGCGAGCAGACCGAGGAGCAGCGCCGCGTGAACGGCGACCGTCACGCCTGCGGCCCGCAGCCGGTCCTGCCGCTCGGGATTGGAGCGAGGGGAAGGCCGTGCCGTCACGGTCCCGTCACCTCCCGCGGTTCTGCAGGCTGCGGGTACCCAGGGCGAGGCGTTCGCCCCCGGCCCGCTTGATCTCGTCCATCACCCGCACCACGGTGCCGTAGCTGCCGCGCTCATCGGCGCGCAGGCCCACGACGCCGCCCGACGTCTTCAGCAGCGGCTTAAGCTGCCCCCCCAGGTTCGTCAGCGAGGTTTCCTGGCCGTTCAGGAATACTTTTCCGCTGCGGTCCACACTCACGATGGGGAGGGCAGGCGTCTCCTGGACGGTGGTGCTTGCACGCGGCAGGTCGAGGGGCAGGGCGTTTTGCCGCGCGCCCAGGCTGCTCGTCAGGAAGAAAAAGATCAGCAGCAGCAGCACGATGTCCACCATGGGCGCGAAGTCGAAGGTGACGCCCTCGCCCTCCCGAAAACGCCGCCTCACCGCGAAGCCCCGCTCGCCGGAACAGCATCAAAGTGCAGGGCGACTTCGGGAACGCCGCGCCCGGCCCCTGGGTGCAGCGCGCGCGGAGCGAGCCAGGCGGGGACCTCCTCACGCACCCGCTCGGCCTGCGTGGCGATGCGGTCGGCCTTGGCGCGCAGGGCATTGCGAGCGGTGTAGGCGATGATCGCCACGATCAGGCCCGCCGCCGTATTGATCAGCGCCTCGCTGATGCCGGTCGCGAGTTGGGCGGGCGTGGGGGAGCTCGTCTGGCTGAACACCAGAAAAGAGCGCACCATCCCAATCACCGTGCCCAGCAGCCCCAGCAGCGGCGCGACCTGCGCGGCCGTCCCCAGCGCGGAGAGACCCGCATACAGCCGGGTATCCTCGGCGAGGACGGCGGCATTCATGGCGGCCTGCGCGGCCTCCACGCCACGGTCCGCACGGCTGAGGCCCGCGCGCAGCACGTGGACAGCGGGCGTGGGATCTGCCGCCCGGTCCAGCTCGGCGAGGGCAGCGGCAGGCCCACT